>JAHEEG010000040.1 GCA_024640825.1 Gammaproteobacteria bacterium
GGCCATGGTAGTCGGTGGGCGCGTTTTGCGGTCTGAGAAACGGCGCATCGGTCTCTACCAGCAGCCGGTCGAGGGGGATCCTCGGCACCAGTGCGCGCAGGCCAGCGCCTCGGCGTCGATCGCAAACCCAGCCGGTAATGCCGATGTGGCAGCCCAGTTCCAGATAGGCGTCAAGCGCGGCCAGATCTCCGGTGAAGCAGTGCACCACAATGCCGAGCGCCGCGCATCCACGGTGCCCCAGAATGTCGTTGAGTGCCTGCAGCACCGCATCGGAAGCATCGCGTTCGTGGACGAAGACCGGGAGGTGTAGCTCCGCAGCCAGCGCCAGCTGGTCGCGGAACAGCCCTTCCTGAATGTGCGGCGGTGAAAAGTTCCGATTGAAGTCCAGGCCGGTTTCGCCGATGGCGACGACGGGCGCTTCCCGAGCCAGGGCGCGCAGGTCTTCCCGCCAGCCGCTGGGCGCGCTCCTGGCGTCGTGAGGATGTATGCCCGCGGTGCAGACAAGCGCCGCGCCCGGCTGCCGACACAGGTCCACCGCTGCCCGGCTCACCTCGAGATCGGTTCCGGTCACGATCATGCAGGTTATGCCGGCCAGCCTCGAACGTTCGATCACCGCCTGCCGATCCGGATTGAACTGGGGATGCAGCAGATTGACCCCGATGTCGATCAAGGAACGCGCGCCTCTCGGACGTTCAGCATCGGTGGCGACTCGCCCTGCAGCTGTCCGTACACCTGGGCGAAGTACATGACGTTCTTGACGTATTTTCGGGTTTCCCGAAAGGGAATGCTCTCTATCCACACGTCCATGGGCTTGCCGCTGGCGTTACTGATCCATCGATCTACTCGGTGCTCACCGGCGTTGTAGGCGGCAGCTGCCAGCGGTCGTCGACTACCGTATCGGCCCAGCAGTCGCGCCAGATGATGGCCGCCCAGTTCGACATTGATCGTGGGGTCGTACAGGTCGGTGGTGGTCGGGCTCGTGGTGCCGACGCGCTTCGCTACGAGGACGGCCGTGCTGTGCAGCAGCTGCATGAGCCCGCGCGCGTTGGCACTGGAGCGTGCCCGGGGGTCGAACAGACTCTCCTGCCTGCTGATGGCGAGCAGGAACGGCTCGGGAACCGTGGTGACGAAGCTCACCCGCTGGTACAGGTCTGGATAGGCGAGGGGAAAGCGCAGATCCAGGTGATCCCACAGTTTGGCGGTGTTGACCATGCGGATGCTCTCGGAGGTCCAGCCTACCGCTTGAGCCAGATAGGCGGCTTCCAGTTGATCGTCGCGCTCCAGCGTCGGTAGTACCTTGAACCACTCCCTGCGGGCATTGATCGTGTCTCCGACTGCGTAGAGTTCCATGGCCCGTCTAACCGCTGGTATCCGCTCTATGCCTTTGATTTCTGCTCGGTCCTGCCTCGGTGGCGCCCGGTTCAGCTGCATGGCGTAGCCGATCTGCTCGGCAGCCAGAAATCCGTAGTAGTCGCGCTCGGTTGCGAGCGCGCGATACGTCAGACGGGCGCGCTCTGAATTCAGATAGGTTTGCGAAAGCGCACGACCCAGCCAGTACTGCCAGCGGTTGGAATTGAACGCTCCCGTCGGCAGTCGCTCTATCCAAGCCAGCGCTTCGGACCAGTTTTCGTGGTCCACGGCCGCTTCCGCCATGCCTTCCAGGAATTTTTCGGAGGTCAATGCCGGTGGTTGGCTTGGAAACTTTCCCTCTCGTGCCTCCGCCAGCGTGACGGCCTCCTCGACAGCCAGGGCCTCGGCTTCGTCGAATTTCTGACGCCTCTGGTAGGTCTCCCAGGCGCGCCGTGCGTCGCCGGCTTCTTCGCGAGCCAGGTGCTTGACGCCGTGCGCGATGACGCTTCGCTGGTACGGGTTGTCTGCCGAAAATTTACTGAAATTGAGGATCTCCGACGGCGAAACGTGGACGTTGTACAACTCGTTCGCCCAGGTCTTCAGAGGCCCTTTGAAAAAGCGCAGCAGGTACCGGGCAAGCTGTCGCTGGTTGTTCGACAGTGCAAGCTGCAGTCGTTCCCACACAATCCCTTCGGTGAGCCTGTCGGCGGCGATCCACTGATCGAACAGGGGGTCACAGGCTTTCGGTTGAGAGCGCGCCACGGTCCACAGTGACGGTGTTGCCTCGTAGGCCTCCTCGGATCGGCCTTTGGCGATGAGGGCGCGCAGGTAGTAGCACCGCAGTTCGGCATTGTCCATGGGCACGTAGTTGTCGAGGTAGCGGCCCCATTCACGCCGAGATCCCAGGCGCTGCAGCCAGCGGCGAAACATGATTTCGCTGACCGGCAGGTCTGGGTGACGGTCGCGAAACGTCCGCATTTCCCTGTCCGTTACCGAGGAGAGCTGTGTCTGCAGACGATAGTAGTCGAGATAGGGTGCCAGCGGATAATCGGCCAGTCGTTTCTCCGCATTCCTGAAGGCGCTGGTACGACCCGCGGTCAGATGATCCAGCGCGGCCCGATACAGCGCGCGCTGCTCATACAATCCCGATGGCTCGTCGGCCGAAGCCGCGCCCGCGCCTGTGCTCGCGCTCAAGGTGAAGCACAGCACAAAGGTGAGCTTGAGCTCGTTCCGGCGCATGGAATACCAGGGTAGCGTGGGTCAGTCTTCGGTTTTTTCCGGGATTCCCACCCGCACCGCGAGAACATCGCAGGTGGCGCCGTGAAGCACGCCGTTGGCGGTGGAGCCGAGCAGCAGCGCGAGGCCATGGCGACCATGGCTGCCGACTACGATAACGTCCGCGCCAACGGTTTCCGCCGTTCGATGTATTTCGCTCTCAGGCCGTCCGAAAATGAGATGCTGTCGTTCCGCTGATATGCCCAGGGCGGCTGCGAATTCGGCGAGATGGGATTTGGCCTGCTCGTGAATCTGGTCCTGAACGGTGGACAGATCCATGGGTATATCGCCGCCATACGCAAGGCTCAGCGGTTCTATGACATGTACCACGTGGAGTTCGGCGTCGAAAGCATGAGCTAGCTTTCTGGCCCGATCGGCGACCGCTTTGGATTCTTCGGTGAGATCCACTGCAAGCATGATACGGCCGTAGTCAGACATGATCCCCCTCTAGATGCCAGCGTTGCCAGCGTAGAGATGCCGGCGAGTTGCCTGCGAGTCTGTTGGAGGCGACGATACACAGATTGTGGAACCCCCACAAGACGGAGTAAGTCCCATGACCTGGCTGATAATTCTGGTTGTTCTGCTCGCAGCCTTCGGCCCCATTCTCTGGCTTGTGCCGAGCAAGCGGGATCGTCGATTGACGGCGATGCGCCAGCGGGCCAGGCAGGAAGGAATGACCGTGGAGATGCGTCGCCTGCCCAAGGTCGACCCGTTGCCGGAGGAGCGAGTCACCGCGGGTGGGCGAGTGCTCCAGCCGGTTCAGGAACTCGCCGTCTATCAGTGGCCACTGCCGCGCCGCTTGAGACACCTGCCCGCGTGGCGGTTGCTGCGCAATGGCCGGGGCATACAGGCGCTGCCTGGCTGGGCCTTCGAGATTGGTAAGAAACCCCAGCACCCGCAGCTCGAGGCTTCGCTAGAGGTGCTGGGCCCGCTTCTGGCCGGTCTGGCCGAAGACGTTCTGGCTCTGGAATGCGAGGATCGTCAGCTCAGTGCGTACTGGATGGAAAGCCCCGGCAACGGCACCGCCGAAGTCACCGATATTGCGCGCCTGCTGGCCGCTGGCTCACAAGCTCTGGAGGCGCTCGAGCTTAAGCTCGAGGCGGAAGCAGAAGAAGGAAAAATTTGACACCTGTTTCTGGCTCGCCTTATAACGGCGCCCAAATTCAACCTCTGGAGCCCCATGGGACGTTCCCTCGTCATCGTTGAGTCGCCCGCCAAGGCGCGAACCATCAACCGCTACCTGGGCAAGGATTACATTGTCAAATCCAGCGTCGGTCACATCCGTGATCTGCCGGTCGGCGGCAAAGGCGCGGACCCGAAGGCGCGAGCCCAGCAGGCGGCGAAGACCCGCAAACTGTCGCCGGAGCAGAAGGCCGAATATAAGAAGGCCCGGGCCAGAGCGCAGCTGATCAAGCGCATGGGCGTGAATCCGGAAGCCAACTGGGCGGCAGAGTATGAGGTACTCCCCGGCAAGGAAAAGGTGGTAGACGAGCTGGCGAAGCTTGCGGAGAAGGCAGACGCCGTATACCTGGCAACGGACCTCGATCGGGAAGGGGAAGCCATTGCCTGGCACCTGCGCGAAACCATTGGCGGCGATCCCGCCAGGTATCGCCGCGTCGTCTTCAATGAGATCACGCGAAAAGCCATTCAGGAAGCCTTCTCCGATCCAGGGGAGCTGGATATGGATCGGGTCAATGCTCAGCAGGCCCGGCGTTTCCTCGACCGGGTGGTTGGTTTCGAGCTTTCTCCGCTGTTATGGGAGAAGGTGGCCCGAGGCCTGTCTGCCGGTCGGGTACAGTCGGTGGCCGTGCGTCTCGTAGTAGATCGGGAGCGGGAAATTCGCGCTTTCGTTCCGGAGGAATATTGGGAGGGCTTTGCGGATCTGGCCCGGGCCGGAGAAGAGGGCGCGCTGCGATTTCAGGTCGTTAAGGATGGCGAAGAAAATTTCCGGCCCGGTAACGGCGCCGATGCCGAGGCTGCCATGGAGCGGCTGCGTCAGCGTGCATTCACCGTTAAGAGCCGCGAAGATCGACCTACCAAGACGCGTCCCTCCGCGCCCTTCATCACGTCAACGTTGCAGCAGGCGGCCAGCACGTGGTTGAGCTTCAGCGTCAAGAAAACAATGACCATGGCGCAACGGCTTTACGAAGCTGGATATATCACTTACATGCGCACCGATTCCACGAATCTCAGCGCTGATGCGGTCGCCGCCTGCCGGGAGCGCATAGAAAAGGACTTTGGCGATCGTTACCTGCCGGAAAAGCCTAACGTATACACGAGCAAAGCCGACGCTCAGGAGGCGCATGAGGCCATCAGGCCATCGAATGTCGGCACCCGCCCCGAGATGCTCCAGGGCATGGAGGACGACGCGGTGCGCCTGTATCGGCTGATCTGGGCTCAGTTTCTGCGTTGTCAGATGCCGCCCGCGGAATATCTGAGCACCACAGTGCTGGTTGAGGCGGGAGAGTTCGAGCTGAAGATTCGTGGCCGGATCCTCCAGTTTGATGGTTATACCCGGGTGCCTCTTGTGGAGAGAGCAGGCGGAAAGGCGGAGGATAAAGCGGCTAAGAGCGCCGATTCCGGGGGGGCGGCCCCAAGTACGGGCTCCTCCCGCAAGGAAGAAGACACGCCGCTGCCGGATTTTGCCGTGGGCGAAAGCCTGCGTCTGGAAGATGTGGAAGCGATTCAGCACTTCACGAAACCTGCGCCGCGCTTCAGCGAGGCGAGCCTGGTTCGCGAGCTCGAGAAGCGCGGAATAGGGCGACCATCGACCTATGCGGCCATCATCTCCACGATTCAGGATCGCGGCTACGTCACGCTGCGCAGCCGGAGGTTTCACGCAGAGAAAATCGGTGAGCTCGTGACCGATCGGCTGCTGGAGCAGTTCGACAATCTCATGGACTATGGATTCACCGCCCAAATGGAACAGGAACTCGACCAGGTGGCCGAGGGCGAAGCCGACTGGCGGGGCGTTCTTAACGAGTTCTACGGCGATTTCAGCACCAAGATTGGCAAGGCGAAAGACCCGAAACGGGGCATGCGGCGCAACGAGCCAACGGATACGGACGTGCTTTGTCAGCGTTGCGGGCGGCACATGCAGATTCGTAATGGCAGCACTGGGGTGTTCCTCGGCTGCTCGGGCTACGGCCTGCCGCCCAAAGAACGATGTACGAATACGGTGAACCTGATATCCGGGGACGAGGTGGTCGACGTAGATCAGGACGCCGAGGGTGAGTCGCGCCTGCTCCGGGCGAAACATCGGTGCGGTAAATGCGGCACAGCCATGGACGGCTATCTGATTGACGAAACGCGCAAACTGCACATCTGTGGGAACAATCCTGACTGTCCAGGTTTCGAAGTGGAGGCGGGTCAGTTCCGGATCAAAGGCTATGAAGGTCCGGTCATCGAATGTGATAAATGCGGCGCGGACATGCAGCTCAAGTCGGGACGCTTTGGGAAGTACTTTGGCTGTACGTCTGAAGACTGCAAGAACACTCGCAAGCTGCTGCGCAGCGGCGAGCCTGCGCCGCCCAAGGCAGACCCCGTGCCCATGCCGGAGCTACGCTGCGAGAAGGTGGACGATTTCTACCTGCTGCGGGACGGCGCATCCGGGCTTTTTCTGGCCGCAAGCCAGTTTCCCCGTAATCGAGAGACCCGCGCGCCCTTGGTGCGGGAGTTGAAACCTCATGCCAACGAGCTGGATCCGAAATTCAGCTATCTTCTCGAGGCGCCCGAGCAGGATAAGAAAGGGCGTCCCGCGGTGATCCGTTTCAGTCGCAAAGAGAAGCAGCAGTATGTACAGTCTGAGGAGGAAGGTAAGGCGACGGGCTGGCGGGCCACTTACAAAGACGGTCGGTGGATAGAAGAAGACAATTCTTCTGCCAGCAAATCTACCGCCGGCAAGGGTCGAAAGAAGACCTCAGGCACCGGAAAATCCGCCGCAAAGAGCCCGAAAAAACGGCGCGCGTGAAGCTGGTTCAGCTCAGCCCGGCACCGCCCATTCAGAGGAGTGCATGAGTACATTACTGGAAATCACCGAATTGGCTAATGGTGACGTGGTTCTGCGTGAAGCAGATACCGAAGCCGCTGAAGAGCCGCTGGTCCGCATCCGCTTTTCCAACGAGGTGCGAGACATGCTGGGTCGGGATCTTGTCGGCGTGGCGGAAGCCATGATTGATGCAGCCACCGAGTTTCTTGAAGATGAGGCGGTGGAAGTGGCTCAGAAAGAGTCGGAAGATTCCCCAATAATCCATTGATTTAGTTAGAAAATAATCCAACGCCGATCTCGCCTTCTTATACGCTCTGTCGAATCACGCCAACGGAGAGCCCTTCAATCTGAAAAGCCTGTTCCGCCAGGTCGACCTCAATGGGCTGATAGTTGGCGTTTTCTGGCAGCAGGAGAATCTTGTTACGCTGACGGGTGCGCTGAAACCGCTTTACCGTAACGTCATCGTCGATTCGGGCAACCACAATCTGTCCGTTTGCCGCCTCCGGCGTCTTGTGGACGGCGAGCAGGTCGCCATCCATGATGCCGATCTCACACATGCTGTCGCCACGTACCTTGAGAAGAAAATCGGCCCGGGGTCGGAAGAATCCGGCGGGAATGTTCACTCGGCTCTCGATGTGCTCTTCCGCCAGGATCGGGCTGCCAGCAGCGACCCGGCCCACTACTGGCAAGCCCGTTTCTTCCGGCAGCCGGATGCCCCTGGACGTGCCCGGGATCATCTCGATGGCCCCCTTGCGGGCAAGCGCTTTGAGGTGTTCTTCCGCGGCGTTGGGTGACTTGAAGCCCAGTTCCTGAGCAATGTCGGCCCGGGTCGGTGGATAGCCGGTATCATCGATGTGACGCTTGATCAGGTCGAGGACCTGGGCCTGTCGGGAGGTCAAATTCTGCATTGCATGCCTGGTTGAATATACAGTTATCTGAAAGTATATACAGGTAAGTCAGGGTTTGCACAGCTCCAGTCGGCTGCATAACATCGGTGCCCACCAGGCGGGAGTGGTCGAATTTGGATTGTCGATGTTTGCTGGCGCTGCTCAGCCTGATCTGGGCAGGCGCAAATGCAGAGGTTCCGTCGTTTCCTCCGGGGTTCGATACGCTGACGGCGATCGACCAGGGTACCCTGATTTTCAGGGAGAAGGATCGGCTGGACTCCGGTTATCAGGACCTGCAGGTGAATCTGCAGATGGTGCTGCGGGACCGGCGCGGCAGTGAAAGTCGTCGAGATCTGCAGATCAGCCAGCTGGAAATGGAAAATGATGGCGATCGTCTGCTGGTGGTTTTCGATACGCCCAAAGCCATACGGGGCACGGCGCTGCTGAGCTACAGCCACAAAGCGGCACCGGATGATCAGTGGTTGTATCTGCCTGCGCACGCACGTGTCAAAAAGATCGCCTCCCGTAACAAATCCGGGCCGTTCTTGAGCAGCGAGTTCGCCTACGAAGACATGGCGCTGCAGGAGGTCGAAAAGTTTGACTACCAGTTGCTCGGCAGCGAAGACTGTGGTTCGCGCACCTGCTTTCGAGTGCAACGGGTTCCCCTGGACCAGTATTCGGGATACTCGCGGCAGGAGGTGCTGTTGGACCACGATGCGCTGCGGGTTCAGCGCATCGAGTATTTCGATCGTGCCCGTCGACCCCTCAAGGTGCTGACGGTCGACGATTACGCGCTCCATGAGGATCGGTTCTGGAAAGCCGCGCGCATGCACATGGAGAATCTGCAGACCGGGAAGAGCACTGAGCTTCGGTGGCGCGACTATCGCTTCGCTACCGGTCTCTCCGCAGACAGGGATTTCTCCACCAACAGCTTGTTGAGGGCACGGTAATGCGGTTGACCTGCGGGAAGCCCTTAGTGACGCTGTGGCTCGCAGTGACCGTGCTGCTGGCCTCAGCATACGGACCTGCGGTGGCCGCCAGCGGCGATCGCCTGGTATTCGGCAGCTTTCGCAGCGAAGAGAACGCGGAAAACTGGGCGGGCAGGCTTTCTGACCTTTTCGGTCGCCGCGTAGAGGTGGAGCGCGTACATGCTGACGACGGGCTCTGGTACAGGGTTCGCTCGGCAGCCTTGGCGCCGCGCGAGGATACCCGCCTCAGGGGGCTTGCGGAGGCCAACGATATTTCCTACTGGCGCTCTCGGGGGACGCTCTCTCATGCCGATACCGTGACTTCCTCGGAGGCGGGCGCTGTATCTGGTGGGTTCGCACAGAAAGCCGGACGATCTGAAAAGCCCGAGACCGCCGGGGATTCGCCGGGCACGCCGGTGGACATGGGAGGGCTCAGTTACGGATCTGCGGGCGGAGGCTTTGAGCCTGGCGCACGACCCACGGTCACCCGAACCGATCTGGACCTTGGCCTGCAGACCCGCTCGTACTTCGACCGGGGTCTCGAAGGACAAAGCCGGTTTCAGCCTTCACTCAGCGCCCGGGTGGATTTCTATCGCGCCTGGGACGATGAGAGCCAGAGCCTGACGTTCAGTCCGTTCATGCGCCTTGACTCGAGAGACGACGAGCGCACCCATTTCGACCTGCGGGAGCTGTTCTGGAGCCGTGTGGCTGACGATTGGGAACTGCATCTCGGCTTCAAGCAGGTGTTCTGGGGCGTCACCGAGTTCTATCATCTATCGGACATCATCAATCAGACGGATCTGGTAGAGGATATCGACGGTGAGGATAAGCTCGGTCAGCCCATGGCCCACCTGTCGCTGATTCGCGACTGGGGCATCGTCGACCTATTCATGCTCACCGGTTTCCGTGAGCGCACTTTTCCGGGTCGTGATGGTCGACTGCGCCCCGTCATACCCGTGGACGTGGACAGGCCCATCTACGAGTCGGGCGCCCGGGACAAGAGAATTGATGGCGCCGTCCGCTGGTCTCACCATTGGGGGCCATTGAATTTCGGGCTCTATCATTTCTCGGGCACCGGTCGCGATCCGGGGTTTGAACTTTCGGTCAAGGGCAACGGCGATCTCGCGCTGCGGCCCGTTTACCGGGTCATCGACCAGACGGGGTTCGACGGGCAGGCGATATTCGGCGACTGGTTGTTCAAGCTCGAAGCTATAACGCGCAGCGGCGATGGCGATCGCTACGCCTCGGCTACCGGCGGCTTCGAACGGACGCTGGTAGGCGCTCTTGGTTCCCGGGCCGATCTCGGGCTCATCATGGAATACATTTACGACGAGCGGGGGGAGGACGCTTACAATACCTTTTTCGAAGGGGACCTTGCGCTGGGCGCTCGCTGGACTCTCAACGATGTTGCAGACACCCAGGCGCTGCTGGGCGTCATCTGGGATACGGACTCGGACGAGTACGTGTTGAGCCTTGAAGCCAGTCGCCAGTTGGGCGCGTCCTGGATGCTGCTTCTCGAAGGCCGGGTCTTTGGCGGCGTCCCCTCGGCGAATCCCGAAGCCACGCTCGACGAGAACCTGCGGGATCTTTCCAGGTTCGCCGCGCTTCAGCAGGACGATTATCTGCAGCTGGAGTTTACCCGCTATTTCTGAACCAGATCGCTGAGCAGTAATGGAACAACTGATCGAAACTCTGACAACCCACAGG
The DNA here is from genome assembly GCA_024640825.1 of Gammaproteobacteria bacterium. GTDB lineage: Bacteria > Pseudomonadota > Gammaproteobacteria > Pseudomonadales > Azotimanducaceae > UBA7803. Next base: position 10,176 of record JAHEEG010000040.1, read on the forward strand.
TGGGTTCTGGAAGTGTTCGGTGTGGTGCTTGGCACCGCGCTGGTGCATCTGCTTGCCAGGATCCTCATGAGACGTCTCGCCCGGCAGTCCGAGAAAACCCACAACCTTTACGATGACGCGCTGCTGGAAGCGGCGCGTCGCCCACTGGGTTTCGCCATCTGGGTCATCGGCATTGGCTGGGCGGCGGCGCTGGTGGGTGGAAACGCACCAGCGGACATTTTCGAATACGTCGATGAGATACGCCAGGTTGCGATCATCGGGCTGCTGGTATGGTTCGCGGTCCGTTTCATTCGTTTCGTCGAAGCGCACGTTGCCGATCCCTCGTATCGGGCGAAGCCTGTGGACCGCACGACGGCGGCCGCCGTCGGCAAGCTGCTGCGCGCCTCGGTGATCATTACCGGCGTGCTCATGGTGCTGCAGAACCTCGGCTTCAGCATATCCGGCGTGCTGGCATTCGGCGGCATCGGCGGCATAGCCGTCGGCTTTGCCGCCCGGGATACGCTGGCCAACTTTTTTGGTGCTCTGATGATTTTTCTGGATCGGCCTTTTTCGGTCGGTGACTGGGTGCGATCTCCAGATCAGGAGATCGAGGGCACGGTGGAAGAAATCGGCTGGAGGCTGACTCGGATTCGTACGTTCGACCAGCGACCGCTTTACGTGCCGAACGCTGTATTCAGCACCATTGCTGTTGAGAATCCGTCACGCATGCTGAATCGGCGCATCTACGAGACGGTCGGCCTGCGTTACGACGACGTAGCGGTGCTTCCCGGAGTCGTTGCCGACGTCGATGCCATGCTGAAAAATCACCCGGACATCGATCAGTCGCGCACGCTAATGGTCAACTTCAACAAGTTCGGCGCCTCGTCCCTGGATTTCTTTGTCTACACCTTCACGAAGACCACGGTTTGGGCGGAATTCCACGCTATCAAGCAGGACGTGCTGTTCAAGATCGCGGAGATCATTGCCAGTCACGGCGCGCAGATCGCCTTTCCCACTCAAACGTTGCATGTTGCGCCGGAGGAAGCTTGACCACGTCGCTGGTGGAAATGCCCGACGTTCCTCCTGCGGTAATAGCGGCGCGCCACCGGGCCGAAGTGCTGGTGGACGTTGCCGAGGTGCAGCGCGCCATTGATCGGGTTTCCGTGCGGCTGTCACTGGCGATCTCTGCCGACAACCCCCTGCTGCTGGTGGTCATGAATGGTGGTCTGCCTTACGGGGCGGAACTGTTGAAGCGCCTGTCCTTTCCGCTGCAGCTCGGCTATGTCCATGTGGCGCGCTATGGCGCGGGGACCCGCGGTGGGGCGCTGAGCTGGCTCAATCAGCCCGACTACGAGCTCACTGGGCGGACGGTGCTGCTCGTGGATGACGTGTTCGATCGAGGCGATACCCTTGCAGCGATCGTTGCATGGGCAGAGCAGGCGGGCGCCGGCCGTGTTTTGACGTCGGTGCTGGTGAACAAGCAGGTCGACGCGCCCCGCCCGCTGCGCATCGATTTTTCAGCGCTCAGCTGCCCGGATCGCTATCTGTTCGGCTGCGGTATGGACTTTCAGGGTTACTGGCGGAATTTGCCCGCCATCTACGCGCTGCCCGAAGATTTGGAATCTTCCTGAATGACCGAATTCGCCATAATCTGTGGGTCGGCGGGCCTGGAGTTTGCCACGGGTTTTGCCCCTGTCACCTGCCCCCATTCCCGTTACGGCACGCCTTCGGAAGCGCCGCGTGTCGGCGACATCGAGGGGGTCGAGGTGCTGGTGCTCGCGAGGCATGGGGTACCACATCACCTGGCTCCGCACCTGGTCAATTACCGCGCCAATCTGGACGTATTGAGTCAGTTGGGGGTGCGCCGAATACTGGCCCTGAATACGGTCGGTGGCATACACCCACCGGCCGCGGCCGGCGCCATCGTGGTGCCACACCAGATCGTCGACTATACCTGGGGCAGGGAGCACACGTTCGCCGACGCTGCCGAGCTGCTGCACGTCGAATTTTCAGACCCCTTTGACGCGGGAATGAGACAGCGGCTGCTGGCTGCAGCTTCCCTGGCCGGTATCGAGCTGGTGGACGGCGGTGTTTACGGGTGCACTCAGGGCCCGCGCTTCGAGACCGCGGCAGAGATCGACCGAATGGACCGGGATGGCTGTACGCTTGTCGGGATGACGGCTATGCCGGAAGCAGCGCTGGCGCGTGAAAAGGGGCTCGCTTACGGCAGTCTTGCTCTGGTGGTCAATCCTGCCGCCGGCCGGGCGGAAAACGCCATTGATCTGGAGGTGATCGCCGCAGTGAGCCGCGAGGGTATGCGGCGGGTAGAGCAGCTACTCCGAGTCTTCTTCCAGCGCGAGGTAGGCGCGCACTAGGGCGTCCGGTACTGCTACCGGCTCGATGCGCACCAGCACGCCCAGCTTCGGATGATCCAGATAGTGCAGCTCGCCGCTGCGCACGCGGCGGCTCTCCTCCATCACCATATATGGCGGCCGGGCAGGGTTCAGAGAGGATGCCATTGCAGACTGGTCGCTCTGCACATACGGATCCGCTGGGTCGACCGTCGTAACCGAGGCATCGCCGGCCGGGTTCAGCGGTTTCTGCACGGGATCGGCGCCGAGCAAAGGCTCCGTATAAAACAGCCGGGTATGGAAGTGCAGGTAGCGGCCGAGCGTAACATCCATGGATCCCTCAAGCTGATAGCGCTCGCCGTCGCGTTGGCCAGCCTGCAGCAGCAGCGGCGCCGGGGATTTGCGCGCCGGTATCGGCTGCAGCCAGCCGCCGTGCCACAGCACCTGGTATCGGCGGTCGCCCTGGATGCGGGCCGCTTCCTGGCTCATGGTCAGCCGGTCCGGGGCGAAGAGCGCGGGATTCTGCGTCGCCAGCTCTGCTTCGAACTCGGAGACCGCCCGGAGAAAATCCACGACGGGATCCGGGCCCAGCCGCGGCATCGTTGGTGGCACCGGCAGCAGTCCCGCCACATCCGGCTCTGCCTCGTTCGCCGGTTGCGCGCTGGCGTCGACGGCCTCATCTTCGTCGGTCCCCGCCAGGGAATCTGTAGCCTGCGGCTCTCGGTCCTGGGGCTCTGAGCGCCCGAAAGCCTGGCATCCGTCAGTGGTGGGTTCGACTGGGAATGCCGGCCGCAGGCCTTCGGGGCCGGGCAGAAAAGATTCCAGCGCGCCCGGGAATCCCGCCGCGTCCTGGGTCACCAGTGCTTCCTCCGAAAGAAATTCCATGACTGCGGGACGCTGGAAAATGATGACTTCCGTGTAGAACCAGTCCTGCTTCATCTGGTCTCTCACTGCCTCCACGTCGGCGTCCGTCGCCGCCAGCGCGTGGGCGGGAACCGCCAGCAGGATCCCACCTACCAGGTTGCGGCCATGGCGCGCGGCGTCGATGCTTCCCATGGTCTTCATGCCTGGGCCACCTTTTGCATTTCTTCCTCCGGGGTAAGCAGGTCCAGCAATTCGTGCGCGAAGCGCATTCGGTCTTCAAACGTCGGCAGTTCTCGTGTGAATCTCAGCTGCGTGGCGCCGTCCAATCGGTACGTGGCGGGCTGTTCCTGGACCAGGTGCACCACGCGCAGCGGGTCCACATGTGTTTCGGCGCTGAATTCCATGCGCCCCCCCGCGTTTCCCAGATCCAATTTCAGCACGCCGATCGCCTGCATCCTCAGCTTCAACGCGGTTACCCGCAGCAGTTGCTTCAGGGGCTCAGGCAATGGTCCGAAGCGATCGATCACTTCCGACTGAAGGTTGCCGAGCTCTTCCTCGTCGGGTGCATTGGCAATTCGCTTGTAGAGGATCAGGCGAGCATGCACGTCGGGCAGATAGCTGTCCGGTATGCGCGTGCCTACGTGGAGATTCACTTCCTGGCTAACCGGGTCCAGCGGGGCGTCGAGATTCGGGGCCTTGCCGTCGCGGATTGCCTGAACCGCGCGGTCAAGCATCTCCGTGTAGAGCGCGAACCCTACCGATTCTATCTGGCCGGACTGTTCTTCGCCCAGCAACTCGCCGGCCCCGCGGATCTCGAGATCGTGGGTTGCAAGGGTGAAGCCCACACCGAGCTCGCCCGCAGCCTCGATGGCTTCGAGGCGCTTTTTTGCGTCTACCGTCATTGCCTTCGGATGTGGTGTCAACAGGTAAGCATAGGCCTGGCGGTGAGAGCGGCCGACCCGGCCCCGGAGCTGATGCAGCTGCGCGAGACCAAGCCGGTCCGCGCGGTCGATGATCATGGTATTGGCGTTGGGAATGTCGATACCGGTCTCGATGATCGTGGTGCATACCAGTACGTTCAGCTGGCGGTGATAAAAGTCGTTCATCACCTGCTCCAGTTCGCGCTTTGGCATCTGCCCGTGACCGACACCGATGCGCGCTTCCGGCAGCCGCTCGACAAGCTCTGCCGCCACCGCTTCGATGGTCTTCACCTCGTTGTGCACGTAGAACACCTGGCCGCCCCGCATCAGCTCTCGACTCATGGCCTCTTGAATCACCGGGCGGCGTTTTTCCATGACGAAAGTATTGATGGACAGACGACGCGCCGGCGGGGTCGCGATGATCGACAGATCGCGCATGCCGGTCATGGCCATATTGAGCGTTCGGGGGATGGGGGTGGCAGTCAGAGCGAGCACGTCCACCTCAGCCCTGAGGGCCCTCAGCCGCTCTTTCTGACGCACGCCGAAACGATGCTCTTCGTCGATGATGACCAGGCCCAGATCGTGGAACGCCCCGCCCAGCCCAAGCAGTTTGTGGGTGCCGATGACGATGTCTACTTTGCCGCGGGTCAGCCTGTCGCCGATCTCGGCGATCTCGGCGTCGGTACGGAGTCGCGAGATCGCCTCGATCTGCACCGGCCAGCCGGCAAAGCGATCGCGGAAACTTTCCTGGTGCTGCTCGGCGAGCAGCGTCGTTGGCACCAGCACGGCCACCTGCTTCCCGCTCAGGACTGCCAGGAAGGCAGCGCGCATCGCCACTTCGGTCTTGCCGAAACCCACGTCACCGCAGATCAGCCGGTCTGTCGCCCGCTCAGAGCAGAGATCCTCGATTACTTCGTCGATGGCCCGCTGCTGATCCGCGGTCACTTCGAAGGCGAACTGGTCGGCGAAGCGCCGGTATTCTTCGCCCGGAGGCGAGAACCGGAAGCGCGCGCTTGCTTCTCGTCGTGCATAGATGCTCAGCAGCTCGGCGGCAGCGTCGTAAGCTTTCTCTGCGGCCCGACGTTTGGCCTTTTCCCACTGGTCCGAACCCAGTCTGTGAAGTGGCGCCTGTTCCGGGTTGGCGCCCGAGTAGCGACTGATCAGGTGCAGAGAGGTTACCGGCACGTAGAGCGTCGCATTCTCCGCATACTCCAGCGTCAGGAACTCGTTGGGCGTGCCGTCTATCTCCAGCGTCTGCAGGCCATGGTAGCGACCAATGCCGTGCTCCACGTGAACCACCGGATCGCCGACGTGCAGTTCGGTCAGGTTGCGGATTATCTGCTCGGGGTCCAGTACCCGGGATGCTCGGCCACGCCGCTCGCGAACCTGATGGCCGAATACCTGGCTTTCGGTGATCAGGCTGAAATCGCCCAGCGACAGGCCTCGACTCAAGGGAGCAATGGTGATGCCCGTCTGCAGGTCGGAATCGAGAAAGGCGTTCAGACCCGAAACGTCTGCCGGTCTGATTCCGGCGCGCGCAAGAAAGTCGCCGAATACTTCCCTACGCCCCGCCGTGTCAGCGACGAACAGCACGCGGCCCGGATGCGCCCTCAGGTAGGTGAGTAGCGGCTCGGCGGGCTGCTTCGCCCGGACGTTAGCTTCCAGGCTGGGAAGCGGCGCAGAAGCGAATGTCAGCGCGTGTCGGCCGGATCGATTGAGCTGAATCCTTCCGCATCGATTCAGTGCCGTGTTGAGCTCGTCAACGCGTAGATACAGTTCCGTCGTCGGCAGTAACGGGCGCTCCACGTCGTGGGCGAGACTGTCGTAGCGTCTTTGCACATCTTCCAGAAAATGGGCTGCAGAGGCGTCGATTTCGGCATCTTCGACGATGAGAGTACCGGACGGAAGGTAGTCGAACAGGCTCGCCAGCTGATCGAAGAAGAAAGGCAGGTAGTACTCGATGCCCGGGTGGGGAATTCCCTCGCTGACATCCTGATAGACACTGCATCGGCGGACGTCGACGTTGAAGGTGTTGTGCCAGCGGTCTCGAAACTGACCGATGGCCGCGCTGTCCAGGGGGAATTCTTTCGCAGGCAGCAGGGCCAACTGCTCCAGCCGTTCCAGGGTGCGCTGGGTATCCGGATCGAAGGTGCGCAGGCTCTCCACCTCATCGTCAAACAGATCCACCCGCACTGGCTCGGCCAGACCCATTGGGAATATGTCCATCAGTGAGCCCCTGACGGCGAACTCTCCGTGGCTGGTCACGGTATCCACGGCCTGGTAACCGGCTGCCTCCAGCCGTTTTCGCTCCCGGTCTATTTGAAACGCCTGGCCCACGGCCAGCGCCATGCTGTGGCCGTCGATGTAGCTCAGCGGTGCGATCCGCTGCAACAGGGTCTGCACGGACACCACCAGAACGGTCGCCCCTTCCGGCTGTCCGTGGAGATCGCGCAGCCTTCTCAGCGTCGCCAGGCGCTCTGAAACGATGTCCTGATGTGGGGAAAAGGCGTCGTAGGCGAGGGTCTCCCAGTCTGGAAATCGCAGCGTGGTCAGCCCCGCACCGAAAAATTCCAGTTCGTCCTGCCAGCGCTGGGTGTCTGCCGTGCTGGCGGTCACGACCAGGGTGAGGCCTGGGTGCGCTGCCGCGGCGCGTGCCGTTGCCAGCGTTGCCGCTGCGTCATGTAGCGTGCGCCACTGGCTGCGCTGGCCGGAGCCCGGCGCTGCTGGCGGTTCATAGGGGCTGTGCGATGCTGTCATGTTTTAAATCGGAGCTGTGTGCTGCTCGAAGCGACGGTTCCGGGTGGCGTATTCTACGGGGATGCGTGGCAGGAGTCAGTGAGTCGTGAACCACCTGTTGTGGATGGTCACTCTGGTTTTGGTGTTTGCCGCCGGCTGGTGGGTCGGCCGCTATCAGGCGACCGTTGAACGGACTTCCGGTCCTGGCCCCGAAATTCACCGGGAGGCAGCGCCCGTGTCTCGCGAATTCGGATCCCTCCTTCTGGATAGCACCCCTGGCTCTGCAACACCGAGCTTGACGGAAGAACTCCCTGCAGGCAGCTGGGAGGCGCTTCTGGACAGGATCGACGCTCTCGACCGCCAGCGGCGCCAGCGGGAGGCGGATCAGGCCAGGATGAGACTGTTGGATCAGGTGGGCGATTGGGCGCGATCTGGCGATCAGAACCGGGCTCTGGATCTGCTCCTCGCCTACATCGGGCGTAATCCCCACGATCTCGAGGCCCGCCTGCTGCAGAGCGACGTTCTGCAGATGCAGGGCCGACTGCTAGACGCGATAGACCCGCTGCTGGCAGCGCTGCAATTTGCCGACGAGGCGGTGTCGATTCAACGCATCCGGGATGCGCTGCGGCTGCTGGTGAACGTTCATGAATCAAAGCTCGCCGCTCAGCAGAATCTGCCGGGACTCATTCGATTCTTCGAACACCTCAGCCGCGAGGATCCGGGGTTCGACGGCCATCGCCTGCAACTGGCGCGTTGGCTGCTGCAGGCAGGCCGATTTGACGAGGCTGAAGGGGTGGTGCAGGTCATGGGGCTGGTTGGCGTCACGCCCGAAGCGCGAAGCGATTTTGAAGCGGAGCTGGACCTGGCGCGAAGCGGTCTGCCGGTTCAGTGGGAGGATCAGGCCATGCACGTGGAGGTCTCCGCAGGCGGACGGCCGCTGCGCCTGCTGGTGGATACGGGGGCCAGTACCAGTGCTATCTCCAGGTCAGCGGCCAGCGCCCTGGGATCTGTATCGACGAAGCAAAGCGTTCAGGTTCGTACCGCGGCGGGAACCATAAGCGCCGAGGTTCACCGTGTCAGAGATGTTCAGGTGGGACAGCTCCGGCTCCCATATTTGGATGTACTTGTGCTCGAGCAGGCCCCACCAGGGGCCGACGGTTTGCTCGGTATGGACGTTCTGGCCCGCTTCCCCGGCCTTTCGGGCAGCCCCGGCCGGCTTGGCAGGCCAGCAACATAGGGTTAAAGTTCAAAAAGAGCTTTAGAGCCGGCGTTTTTGTCAGGTGGTTTTGCACCCCAGGCAAGGCGCTTTGGAGTTTTTCGTTAGAGGAGGAGAGTTCCTGGCTGACAGCCCTGCTGTCGGGCGGGTCGCTGCACGAATGAAACCCACGAATATTCTCGACCCCAACTATTTCCATAAGGTAGTGGATTGCCAGTGGGCCTGCCCCGCGCACACGCCGGTTCCCGAATACATCCGCCTTATCTCCCAGGAACGGTATACCGAAGCATACATGCTCAACTGGGATTCCAACGTGTTCCCCGGCATTCTCGGCCGTACCTGCGACCGGCCCTGTGAACCCGCGTGCCGGCGAGTCCGAACAGAAGAGAAGCCGGTAGCGATCTGCCGTCTTAAGCGGGTTGCCGCGGACAACAAGGGTGATATCGGTGCCTACCTGCCCCGGGTACCGGAAAAAAAGAATGGCAAACGCGTCGCGCTGCTCGGTGCCGGGCCGGCTTCGCTGGCGGTCGCTAGGGATCTTCTCCCGTTCGGTTACGAAGTGCATCTGTTCGAGAAAGAAAGTGCCGGGGGCGGCTTCATGCGCTCGCAGATACCCGCTTTCCGGCTGCCGGTCGAAGTGCTCGATGAGGAGGTGGAAATCATTCTCAACATGGGTGTCGAGTGCCACTTCGACCACGAAGTCGCCAGTATGAAGGCGATGCTGGATGAGGGCTTCGATGCCTATTTCATCGGTACCGGGGCACCCCGCGGGCGTGACCTCGAATTGCCGGGACGCCAGGAAGTAGATCAGCACATCTCCATCGGCATCGACTGGCTGTCCAGCGTGGCCTTTGGCCACACCACCGAGATCACGGGCAAGGTCATCGTCATGGGCGGCGGCAACACGGCCATGGACTGCTGCCGAACGGCCCAGCGCCTGGGGGCAGAGTCGGTCAGCGTGGTGGTTCGTTCGGCTTTCGAGGTCATGAAGGCTTCAGAGTGGGAGAAGGAAGATGCCATGGGCGAAGGCATCCCGATCATTAACAATCGACCGCCGAAGGAGTTCGTTCACGAGAACGGCCGTCTCAAAGGGATCGTCTTCGAGTGTGTGAAGCCGGTGCAAGGCAGCGACGGCCGACTACGCTACGAGCCCAGCGGCGAGCCGGACGTCTTCATGGAGTGCGACCATGTGCTCATGGCGATCGGCCAGGAGAACCACTGCCCCTGGATTGAACGCGATATCGGCATCGAGTTTGACAAGTGGGACTGCCCGGTACTCGACGAGCAGACCTTGCAATCCAGCAATCCCAAGGTGTTCTTCGGCGGCGACTCTGCTTTCGGGCCGGAAAACATCATCTGGGCGTCGGCGCACGCGCACAAAGCGGCCATTTCTATCCATCTGTTGTGTCAGGGCAAAGATCTCAGGAAAGATCGGCCGCCCGAGGGTGTCAATCTGATCAGCCAGAAAATGGGCATGCACGAATGGAGCTACGACAGTGAGCACGACCCATCGAAACGCTACCTGGTGCCCCACGCCGATAAGAAGCTGTCGCTGAGCAATATCAAGATGGAAGTCGAGCTGGGCTTCGACCGCGAGCTCGGTGCCCAGGAGGCTCAGCGCTGTCTGAACTGCGACGTTCAGACCGTCTTTACCGACCGCCTGTGCATAGAATGCGATGCCTGCGTCGACATCTGCCCGATGGATTGCATCTCGTTTACCGAGAACGTTGATGAAACCGAGCTGAGGCAGCGCCTGATGGCGCCGGCCTCCAACCTGGAGCAGGACCTTTATGTGTCCGACGAGCTGGGTACTGGCAGGGTGATGGTCAAGGACGAAGACGTTTGCGTGCACTGCGGCCTGTGTGCCGAACGCTGTCCTACCAATGCCTGGGACATGCAGAAGTCCGTCGTTCATATTCCGCAACTGGGTTCTTACGCCGAATGAGCATCACCTACAACGATTTTGTCATCCGTTTTGCGAACGTGAACGGATCGGGGTCGGCCAGTGCCAATGGCATGTTTGCCAAAGCCCTGTTCCGCATGGGCATCCCTGTGGCGACTCGGAACATCTTCCCCTCCAACATTCAGGGCCTTCCCACCTGGTTCGAAGTTCGTGTGAACGAGCGTGGATATCTGGGCAGGCGGGAGGGTGTCGACATCATGGTGGCTATGAACGCCGAGACCTACGAGGAAGACGTCGCCAGCGTCAACCCGGGTGGCTACCTGGTCTACGACAACAGCAAACCCCTGGCCCGGGAATTTCGCCGCAGCGACATCAACGAGATCGGCATTCCCATCTCGACGCTGCTGCTTTCCGAATTCCAGGACCCAAAACAGCGGGGGCTGTTCAAGAATATTACCTATCTGGGCGCCTTGGCCGAGCTGTTGAGCATCGAGTTCGAGGTGATCACGTCCATGGTGTCCACCCAATATGCCGGCAAGGATGCGCTGATCAAGCCGAACATTCACGCCCTGGAAATCGGTCGTGACTACGCCCGCGAGTATCTGGAAAGCCCGCTGCCGTTCCAGGTGCGACGCGCGGATATGCTGGGCGATCGAATCATGATTGATGGCAACACCGCTGCCGCTCTTGGCGCTCTATATGGTGGCGCCACGGTTTGCGCCTGGTATCCGATCACGCCTTCCACCTCGGTTGCGGAAGCCTTCGAGCGCTACGCCAACCAATTGCGCATCGAACGCGACAGTGGTCGGCGCAAATTTGCCATCGTTCAGGCGGAGGATGAACTGGCCGCCATCGGCATCGTCATCGGGGCAGCCTGGAACGGCGCCCGTTCATTTACCGCGACCAGCGGCCCTGGCATATCGCTGATGAGTGAGTTTCTTGGACTGGCATATTTCGCTGAGATTCCGGCGGTTATATTTGACATTCAACGGTCCGGGCCCTCCACCGGAATGCCTACGCGGACTCAGCAGTCCGACCTCATCAGCGCCGCATATGCCTCCCATGGGGACACCAAACATGTGCTGCTGTTTCCTTCAACACCCCGGGAGTGTTTCGACTTCGGTGCGGATGCGCTGGATCTGGCGGACCGACTGCAGACGCCGGTGATTGTCATGAGCGACTTGGAGCTCGGCATGAATGACAATCTCAGTGAGGCGCTGGAATGGGACGACTCACGCCGCTATGACCGGGGCAAGGTGCTTGACGCCGAGGATCTGGAGAACATTCAGGGGTGGGGCCGCTATGTCGACCTTGATGGCGACGGCATCGGCTATCGCACCTATCCCGGCACCCACCCGGAGAAGGGCGCCTTTTTTACGCGAGGCACGTCCAGGGACGAGTTCGCCGCCTACACCGAGTCTCCGGAAGCTTACGAGCAGAACATGCAGCGCCTGGAGCTCAAGTGGCAGACCGCGTCAAAGCTGGTGCCCGGGGCAGAGATTCAGGAGGCAGGCAAGCGGGCGGGCATCATCTACTTCGGCACCAGCGCGCTGCCCATGGGCGAGGCCCTGGATCTGCTGTCCGACGAGGGCATCCAGCTGGACACCATGCGCCTGCGTGCCTTCCCCTTCGGCAAGGAGGTCTTCGAGTTCATCGAAAGCCACGAAGTGCTGTTCGTGGTTGATCAGAACCGGGACGGCCAGATGCGCACGCTGTTGATAAACGAAGGTGAAATCGACCCTCAGAAACTGATTTCGGTTCGTTATTACGGTGGGCTGTCCATTTCTGCGGATACGATTCAGCACCAGGTATCCGGATTCTTCACACAGCTCAAATTGCCCCGTCTCACGGAGGTCAAGTCGTGACGTACGTCGCTAAACCTAAGGTTCATCATCCGCTGTTGCCCCTCAACGATCTGGGGTTGACCCGGCGGGACTACGAAGGCTCCGTATCCACGCTGTGCGCGGGCTGCGGCCACGATTCCGTGAGCGCCGCCATCGTGGCCGCCTGTGCGGAGCTTTCGCTGCCGCCGCATCGGTTTGCGAAGGTTTCAGGGATCGGCTGCTCGTCGAAGACGCCAAGCTATTTTCTCAACCGCTCGCACGGCTTCAACTCCGTTCACGGGCGCATGCCGTCGGTGGCGACAGGGGCCAACCTGGCGAACCGGGAGCTCTACTGCATCGGGATCTCCGGCGACGGAGATACCGCCTCCATTGGTCTGGGTCAGTTTGCGCACATTGTTCGACGGCGCATCAACATGCTCTACGTGGTGGACAACAACGGGACTTACGGCCTGACGAAGGGGCAGTTCTCGGCGACCAATGACAAGGGGTCCACCAGTAAGAAGGGAGCGCCCAATCTTTACTCACCCATCGATCTGGTCAGCATGGCGCTGCAAATCGGCGCCAGTTTCGTTGCCCGCAGCTTCTCGGGGGACAAACGACAGCTGGTGCCGCTCATCAAGGCCGGTCTGATGCATCGAGGGTTCGCGTTCATCGACGTGATTTCCCCCTGCGTTGCGTTCAACAATCACACCGGCTCCACGAAAAGCTACGAGCACGTTCGCGCGCACAGCGAGAGCGTCATGATGGCGGACTACTTTTTGCCGCAGCAGGAGATTACCGCCGATTACGCACCCGGCACGATGGAAGACGTGCGAATGCCGGATGGCTCGGTGCTGCGCCTGCGCAAAATTGATGGCGCCTATGACCCCCATGACCCGGTGGCGGCCCTGGCTCACGTTCAGGAACACCAGGCCGCAGGGGAGGTGGTTACCGGGTTGCTGTACGTGGACCCGGATGCCTCCGATTGCCATGAGGTGCTGGACTCGGTAAACCGACCTCTCAACAGCCTGGACGAGGCGGATCTTTGCCCCGGTAACGAGGCCCTGGCCCAGATCAACGCAGCCTGGCGCTGATTTACAACTCCGCCACACAAAGGGGAAAAGGTGCTTGGCTTATTCGGTTGCGGGGTCGAAGTGATATTCTGATAATACGCGGCTTCCACAAAGCTTCCTGGATGCTCTGACCTAGCTATCTTATTGGGAGGCTACAAAAAGGAATCACCGTGGCATTACCGAGTCTCGAAGACTACTTCCCCGACTGGAAAGAGCGTGAAGCGCTGGCAGAGGCAATGATTCCAATCATCGGCCGTCTCTACCGCAGTAACGTCGTCACCTACTGCTATGGCCGCGCGCTTTACAATCAGAGCGTGCTGCAGATCATGAAGGCGCACCGCTACGTGCGTCAGGTGGCGCAGAACGAACTCTCCGAATTCGAAAGCTACCCCATTCTCGAAGCCCTGTCCCAGCTGGATCTCGGGCCGTCTCACATAGATGTCGGCAAGCTGGCAACCCGCTTCATGGAGGAGTCGGAGGGCAACGGTATTTCACCAATGGATTTCGTCACCCGGGAATGTGCCGAGGTGATCGGGCGCCATGTGCCGCCCATTGAAAAGCCGCAGGATGTGGTTCTCTACGGCTTCGGCCGTATCGGTCGCCTGCTTGCGCGACTGCTGGTGGAGAAAACGGGCAGCGGGCAGCAGCTGCGGCTTCGTGCCATCGTCGTTCGGAAAGGGGGCGAAAACGACCTGCAGAAGCGGGCGAGCCTGCTGCGCCGCGATTCGGTCCACGGCAGTTTTCAGGGCACGCTGCGAGTGGATGAGGAGAACAGCTGCATCATCGCCAACGGCAACGTCATTCAGGTGATCTATGCTGGTTCTCCGGACGAAGTAGACTATGAAGCGCACGACATTCACGACGCCATTGTCATCGACAATACTGGCGCGTGGCGGGATGAGGCAGGTCTCGGCCAGCACCTGAAGTGCAAGGGGGCGGCCCAGGTGATCCTGACCGCGCCGGGCAAAGGCAACATCAAAAACATTGTGTCCGGCGTCAATTCTCACGACATCGAGCCGACCGACACCATCATTGCCGCGGCATCGTGCACAACCAATGCCATCGTTCCGATACTCAAGGCGGTCAACGACAAGTTTGAGATTGTGCACGGCCACATGGAAACCGTGCATTCCTACACCAACGACCAGAACCTCATCGACAACTATCACAAGAAAAATCGACGCGGACGCGCGGCGCCGCTGAACATGGTTATCACAGAGACGGGGGCCTCGTCAGCGGTGGTGAAACTGCTGCCAGAACTGGAGGGCAAGCTCACGGGTAACGCCATTCGGGTGCCCACGCCCAACGTGTCGCTGGCAATCCTCAACCTTGGGCTCGCTCGCGATACGTCTGCGGAGGAGGTCAACGAGTATATGCGGCACGTTGCCCTGCACTCGGATCTGCAGCGGCAGATCGACTACACCACGTCTACAGAAGTGGTCTCTTCGGATTTTGTCGGCAACAGACATGCCTGCATCGTCGATGGGGTGGCGACTCTGGCCAAGGACAACCGTATTGTGCTCTACGTCTGGTACGACAACGAGTTCGGCTATGCCTGCCAGGTGGTGCGCATCCTGCAGAAGTGCGCCGGGATTTCCTATCCCCTCGTGCCCAAAGATGTCGTAGCCCAGGGTTTCTGACGCGTCGGAGGGTTCAGGCGTTGGCATAATGGCGGCGCCCCTCTATAATTCGGGCGGCCTGCCGAGGCTGCTCAGCGTTTTTTGCTAATGCCTCCAAATGCCGTTAGAGATCCCTGACTGATCTGGCTTTCAATCGATGCGATCGTCATCGGCAGGATTTCGTCTAGTAATTGTCTGTCTCGGGCCGTGACGCCCGGCAATCACGTTTTCAGGAACGTAACCGTCGATGATAAAAACCAAGAAGGGTTTGAATCTGCCCATCGCGGGAGCCCCGGAACAGGTGGTGTCCGCGGCGGGGGAAGTCCGGTCCGTGGCTCTGCTCGGCAACGACTACCCAGGCATGCGCCCAACGATGCTGGTTGCGGAGGGCGACCGGGTAAAGCTCGGTCAGGCCCTGTTCAGCGACAAGAAAAATGACGGCGTGCTTTACACCGCTCCAGCTTCCGGCGTGGTCAGCGCCATCAACCGCGGCGCTAAGCGTGCGCTGCTGTCGGTGGTCATAGACGTTGAAGGGGACGAGGCGGAAACTTTTCGGTCCTCCGGACAGGCGGGGTTAGCCGGGCTGTCCAGGGACGATGTGGTGGAGAATCTGGTG
>JAHEEG010000177.1 GCA_024640825.1 Gammaproteobacteria bacterium
CCTGCAAATTGGCGGCGTCGCGCGCATGATCGCTGAACATTCCGAGCTGCTGGATAACCGTGACGATCTCTTCCGATTACGCCTCGATCAGGCTCACGACACACTGCTCTCCGATGCTCAGGTGGCTGCCATCAGCCGGGCTTTGACGGCGCACGTTGGCCGGGAAGTGCAGGTAGACGTGGAGGTCGGCCAACTGTCGACGGAAACGCCCGCGCAGCGCGCGGAGCGTCGGCGCGTGGCGCTGCAGCGAGCTGCCGAGGAAACTCTGGCAACGGATGATACGGTCCAGACGCTCATCCACGAGTTCGGTGGACGCATCGATTCGGTTAGACCCATTGAAGACTCCCCTGGTTGATCGAAAGGGGGCGGACGATGCCAGTGACTGACACAGCAAGCGAGGACACAGCATGAAAGGTGTTGGCGATTTCATGAAGCAGGCCCAGGCCATGCAGGAAAATATGCAGAAAATTCAGGCCGAGATCGCCTCCATGGAGGTTCGTGGCGAAAGCGGGGCCGGACTGGTCGGCGTGGTGATGAACGGGCGACACGAGGTGCGTCGAGTCAGCATCGACGACAGTTTGTTGAGGGAGGACAAGGAAATTCTTGAAGATCTGGTTGCCGCTGCCTGCAACGACGCCGTACGCAAGGTGGAAGCCGAGCAGCAGAGCAAGATGGCCGGTATGGCGGCCGGCCTCGGTCTGCCGCTGGACAAGCTACCTTTTTGATGGCCATGAGCCCGCTCATCGACCGTCTTATCGAGGCGTTCCAAGTGCTTCCCGGCGTCGGCCCGAAAGGTGCGCAGCGCATGGTGCTGCATCTCCTCCAGCACAATCGCACCGGCGGTCAGTTGCTGGCCGAGGTGCTTGCGGAGGCGGTCGACAGGGTAGGTGAATGTGAAGACTGCCGGAACCTCTGCGAAGAGGCCCGCTGTCGCTTCTGTGCCGATCCCCGGCGTGACGATGCTCTGCTGTGCGTGGTTGAATCACCGGCCGATATTCTCGCCATCGAGCGCGCGGGTGGGTTCCGCGGCCGCTACTTTGTTCTGCACGGCCACCTGTCTCCCATAGACGGGATTGGGCCAGAAGAGCTAGGGCTCGACCGGCTGCTCGAACGGGTCAGCCAGTTGCAACCGGCAGAGCTGATTCTGGCCACCAATCCGACGGTAGAGGGAGAGGCGACAGCGCACTACATCAGCGAAATGATCAGCGAACGCGTGGCGACGATCACGCGGATTGCGCATGGCGTGCCTCTGGGTGGAGAGCTTGAATACATCGATGGAGGGACTCTGGTCCATGCCCTGCAAGGCCGCCGAAGCATCCGTTAACTGGGTTATCAGCGACGAGGAACTCGGCTTCAGCGTTGGCAGCTGGGGCGAAGTCGTCGGGCTCGATACGGAATTCCTGCGCACCGATACTTTTTTTCCGCTGCCTGGGCTTTATCAGGTCGCCAGCGGTACTCGAGTCTACCTCCTAGACCCGCTGGTCATCGATGACTGGACCGCCCTGCTGGACCTCCTTGAAAACCCGGCAATCACGAAGATCCTTCACGCCTGCTCAGAAGACCTGGAGCTGGTGAGGCACCATTTTGGCGCGGCACCCAGGGGCCTGTTCGATACTCAGCTGGCCAACGCGTTTCTTTGCCCGCATTACAGTGTCAGCTTCAGTCGCCTGGTGAGCGAGCGTCTCGAGATCGAGCTGCAGCAGCACGAAACGCGCTCGAACTGGCGGGCGCGCCCGCTAACGGAAAAACAGATCCGCTACGCATGGGAAGACGTCTACTATCTGCCGCCGTTGTACGAGGTATTGCATGAGGCGCTGGTCAGCACGGGGCGGCTGGCCTGGTTTCGAGAGGAGATGGATCTGCGCGGTCGCTTTGAACTGGGTGATCCGGATCAGTACTACCTCTCCGTGAAGAAAGCATGGCGCTTGCCGGGGGCGGCGCGCTCGCGCTTGCAAACCCTATGCGCTTGGCGGGAGAGCGAGGCGATGGCAGACGACCGTCCCAGGGGCAGAGTCGTGAAGGACGAACATCTGTTAACGCTGGCTCAGCGTGAGGTGATATCGCAGCAGGATATTAGAGATATCTTGCCACCGAACGCAGCCCGGCGCTATGCCACGGCGTTGCTGGCCGCCCATGCCGAGGGCGGAGAACGCCATCATCCGCCACCCGCAGAACAGCCTCTCACGCGGGCTCAGTCAGAATTGGTCGGCAACCTACGGGACGCAGGACGGGCCAGAGCGGAAGCTCTTGGCATTGCTCCCGAGCTGCTGTCCCGCAAACGTGAAGTCGAAGCCTGCGTACGCCACTTTTCACTCACAGGGGAGCTCTCTGAAGCTTATCTGGGTTGGCGAAACGAAGTTGTTGGTGATGAGTTTCGGATGCTGCTCGAGGCCGGGTCATGAGCCGTCAGGTGCGCGTCTATCGCAGTGCCCGCCGGCAGGAAATGTACCTCTACGTTGATGTCGGCGAGGATCTGGACAGGGTTCCGGACGCCTTGATGAAACAGTTCGGTCGTCCGCTGGCGGTCATGGAGCTGGAACTGCATGCAGGGAAAAAGCTGGCGCGAGCCGAAGCCACGGTAGTGCTGGAACGGATTGCTTCCGATGGCTTTTTTCTGCAGATGCCGCCTTCGCCGGATTTGGAGACCCGGTGGTGACCTTCTGGCGGGAGAAATCCTTAGGCGAGATGACGGCGGACGAATGGGAAGCCCTGTGTGATGGCTGTGCCCGCTGCTGCATGATCAAGCTCGAAGACGAAGACAGTGGGCAGGTCCACTACACATCGCTGGTCTGCGACCTGCTTGATACATCAAGATGCCGCTGTACCAACTACCCGGCGCGGCACCGCCTGGTACCCGATTGCATCGAGTTTTCCGCCGACCTGGCCGCGACGCTCGGCTGGCTGCCGACCACGTGCGCCTATCGACGGCTCGCAGAAGGGCTGGATCTTCCCGCCTGGCACCCGCTGCTGAGCGGCAGTGCTGAAAGCGTCCATGAGGTTGGAATTTCGGTGCGTGGCAGAGTGATCCCCGTAAGGCTGGTTGACGAGGATGACCAGGAAGACCACATCATTGACTGGGTGGAAACCTGATGCCCTATCTCTGGGTCTGGGGCGTGGTGGCGCTTTCTGCGCTGCTTGGAACGCTGGCGCTTGGTATGGCATGGCGCGGTCTGCCTCTGACCCGAGTCAGGTGGTGGCTGATCTGGCTTATTCCCGTTTGCCTGCTGCTGCCGGCTCCGGTTCCCGGGTACGAGGGTCAGTGGGCGCCGGCGTTTGTCGTCTTCATCTTCGAGGGGCTCTTTCAGAAGCAGGGTGCACCCGAGGTCGCCGGCCGGATTCTGCTGGCTGGCAGCCTTACGGTCAGCGCCGGGGTTCTGGTCTGGTATCTGTGGCAACGGCGCCGTCCGAAGCCTGCCGAGCCGGATTAGCAGCGCGCGGCCAGCGGTGCGCGGCTAGCGGTGCGCGGCTAGCGGTGCTCGAACAGCCCTTCGGGTCGAGACTCGTCTATTGACAAGTGAGATCATCTCGCGAGAACGCTCTGTTTGCGCGAACTGCTGCTTTTCTCTGCCCTGTGGTTCCTGTTCGGCGCATGCAGGGCGGGCTCTGGAAGTTGGGCCTCGATGAACCGAGATATTTGGTAGAAATGGGATTTGATATCCGCGATAACTATCTGAATAAAATATATTATTTTATTCGAACTGGGCCAATCCGAGTGGCCCTTGCGATTTCCGGGCCGAAGTTCGTACGCACCGACGTGAGGGGTAGGCCGATACTTTCGGATCAGCCCGGATTCTAGGGTGAACGGGCCGAAAACGATGCCCTCGCAGACGCCAGCATCGGGATTCAGGCGGTCGCCGGCAATCCCACCCCGCCGGCCACTTTCGTCCTGTCCGATGCCAGTGGCATCACGGCGCGGGAAGGTGCTGGACCCCTGATTCCCTGGTGGTGTGCCAGCGTCCTGGGTGGTTTTAATCGGTTGCTCGGCTTCATTGTGTGGTGCCTGCTCAGGCCTGAAAAAGTGCGAATCGACCTTGCCGGCGGCGTTGCCAGGCTGCGAGCCTTGGTGGCATCGGGTCTGTCCATGAAGACGATATGCTGGCGCCAGCAGGCCGCGCCTGACCTGCCCGTATTACAGGTTCAGGCGGGACGCTGCTTGATTCGCCGTATCTCGCTCCTATAAAGTACGTCGCTTGCCTTTCCATCCGTCGAACCTCCGCGAGATAACTGAATGATTTTTGACAGCACAGATTCCTATATTTCTACCGAAGAGCTGAGCATGGCAGTGGATGCCGCCGTGAAACTGGAGCGGCCCTTGCTGGTCAAGGGTGAACCTGGCACTGGCAAAACCATGCTGGCGGAAGAGGTAGCCCAATCGCTGGGACTCGAACTCATTCAGTGGCACATAAAATCCACCACCAAGGCCATCAACGGCCTCTATGAGTACGACGCCGTGTCACGTCTGCGAGACTCGCAGCTCGGCGACGAGCGGGTAAAAGACATCCGGAATTATATAAAGAAGGGCAAGCTCTGGGAGGCGTTCGAGTCGGAAAAACGAGTAGTTCTGCTCATTGATGAAATCGACAAGGCCGATATCGAGTTTCCCAACGACCTGCTGCAGGAACTCGACCGCATGGAGTTCTATGTCTACGAGCTGGGCGATACCATCAAGGCCGCACAACGTCCCATCGTCGTGATCACGTCGAACAATGAGAAAGAGCTGCCGGATGCTTTCCTGCGTCGCTGCTTCTTCCACTACATCAATTTTCCCGATCGGGAAACGATGCAGCAGATCGTGGAGGTGCACTTTCCCCAGATCAAGCAGTCGCTGGTAAAAGAGGCGATGGAGATATTCTTCGATGTTCGAAAGGTCCCCGGGCTAAAGAAGAAGCCGTCCACGTCCGAGCTCATCGACTGGCTGAAGCTGCTGATGGCGGACGATATTCCTGATGAAATACTGACCAACCGGGATACCAGTAAGGCGATCCCTCCGCTGTATGGGGCGCTGGTGAAGAACGAGCAGGACGTGCATCTTCTTGAACGGTTGGCATTCATGAACCGGCGCGACAGTCGGGGCTGAGTACGTTCGCGGAGCACGATCATGCTGATCAATTTTTTCCTCACGCTGCGTAAGCACAAAGTTCCCGTCACCATTCGGGAGCTGATGGATCTGCTGCAGGCGCTGCAATACAGGCTGGTGTACGCCAACATCGACGACTTCTATCTGCTGTCACGTACCTGTCTGGTAAAAGACGAGAAGAACTACGATAAGTTCGACAAAGCTTTCGGCGCCTACTTCAAGGGGCTGGAAGACCTGCATGGGCTTCTGGAGTCCCTCATTCCGGACGAATGGCTGCGCCGTGAGTTCGAAAAATCCTTGAGTCCTGAGGAGCTCGAGCAGATCAACTCGCTGGGCGGGCTCGAAAAGCTCATTGAGGCGTTTCAGCAGGCCAAAGCGGAAGAGGAAGCCAACAAAGCCAAGCAGGGGAAGGAAGGCGAAGAGGGCGAAGAAGGCGACGATCCCAACCGTGTGGGTCGTAAGGGCCCCGGCGGAATGGGCCAGGGCAAGAAAAAAAAGGCAAAAAAAGTCTGGGATCAGCGGCAGTACAAGAATCTCGACGACTCTGTTGAGCTGGGCACCCGTAACATCAAGATGGCTCTGCGCCGGCTGCGCAAATTTGCGCGCACGGGCAGGGAAGAAGAACTGGATATCAGCAACACCATCAAGTCGACCGCGCACAATGGCGGGATGCTGGATATCCGAATGCGGCCCGAACGTCGGAATACGGTGAAGGTTCTGCTGTTTCTCGACATCGGCGGATCGATGGATGCTCATGTCAAAGTGTGTGAAGAGCTGTTTTCCGCGACGCGTACCGAGTTCAAGCATCTGGAGAGTTTTTACTTCCACAACTGTCTCTACGAGTCGGTGTGGAAGGACAACCGGAGACGCATGAACGAACGTATGCCGACCTGGGAGGTACTCAACAAGTATTCTCAGGACTATAAGGTGGTATTCGTTGGCGATGCGACCATGGCGCCGTACGAGATCACTCACGCCGGTGGCAGCGTCGAGCATTGGAACGAAGAACCTGGCGCGCTGTGGATTCAGCGAGTTGCTGAAACCTACGACAAGGTGGTCTGGATTAACCCGACGCCCCAGGAGACCTGGGAGTACTCCACTTCCGTGGGCATGACTCAGGAACTGGTGGGCGGACAGATGTATCCGCTTACCGTTCGAGGTCTGGAAGAAGGCATGTCTTTCCTGTCGAAGTAGCCGGTGCTTTTTCTTCGGTGCCGGCAGCGGGAAAAGACCTCGCGTCAGGGACAGATTGAAGCGAAGCAAACACAGGTAAACAGACAGGTGACGGGAAGAACCTAAAAAAACCGGGTCCTGGCGGACCCAGGACCCGGGGTCAAATGTCGGTACTGCTCGATCCGACCTGATCAGTTTAGGGCGTCGAGCCTGCTCTGTTGTATATCCTTCGTATCCCCTTTTTGCGATGTTTGTGAAAGCCTGCAATGCCTGGAATGAAAGACGCAACGCCAGAAAAAGCGCCGTCTCCGCGCCGCCGGGGTCGGCAGGGCGCACGCGGGTTTGACGCCGACTCGGTAATGCGTCGGGATGTCTTCCGGCTGCGTCGGCTTGCCGGTGAAGATCCCGCTGCGTTCCGCGCGCTGCTGAAGAACTCCAGAGCCGACTTGGCCAGCCGCCGGACCAACACGCCCCGCATCGAATTCCCTGGCGCGCTGCCCATTTCCAAGCATTCTGTGGAGATAGGCCGGCTGCTGCAGACGAATCAGGTGATCGTAGTCGCGGGGGAAACGGGTTCTGGGAAAACGACGCAATTGCCCAAGATCTGTCTGCAGGCAGGGTTCGGGTATC
>JAHEEG010000041.1 GCA_024640825.1 Gammaproteobacteria bacterium
TCCTGCCCGGAGTTCGCTGGCCGTGAAGTAGCGTCCGTCCGTGAGGGACCAGTTCCCCGCGACGAAGTAGTCGTTGGTCGTGCCAGTAACCATCGTCTGCCAGTTCCGGTTGCCGAAAATAGCCGTCGAGCGAGTCGAAGAGGTGGGCGCCACGGCTCGAAGGCTCCGCACCTGCTGCATTATGATTTCGGCGTCTCTTATCTCGAACGGCCGTGACGACCCCAGGCTGCGGCTGGGGCCAAAACCCTGGCCTGGACGCACCATCAGGATGTTGCTGCCAAGGCTGGCGATTTGCGCCGATATCGCCGCTGTCGCGCCCGCGCCGATTGTTACCATCGTTATTACCGCGGCAACGCCAATGACGATCCCAAGCGCGGTCAGGGACGAGCGCAGCACGTTGCGGCGGATCTCGCGCATCGCCAGCAGCAGCGCGTTCCAAAGCATCATGCTTCACCTCCTCCCGCGGGGACGTCCGCGGTTACACGCCCGTCCACGAAGTGGACAATGCGTTTTGCGTAGCTTGCCATCTCCGGCTCGTGGGTCACCATCACAATCGTGATGTCCTGCTGACGATTGAGATCGCTCAGGAGCACCATGATCTCCAGGCTTCGGGCAGTGTCCAGATTACCGGTAGGTTCGTCCGCCAGCAGTACATCCGGGCGTGTGACGATGGCACGAGCGATGGCCACCCGCTGCATCTGACCGCCGGACAGCTCTCCTGGCGTGTGGTCCTCCCACCCGGCCAGACCCACCTGCGCCAGCGCGTCGCGAGCGCGGGTTCGACGCTCGACAGCCGGCACACCCTGATACATGAGCGGCAACTCCACGTTTTCGAGTGCCGTGGTGCGGTTTAGCAGGTTGTAACCCTGAAAGACGAAACCCAGGTAGTGGCGACGCAGGAGGGCTCGCTGATTGCGGTCGAGACCTCCCACATCCAGGCCTCGGAAGCGATACGTGCCGGTGCTCGGCGTGTCCAGGCAGCCGATCATGTTCATACAGGTGGATTTACCCGAACCGCTCGGACCCATGACCGCGACGAACTCACCCTGTTCGATGTCCAGATCGATGCCCCGCAGAGCCCAGGTCTGCGCTGTGCCCGCCCCGTATGTCCTTGTTACGCCTCGCAGCGAGATCAGCCGGCGGTCGTCGGATTCCCGAGCGTCGAGGACCGGCATCAGGTTTTGCCGGGATCGACCCCGGTGATCAGGATGTCGCCAGCCGTCAGCTCGCCGCCGACGATTTGTGTCAGCGCGCCGTTGGTCAGTCCTGTCTGTACCGATACCGCCAAGGGCTCGCCGTCGCGCATTACCCACAGCACCGGAGTCCCGGCGTCGATGGCTTCGTCATTTTGATCAACGGTGCGTGCGCCGGGACCTCGGCGCAGCATGCGGCCGAAAAAGCCGCCTCTGGCTTCAGTCTGTTCCGCGCCCGCGGGTGGTCGATAGCGCAAAGAGGCGTTGGGAACGAGCAGTGTGTCTGCAATTTCCGCGACGATGATCTCCGCAGTGGCCGTCATGCCTGGTCGCAGCAGCAGCCCCTCGTTGTCGACCTGAAGGACCGTTTCATAGGTGACAACGCCCCCTTCGGTGTCGGGGGCAAAGCGGACCTGAGTGATCGTCGCTGGAAACGTTCGATCCGGGTAGGCGTCGACCGTGAAGGTAGCCGCCTGACGTTCCTTGACGAGCCCTACATCCGCCTCGTCGACGTCGATGTGCAGTTCCATGTCCGCCAGATCTTCGGCCAGGACGAACAGTACCGGCGTCTGCAGCGATGCAGCCACCGTCTGCCCGGGTTCGATACGCCTTGCCAGTACCAGGCCATTTATGGGCGAGCGAATCTGCGCTTTCTCGAGTCGTGTTTCGTGTGCATCCAGTGCGGCACGCGCCACCTCCACCTGCGCCTCGGCGCTTGCTACGTCCGCCTCGGCACGCAGATAGCCGGCGTGTGCCGCGTCGAGATCTTCCTGGGTGCACATAGCCTTGCGCGCCAGCGCCAGACACCGCCCCTCCTTCAACCTGGATTCTTCGACCGTGGCCCTGGTTTGCGCCACTCTGGCTTCGGCTGCCTTGAGAGAGGCCCTGCCCTGTAGAACCTGTGCATCCAACTCGTCGGTGTCCAGGCGAGCCAGAACCTGACCTCGGCTTACCCGGTCGTTGAAGTCCACGGCCACCGTGCGGATGGTGCCGGATACCTCGGTGCCCACGTCGACCTGATTGACCGGCTCCAGCTCGCCTGTAGCCGATACGGTGATCTTCAGCGCGCCGCGCTCGGCGGCCGCGGTCACGAACCGAGTGCCCTCCTGGCCTCGGGATAGCAGGAACCATGCGGCGCCGATAACCACCAGCAGTGCTGCTGCCGCTGTGATCCAGCGGGAGCGGCGCCCAGCCGCCGAACGTTCTCCCGACAGGTCAAGCCGGTCCTGCAGTTCGCGCTCTACGGTCGTTCTTGGGTCTCCGCTCATCTGAGCTCACCGGCTTGTTCACGCAATTGATCAGAGCGGACTGACACCTCAGAAAACGAGCATGGGGGTGCCCGGTGCGACCTTCTGTGGCACATCGTATCGTGATGACGGAGAAATGGGTTCGAGTATCCCGCTCACGTTTTTAAACCCCCAACTGACTGCGTTGCTGGAGTCTCGATGGCTGGGCCGGTGGGGTCAAGGTACGCGGCATAGGCGAACATGCAGCCAGATGCTGGTCGCTGCTCCATTGCAGCAAAAACTCTAAACTGGTCCCCTGGTGTGACAGATGGTTTTTTCGAGGAGCAGGCGCTATGAAATTCAGCATTGTCGACGTGTTCGCCGAGCGCCCGCTTCAGGGCAATCAGCTGGCGGTGGTCGAGGACGCCGCGGCGTTGTCCACAGAGCAGATGCAGGACATTGCCCGGGAGATGAACTATTCGGAGACCACGTTTGTGACCGAGGCGGCCGAGGCCTGGGCCCGGGTGCGTATCTTCACGCCCGAGTGGGAACTGCCGTTCGCCGGCCACCCGACGCTGGGTACGGCCTGGGTGCTTGGCCGAGGTCGCTCCGTTTACACGCTGGAACTCGATGTCGGGCCCGTGCAGGTTACGTTTGAAGAGGACACGCATAAAGACGAGCTGGTCTGGATGGTTCCGCCGCCGGTGCGATTAGACGGCACGTTCCCGGCGGCGCAGGCGGCCGCGCTCGTTGGTCTTTCGAAAGATCAGTTGGACGGCGACTTCCCGGTTCGGCTGGCAGAGGTGGGCCCGAAGTTCGTGCTCATCGGCGTTCGGGATCTGGCTGCGCTCAGGGCTGCGCGTCTCGACGAGTCCCTGCATCAGGAGCATCTCGCTGCGGGGGTGGGCGTGCAGTGTGTCTTCGTGTTCAGCGCCGAGCCCTACGGCCCGGCTGCCCAGTTCTCGGCCCGAATGTTCTTCGAGTCGGGCGGCGTGCGGGAAGATCCTGCGACCGGCAGCGCAAACGCCGCGTTCGCCGCTTATCTCAGGGACCTTGGCTGGAGCGGTCGCCAGGTGGTGGTAGACCAGGGCATGGAAATCAGACGCCCATCCCGGCTCTATCTCGACCTGAGAGATCCGCTGCGGGTAGGCGGCAAGGTACAGCCAGTGGCCACAGGTACGCTGAATTTCTGAAAGGTCAGTCGATCCCCAGACGCTCGAACCGATCCCGAGGCTCTGCCGTTTCGGTCAGGGCCGTGTGCAGCAGATCCAGCATCGTGCGTTCCTCGGCTCCTCCCAGGCGGTTGTCTGTTTCCTACGGATCGTTGTCGAGGTCGTAGAGGCAGTGCCCATTCGCTTTCTGACCTGCACACCAGTCAGGCAGCCTGTCCCCTGGCTGGAAAGCCTGACGCAGCACGGGCACGTCGCTGCCGGGCATGAAGTCGATGCGGGCCCGTCTGTCAGGACGGGGCGGCTTGAGTTGGGGCATACCGTGACCGCGGAGATATTCCCAGCCGCGGAATTCAGTGTGGTAGTTTTTGCCGCTGGTTTCGAAAAGATGCGGATGATCGCTCACCAGCATGGGAGTAATTCCGATCTCCCGCAGCGGTTGGGTTATCGGCGCTTCCCACAGCGCGATAGACCTCCAGGGTCGCCAGAGAATATCCATAGCGCCTACCAGTATGTCGTGCCCGGCAGGCATGCAGGGGAGAGAGCCTGCATAGTGTCGGTCGAAGCGCACGGAACGTGCCGCGAAGCGGTCGATGTTGGACTCTACTCACTCGGCAGCCTGCCGGCCAGCAGCGTAGAATGCCGATCGGATTTCCAGGTCATGCTGAATAGGGGCGTTCCGGGTTATGCAGATTTTGACGATCATTGGTGAGATTGTTCTGTTTCTACTGGCCGCGCTGCTGGTGACCGTGGTGGTCATGTACGTGGTGGACATCAGCCAGACCAGGCATGCGGTGCGCCGTAATTTTCCCGTCATTGGCCGATTCCGCTATTTATTCGAAAAGCTGGGTGAATTTTTTCGCCAGTATTTTTTCGCCATGGACCGGGAGGAGATGCCCTTCAACCGGGCCGAGCGCGCGTGGGCATACCGGGCAGCCAAGGGTGATGACACGACGATCGCATTCGGTTCCACCCGGGATCTGCGGCCTACGGGTACGGTGCTGTTTGTGAACTGCCCCTACCCCACCATGGAAAAAGACGCGGTGGAGCCAGGGCCGGTGCTTGTCGGACCCTACTGCGACCACCCTTACGAAACCGACAGCTTCTTCAATATTTCAGCGATGAGTTTCGGGGCCATATCGCGGCCTGCGGTTCTGGCGCTGTCCAACGGTGCCCGCCGGGCGGGCGTCTGGCTGAATACCGGGGAAGGCGGGCTTTCGCCATATCACCTGGAAGGCGGCGCGGACATCGTTTTTCAGATGGGCACGGCGAAGTACGGGGTGCGAAATCCCGACGGTAGCCTGTCGACGGAGCGCCTGAGGGAGGTCGCAGCCCACGAGCAGGTGAAGATGTTCGAGATCAAGCTGAGCCAGGGGGCCAAACCCGGCAAGGGAGGCATTCTTCCGGGGGAGAAAGTCAACGAGGAGATCGCGAGGATTCGTTCCATCGAGGTGGGCCAGGATTCAATCAGCCCGAATCGGCATCCGGAGATCAATTCCAATGCGGATTTGTTGGACATGATCGACAGGGTTCGTTCCCTCACCGGCAAACCTACCGGTTTCAAATGCGTTATCGGCGCTTACGGATGGCTGGAAGAACTTTGTCAGGAAATTCTCGAACGAGGTATCGAAAGCGCACCTGACTTCATCACGATCGACAGCAAAGACGGCGGTACCGGCGCTGCGCCTCAGAGTCTCATGGACTACGTTGGCCTGCCGGTGCACGAAAGCCTGCCATTGGTGGTGGACATTCTCACCAAGTACCGACTTCGGGACCGCATCCGTGTTATTGCCAGCGGTAAGCTGATAACGCCTGGAGAAGTAGCCTGGGCGCTTTGTGCGGGGGCTGATTTCGTCAACAGCGCCCGCGGGTACATGTTTGCGTTGGGTTGCATCCAGGCTTTGCAGTGCAACAAGAATACCTGCCCGACCGGGGTTACCACCCACGATCCTGACTTGCAGAGGGGCTTGAATCCGGTGGATAAGGCTGAGCGGGTCTATCGGTATGCTCAGTCAGTTCGCAAGGAGGTCGGCGTTATCGCGCACTCCTGCGGGGTCCGCGAGCCCAGAGGTCTCCGGCGTTTCCACTGCCGCGTTGTGCAGAACAACGGCGTTTCCGTTCCCCTGGACGAGCTTTATCCCGAGCCGGAGCCTGTCAGTCTGGCGAGCGCCGGTCTTGGTTGACCGGCGACTTCACCGGTAGCCGGTGACCTTACTAACCCTGGGATGTCGACTGATCGCCGATGGTCCGCTTGCGCCCTGGCGGGTGCTGCTCGCCGATAACCGGCCCCCAGTCGTTTGTCAGGCCGTTTCTCAGGCTGCGCAGGGTGTCATAACCCAGACGGATTGCCAGGGCCTGCTCCGCCTGACGAAGGCTCGCCAGAGCCGCATTGATGAGCTGGGAGCCGCGCTCGCTGAAGACAATCCGGTTTGCCCGCTTGTCTTCCGGGTCCGGAATCTGCGTCACCAGTTCGTCTCTTTCCAGCTCGGTAATCTGCTGCTGAATTGCCTGACGGCTGACGCCCAGTACCCTGGCCAGCTCCGCCGCGCGGGTAATGCCGTTGGAAATGTTTATCAGAATCATTGTCTGAGTGCGTGTGCGGGGTTGGAAACCTGCCTGCACCAGTCCGTTTTGCAGACTCTCATCCATCCAGTAATATGCCCGCAGCAGGCCGCGCATTAGGACTTCGGGTGGTTGATCTTCCATATCAAGCCTATCTGGTTTAATTTTGCCAAGGTGCAACGGGTCGTCACTTGCGCTGACGACACAGGCATATTGCGAGGCCACACGCCTGATGGGGTATTGTTTCTCAAAGGCAAGATACTGGCAACAGGCAAAAAATACCAGGTTCCATCGGGTTAGATGAACCGCCGCCAGATCCTGTCCATCCTGGCTGGAGAGATCAAGACAGACTTTTGCCTCTCGGATGCTGACATTGGATTGCTCTGCGGTACTGCCTTCGCCGTGAGCTACGCGATTTTTTCTAGATCCCTGGCCGGCTGGCCGATCTCTGGGTCCGCAGAATCCTGGTTTCCGTCGGCCTGGTCTCCCGGCGTCTCATAACCGCACGGTCGGGCACGGCGCGCAGCTTTCTCTCGCTTGCGGTATTTCGGTTCGGTGTTGGCGCAGGCGGGGCCAGCGCCGCGCCGGCGGCCTTTTCCATGCGGTCGGACTACTTTTCGCCGCGGGTGCGCGCAAGCCCTATTCCGTTGCCCGGCGGCAAGAATCGTGCGAACCTCTTGCCCATAAAGCGGGAAGGGAGAAGGTGTGGAACAGGCCGGCGAGTACCGGATTGCCGCTGCGCGCGAGCTGGTCTGGCAGGGGCTTAATGACCCCGATGTGCTGGCCCGCTGTATCGACGGCTGCCAGTCTATGGATAAGCTGGCCGATGACCGATTCGATGCGGCGGTCAAGGCGAAGATCGGACCGGTCAGCGCACTCTTCAAAGCGGAACTCTCCCTCGAGGACATTGCCGCGCCCGCGAGCTATACCATCAATGCCAACGTCAAAGGCGGTCCTGCCGGTTTCGGCAAGGGCAAGGCAGAAGTCAATCTGGAAGCCGATGGTGCCGATACCATTCTGCGGTACGCGGTGAAGGCAAGTGTGGGCGGCAAGCTGGCGCAGGTTGGTTCCCGACTCATTGACGGCGCGGCGCGCAAGATGGCGGACGATTTTTTCCTCGCGTTCGGGCGTGAGATAAGTGGTGCGGAGCCTGTGGCCGGAAAGCCGGCGGAGGCGGCTCCTGTCTATGAGACCGGCGGACAATGGAAGATCTGGGTCGCCGTATTCGTTGCGTTGATTCTGGCCATGATCTTTGCGTTTTAGGAGCAGCAGATGGAAGTCACACTTACGGTCAACGGCAGCCAGCACTCCCTGGAGGTGGCCGAGAATACGCTTCTCGTGGATCTGCTGCGGGAACACCTGCGCCTGACCGGGACGCACGTTGGCTGCGATACCAGTCAGTGCGGCGCCTGCACCGTTCACCTGGACGGCCGCTCGGTGAAATCCTGCTCGGTCCTCGCGGCTCAGGCCGATGGCGCGGAAATCACGACCATAGAGGGCATTGGCAGCCCTGACGATTTACATCCCATGCAGGCGGCCTTCCGCGAGTGTCACGCTCTGCAGTGTGGGTTCTGCACGCCGGGCATGATCATGTCCGCCATCGATCTGGTGCAGTCGAGCGATGATCTGGATCGTCGTGCGGTACGGGAGGGCCTGGAAGGCAACCTGTGTCGTTGCACGGGGTATCACAACATCGTCGACGCGGTGCTGCGCGCCGCGCCGCAGATGAAGTAAGGGGACGTCATGGCCGAAGCGATCGAAAGTGGAATCGGCGCCCCCGTCAGGCGCAAGGAGGACATGCGCTTCATCACTGGCGAAGGCCGGTACACGGACGATTTCAGCCAGCGAGGTCAGGTTTACGCCGCGTTCCTGCGCTCGCCTTACGCCCGGGCGCGGCTAGACAGCGTAGATGCCTCTGAGGCCCTGGCGATGGAAGGTGTGCTGGCCGTGCTGACCGGCCAGGACATGGCTGCGGACGGTTTCGGTGATCTGCCCTGCGGCTGGACAGTAAAGCAGAAAGACGGCAGTGACATGGTGACCGCGGCGCATCCGCCGCTGGCGCACAGCATCGTCAACTACGCCGGTGAGCCCTATGGCCTGGTGGTTGCCAGCAGCGTGGCCGTTGCCAGGCGGGCAGCAGAACGGGTCATTACTGAATTTACCGAGCTCGATGCGGTCGTGAATCCGGCCTTGGCCATGGATTCGGAAGACATCCATGCCGGGGTTGTGGGCAATCTCTGCTATGACTGGGAGCTTGGTGATGCAAGCGCAACCGACGCGGCGCTGGCTGCGGCGGCCCACGTAACGCGGCTGGACCTCACCAACAACCGGCTGATTCCCAACGCCATGGAGCCGCGTGCCGCGCTTGGTATCTACGACCCGGGGACCGGCGAGCACACCCTTTACACAACCAGTCAGAACCCCCACCTGGAAAGGCTGGTGCTCTCCGCGTTCGTTAAGGTAGCGCCGGAGCACAAACTGCGGGTCATCGCGCCGGACGTGGGAGGTGGCTTTGGCTCCAAGATTTTTGTCTATCCCGAAGAGACCGCCGTGATCTGGGCGGCCAGAAAGTTGCGCCGTCCGGTAAAGTGGACAGCGGAGCGGGGCGAGTCCTTTCTGGCCGATGCCCACGGCCGGGATCACGTGACCCATGCCCAACTGGGACTGGATGAACAGGGCCGGTTCGTCGCGCTGAAGGTTCAGACGACGGCGAACCTGGGCGCCTATCTGTCGTTGTTCGGTTCATCCGTACCTACCTATCTGTATGGGACGCTGCTGGCCGGACAATACAAGACGCCAAACATTCACGTCGAAGTGCACGGCGTTTATACCAATACCGCTCCGGTGGATGCGTATCGCGGCGCGGGCAGGCCTGAAGCGACCTACGTGGTTGAACGCATCGTGGAGATCGCGGCGCGCGAACTGGGCATGGACCCTGTAGAACTGCGACGCCGGAACATGATCCAGCCGGCAGATTTCCCCTACCAGACGCCGGTGGCGCTGGTTTACGACACCGGTGACTACGAGGCGAGCCTGGATAAGGCGCTGCAGCTCATCGATTACGCCGGCTTCCCGGCCCGCAGAGCCGCAGCCGCTGTCGCGGGCAAGCGTCGCGGCATCGGCCTGTCGTGCTACATCGAAGCCTGCGGGCTGGCGCCTTCGAAGCTGGCGATTTCCCTGGGTGCGGGTGTGGGTCTCTACGAGAGCGGCGAGGTCAGGGTCAATCCCACCGGCTCGGTTACCGTGTTCACGGGGACCCACAGCCATGGGCAGGGCCACGAAACAACTTTTGCTCAGGTGGTCGCGGCCCGGCTCGGCGTCGACATTGATGATGTGGAGTTGGTGCACGGCGATACCGGACGCGTCGAGTTCGGCCTGGGCACCTACGGGTCCCGATCCCTCTCGGTTGGCGGCTCGGCGATCGTGGGCGCCCTGGAAAAGGTTATCGCCAAGGGCAGGCGCATTGCCGCCCACATGTTGGAGACCGACGTCGAGAACATCGATTTTGAGGAGGGACAGTTTCGCCTGCGGGACAGCAACCGGGCGCTGTCGTTCGGTGAGGTGGCATTCGCCGCCTACGTGCCCGCCGACTACCCGGAAGACCTGGAACCCGGGTTGTCCGAGAAAGCTTTTTACGATCCCGAGAACTTCACCTATCCCGCGGGCACCCATATTGCCGAGGTGGAGGTCGACGTGGAGACCGGCGTCGTGGCGCTGGTCAATCTTGTCGCCGTCGACGATTTTGGCATCCTCATCAACCCGCTGATCGTTCATGGTCAGGTTCACGGCGGGCTGGCCCAGGGCGCCGGGCAGGCCCTGCTGGAACAGGCTGTCTATGATGAATACGGGCAGCTGCAGACGGGTTCGTTGATGGATTACTGCATTCCGCGGGCTGACGACCTGCCTGATTTTTTGGTGGATACCACGGTAACGCCCTGCACACACAATCCGCTCGGAGCGAAAGGCTGCGGCGAGGCAGGCGCCATCGGCTCGCCTGCCGCGATTATGAATGCGCTAACTGATGCCCTGGGCGTGAATGACATTTCCATGCCGGCGACCTCGGAAAAAATCTGGCGCGCGCTCAGCGGCTGAGGGAAGAAATCACATGTATCAGTTTCGCTATCACAAGCCCGCCACGCTGGAAGAAGCCGTCGACTGCTATCAGAGCGCGGAAGACGGCATCTATCTTGCCGGGGGGCAGACCCTACTCCCCACCATGAAGCAGCGGCTGGCGGCCCCCTCGGACGTTATCGATCTATCCGCCATTGACCGACTGACCGGCATCGAGGTGACATCGGATGAAGTCAGGGTTGGCGCCTTTACTCGGCACGACGAAGTCGCCCGGCACGAGGGCATTCGCCGGCGCCTGCCGGTGCTTGCGTTTCTGGCCGCTCAGATCGGCGACGGACAGGTTAGAAACCGCGGCACCATCGGTGGGTCCGTGGCCAATAGCGATCCGGCTGCCGATTATCCTGCGGCCGTAATTGGTCTCGGCGCCACGATCAATACGAACGCTCGACAAATCGCTGCCGACGACTACTTTCAAGACCTTTTCGAAACTGCCCTGGAACCGGGCGAGATCATCACGCGCATCGATTTTCCGGTGCCCAGCCGGGCGGCCTATCGCAAGTTCCCTAACCCGGCGTCCCGCTATGCGGTGGTCGGCGTGCTGGTCGCAGACTTTGACGGAAGGATTCGGGTCGGTATCACTGGTGCAGGACCCTGCGCCTTTCGGGGGACGGCGCTGGAAGTGGCGCTGCAGGGTAATCTCAATTCTGCCGCTATCGAAGGGGTAGAGGTCCCCGATGTGGGCTTCAACAACGATCTGCACGCGTCGGCCGAGTACCGGGCTCACCTGGTCAAGGTCATGGCAAGACGGGCGATTGCCGACCTGGTGGGTTAGTCCGGCGTCTCTGAAACCTTCTGGTGTGCGCCCGCTTGCAGATTTAGCTTTAGGAATCAGCGCCGCCTTCGAACGGAGACGTCTCTTCCAGGTAGCTTTCCTGTAGGCGTTGCATGCCGCGAATCCAGCGGTCGTAGTCCGTGCTTTTGCGATGGATGTATTCCGCAACCGTGGGGTGAGGCAGTACCAGAAACCGCTCTTCGTTTAGCGCTTCGATTACCGTTTGGGCGACGTCTTCCGGTTCAATCATACCGTCTACGCCCGCAACACCTGCGCCGCCGGCCGTCATGGGTGTTCGCACCGCCTGCGGACATAGCACGGAGACCTTGATGCCGTCGCGGCCGTGTGTGATGGCGATCCACTCAGCCAGCGCGACGGCAGCGTGTTTGGTCACCGCGTAGGTGACGGAGCCGATCTGGCTCAGAAGCCCCGCGGCGGAAGCGGTATTCAGCAGATAGCCGCCACCGCGGGCTTTCATGCGGGGAACCAGATTGCGCGCGGCATAGACGTGGGATAGCGTGTTGACCTCCCAGATCTTCTGCCAGACGTCATCGGGTTCATCGAGGCCCTGACCTATGCCAATGCCCGCGTTGGAGCAGAACAGATCGATAGGACCGAATCGATTTTCCGTTTCGTCGATCAGCTGGACAATGTCTGCTTCCTTGCTGACATCGATGCCCATGCCCCAACCGTCGATAGCGTTGGCGACGGCCTTGGCCCCTTCGAGATTCATATCCGCCACGACGACTTTGGTGGCCCCCTCCCGGTGGAAGCGTTCGGCCATGGCTTTGCCGATGCCGCTGGCGCCGCCGGTGACTACGACGATCTTGTTTGCGAGTTCCATCCCTATCCCCTTTTTTGGGCGAGTGTTTTTGTCGTGTGTTTCTCAGATCAACCGGAAACCTCGAATCAACATTAGACCTTCACCTGAGCGGATTCTATAGTGCGAAGTATCTCCGAGGATCGGAATACGTATCGTGACGTCAAGCGGGCTTTTCGGGCTGGAGGCGCTGGAGCAGGCTGTGGATGTCGTCCACACGGCCATGTTGCCAACCCCTCAATATGCCTGGCCTCTGCTCGCCCATCGGCTGGGCTGCGAGGTCTGGGTGAAGCACGAAAACCACACCCCAACGGGCGCTTTCAAAGTGCGCGGCGGGCTGGTCTACCTCAATGAGCTGCACAGCAGTGGTCAGCTGCCGGGAGGAATGATCACTGCCACCCGCGGCAATCATGGGCAGAGCATCCCGTTTGCTGCGCGTCGCCATGGTGTGCCTGTGACGGTGGTTGTGCCTGAAGGCAACAGTCCGGAAAAAAATCGAGCCATGCAGGGCTGGGGCGCGGAGCTGATTGTTCACGGCTTGGATTTTGACGAGTCACGTATGGAGGCTGCCCGCCTCGCCGAGGAGAAAGGGCTGCTGTTCGCGCCGTCTTTTCATCCTACCCTGGTTCGGGGTGTTGCCACCTATGCCTGGGAGCTTTTCCAAGCTGTTGACGACCTAGATGTCGTTTACGTTTCCATCGGCATGGGTTCCGGTATCTGCGGGTTGATCAGCGTCCGGGACTTGCTTGGGCTGAAGACGGAGATCGTTGGCGTGGTTTCTACAGAAGCGCCAGCCTTTGCACGGTCGTTGAAGGCAGGGGAGGTTGTGGAGACGGCGACGGCACGGACGTTTGCTGATGGCATGGCCTGTCGCGTGCCCGATAGCGAAGCGTTTGAGATCATTCAACGGGGCGTTGCTCGAATTGTCGAGGTCACGGACCAAGAGATCGCGCAGGCTATGCGAAGCCTGTTCGAGGATACCCACAACGTGGCCGAGGGCGCCGGTGCGGCCGGACTGGCGGCGCTGACGCAGGAAGCGGGCGCCCAGCGGGATCGTAGGGCCGCCATCATTCTGACCGGCGGCAACGTAGATACGTCGGTCTTCAGCACGGTTCTGCAGGGGCAGACACCGGCGGCCCACTGAGGCACGCCGGGCACAGGTAAAAAAATGATCGTTGAAACCGTTTCCGTGTCCGTTGTCAGACGCTTCTGGGTGGCAGTGGGGCTGGCCTGCTTGAGCCTGTCTGCGCTTGCGGCCGATCTGAGCAGCCATGAAGTGCCGGTGGATGGACACCCGTTCCGTGTCTGGGAGAAGTCACCTGCACAACCCCGCGGCCGAATGCTTCTGCTGCACGGCCTCACCTGGAGCACCCGGCCGAACTTCGATTTGCAGGTTCCTGGAGAGTCGCTTTCCTTCATGGATGGTCTGAACGAGCTTGGGGTTCGCACCTGGGGAATGGATCAGCGCGGTTACGGAGAGACCCCGCGGGATGCCAGCGGGTGGCTTACGCCGGAGCAAGCTGCTGAGGATGTAATCGGCGTCCTGTCGTGGATTGTCGCGGCCGACCCGGACGCGGCGCGTCCCTATCTGTTTGGCTGGTCGTACGGTGCAGCGCTTGCGCAGCTGGTTGTGCAGCAACGGCCGGATCTGGTTTCCGGGCTGATTCTCTTCGGCTATCCCATTCGGCCCGGATTCGAGCGAGATCCCGATAACGTCGGCCCGGAGCCGCCGCAGGCGGCGAATACCGCTATGGCCGCCAGTAGTGATTTCGTGGTTCCGGGTGCCATCAGCCGGTCGGCCATCGATGCCTATGTTGCCGCCGCGCTGGCCACAGATCCTGTCAAGGTGGACTGGCGGGGTCGTGATCAATGGCGGGCCCTGGACGCCACGCAGCTCCGGGTCCCCACGCTGCTGCTGCAGGCGCAGTACGATCCCGTGGCGCTGGACGATATTCACAGCGACTTCTTCAGCCGGCTCGGCACCCGAGACAAGGCCTGGATAGCGATTCCGGGCAGCGGCCACGCGGCGTTCCTGGAACGTCAGCGCGGCTATTTTCTGAAGCTTGTGGATACCTTCATAGATCGTGGTCAGTAACGGACACCTCCGAACCCACCGGGTTCTCCGCAGACACGGTGCAACTTTCAGCCCGGTGTTTGCGGCTGCTCACTGACTTTCTGACGTCTAGCCTGTAATCTCGACAGCGTAAACACCATGTAAGGTGGTCGGCTATGGAGAACAGAACATGAGCGAGCAACAGAATTCCGGGATGTCGCCTGCAGAGCTGGTCCGTCAGTCAAATCGGGAAGTCGCTGAAAAGTGGGCCCTGGACGTGAACCAGGATCCATACAGCGTGCCGTTGAGCCAGCTCAACCCCGGCCATCCTGATCTTTTCGAGGCCAATATGGTCCTGCCCTATTTCGAGCGGCTGCGTAAGGAAAGCCCGGTCAACTACACGGAAGACAGTCAGTTCGGCCCCTACTGGTCGGTAACCCGTTATCACGACATCATGCACGTCGATTCCCATCACGAAATCTTTTCTTCTGACTCCCGCGTTGGCGGTATTCAGTTGGGTGGGCAGGCCGATCCGAATCCGGACCCGATGTTTCATCTTCCCATGTTCATCATGGAAGACCCGCCCAAGCACGACGAGCAGCGCAAGGTGGTGGCCCCCATGTTTACACCTCGGCATCTGGCCGGGCTCGAAGGTCTGATTCGCGAGAGGGCGGGCATGATCCTCGATGGGTTGCCACGCAACGAGACTTTCAACTGGGTGCGGGAAGTGTCCGTGGAGCTTACCGGTCAGATGCTGGCAACCCTGTTCGACATTCCGCAGGAAGACCGTCACAAGCTGATCTACTGGTCCGATACGTCGCAGAACATCATCAATCCCGAGTTCTTCGAAACGCCGGAAGAAGGCTTTCAGGAGTTGTGGAAGTGCTGGGAGTACTTCGACGCTGTGTGGAAAGAACGTGCCGCGCGGAAAGAGCCGGGTTCCGACCTGATTTCGATGCTGGTGCACGGTGAGTCAACTCGTGACATGCCGCCAAACGAATATCTGGGCAACATTCTGCTGCTCATCGTCGGCGGTAACGACACCACGCGGAACTCCATCACCGGCGGCGTGCTGGCGCTGAACGAAAATCCGGCTCAGTACGAAAAGCTCATCGAGAACCCCGAGCTGATTGCCACGATGGTTCCGGAAGTGATTCGCTGGCAGTCGCCGGTGGCGCACATGGCGCGCACCGCGTTGCAGGACACGGAGCTTGGCGGCAAGAAGATCGCCGAAGGTGACAAGGTGGTCATGTGGTACGTCTCCGGCAATCGGGACGAGGACGAGATTGAGCGGGCGAATCAGTTCATCATCGACCGAGACAACGCGCGCAAACATCTGTCCTTCGGATTCGGTATCCACCGCTGCCTGGGCAATCGGCTCGGTGAGATGCAGC
The DNA here is from genome assembly GCA_024640825.1 of Gammaproteobacteria bacterium. Lineage (GTDB taxonomy): Bacteria > Pseudomonadota > Gammaproteobacteria > Pseudomonadales > Azotimanducaceae > UBA7803. The sequence goes on from JAHEEG010000041.1 coordinate 15,321, forward strand.
TAAACATCCTCTGGCAGGAGATCCTCAAGCGCTTCCCGAAGGTCGAAGTTGTTGGAGATCCAGTGTATCTGAAGTCGAGCTTCATCCGCGGAATCCGCGAGCTGCCGGTGAGAATTCCCGGCTGATTCAGTCAGGGCGGGTGTGCGACCACCAGTTCAACGAGGGTAAAACCCGATCGCTTCAAGGTTGATTCTCGGTGCGCTATTCATCGTCAGTTTAGGTGTCGAAGTAAAAAACGCTGTGGCGTGAATCGGACGGCTGGGCAAGCGTCTCGCTTCCGGTTATCTTAGGGAACCTCTGACTAATGCTCGAAACTCCCGAAGGGGGCGTATAACGCGCTGAGCAAACGAGCATTAATCAGAGGTTCCTTAGGTTTTTCTGCGGGACTAGCTCATCTGGTAGAGCGGCAGCTTCCCAAGCTGCAGGCGGCGGGTTCGAGTCCCGCGTCCCGCTCCAACTTCGCGCCAGACATCTTCGAAGCCGGATGCCGTGGGCGCCGTGCTCGAACACGTCTACGAATGCTGAGTTGGAACCCCGTCAAAGAAATCTACGATGCCTGTTTCCAGCGAGTATTCGGCGCCGACTACCAGCAGCCCGTCCTTCTGGATCATCTGCTCCAGGGTCTGCGACCCGTGACGCAGGTGGTCCGCAGAGGCACGAATATTTGCGCGAATGGCGTTCTCCAGCAGGGCATCCGGGTCGTGACGCAGATCGGTTGCCAGCAGGCCCTGCACCGATGGCCAGATGCGATCAACGATGGATCGCAGATTAGGCGAGCGGCTTTCGCTGGGGCGTTCTAGTTCTTCCAGAGTTGCCTGAACGGCACCGCAGGTGGAATGGCCCATCACGACTACCAGCCGCGTTCCGAAACGCTCTGCGGCGAACTCCACACTGCCGACCTGAGAAGGCGCCACCACATTGCCGGCAACGCGAATGACGAACAGATCTCCCAGGCCCTGGTCGAAGACCAGCTCCGCGGGCACACGTGAATCTGAACAGCCCAGGACGATGGCGAAAGGTTCCTGTCCAACCACCAGCTCGCTGCGGTGCTTGCGGGCCGTCGAGACGTTCTGCTCGCTGTCGGAAACGAACCGGCCGTTCCCGGCCCGCAGGCGTTCCAGCGCTTCCGTGGCTGTGATCATGGGTGCTCTGTTCTCCGCCTTCGGATGTCTGGTCAGGCCTTTGCTTCGTTCTTCAGTGCGGCGATGGCTTCGCGCATGGCCTTGATCTTGGCCACATCCGCCGGTGGATAGCGCAGGTTGAGCGTGCGCATCTGGAGGTTGACGATGTGCGCGACCAGAGCGCGCATTACCCATTTATGGTCGGCGGGAATGACGTACCAGGGTGCCCAGGGTGTGCTGGTATTCGACAGCATATCCTCGAAAGCCAGCTGGTAGTCGGCCCAGTGGCTGCGGGCGATCAGGTCGTCCATCGAGAACTTCCAGTGCTTCTCTTCGTCGGTGAGGCGTTTCATGAGCCGAGCCTTCTGCGCCTCCTTGGATATGTGCAGAAAGAACTTGATGACCAGGGTGCCGTTGCGGACCAGATGTTTTTCCAGGTCGTTCATGTCGTCGAAACGTTCCTCCCAGAAGGTCTGATCGATCTCGCGATACGGCATGCTGCGTTCGCTGATGAGTTCCGGATGCACACGCACCACGCAGACTTCTTCATAGTAGGAGCGGTTGAAGATGCCGATCAGTCCGTGTTCCGGAAGCTCCTTTATATATCGCCAAAGGTAGGTGTGATCGAGATCGGTGCGGGACGGCTGTTTGAAGCTCGCTACGTGAAAGCCGGCCGGATTAACGCCCTGGGTAACGCGCTTGATGGTGCCATCTTTGCCGGCGGCGTCCATGCCCTGAAAAATCAGCAGCACCCCGTAGCGGTTGTCCGCTGCCAGCACTTCCTGAGTGTCTGCCAGCTCTGCGTTTTTTTCGTCGAGATATTTCGCGGCTCGGTCTTTCAGCTTGTCGACGGCCAGCTTCTGCATGGAAGCGGTGCCCAGCCATTCGGTCGGGTAGTCCTGAAGAGAGACCCGTTGCGCGATGGGCACCTTGAACAGCTCCGTCGGTATCTGCTCGTCGGCTTCTACCATTTTTCCGCTGCGCCTCCTCTCATCCGGATGATCCTCGAGAACGAACATCAAACACAGGTGCGGCTTTCGGGTCAACGTTGACCTGCCAGAGCCCCCGCACCGAGTTGCCTAGATACACGGCTCCGGCTCGGTGAAGATCTTCCACCCATACGACTTCTTCCGTTGCCCTGCCGGCCTCCAGCAGCGTTTGCCGGTAGATTCCGGGGAGCAGGCCCGAACTGGCTGCAGGTGTAACCAGCCTCCCGTCCAGCTGGAGAAAGACGTTGGCGATGGTGGATTCGGTCAGCTCCCCACGGCTGTTCCACAGCAGAACGTCGTCTGCGTCTGGCACCGCTCGCCGGGCGGCATCGTAAACGTCCCGCCGGGTGGTCTTGTGAGCGACATGGGGATTGTCGACAACGTCGAGGGGTTCCGGAGCCAGGGCCAGACGGAAAGGCTGGGGCAGCGGTGCAAGGGGTGTGACATACAGGCGGCATTTACCCGCCGCGCTCACCAGCACTCGAATGCGATGCGGTTCCCGCGGAAGATCGCTCGCGAAACGCGCCAGTTGCTGGCGGATGTCTGCCAGATCAAGTTTGCGCTCGAAGAAAGCGGCGGTCTTCGCCAGCCGCTCGAGATGGGCTGTCAGCAGGGCGTAGCCTTCATCCGGCGTCCACAGCAGCGTCTCGAGCAGATCGAAGCCGGGCGGATCGAACGCGACGATGCGCGCCTTGGTGAGACACTCCTGATATTCGTCGGGCGCTGTGCTGTCCCAGACGATCCCGCCGCCGACGCCGTACTCGGCCGTTCTCTCAGGTTTGTTTATCAGGGCCGTGCGGATGGCGACGTTGAACTGGGCGCTGCCGTCTGGCCGCACGTAACCGATGCTGCCGGTGTAGATCTGCCGAGGCTCGGTTTCCAGGTCACGGATGAGTTCCATGGTCCTGCGTTTCGGGGCGCCGGTAATGGAAGCGGCGGGGAACAGCGCGCGCAGCACGTCCGGCAGCGAGCATTCGCTGTGGGCAGATACGGTGCTGGTCATCTGCCACAGAGTCGGATATGGCTCTAGCTCGAACAGCTTTTCCGTGCGCACGCTGCCGGTCTCGGCGATGCGACCCAGGTCGTTTCGCACCATGTCTGTGATCATGAGGTTCTCGGCGCGGTTCTTCGCCGATGCCTGCAGCCAGGCGCTCAACTGTCGGTCTTCGTCCGAGGACGTGCCTCGGCGGACCGTGCCTTTCATCGGTCTGGAAACCAGATGATTTCCCCGACGCTCGAAGAACAGCTCGTGCGACGCGCAGCAGATGGCCCAGTCCCGGGTCTCGATGTAGGCGCCATAACCGTCCTGCTGTTGAGACAGCATGCTGGTGAACAGCGGATAAGGGCGCCTCGCGAGCTTTGCATCGATCTCAGCGCGCAGCCGGTAGCTGAAATTCACCTGATAGGTGTCGCCTGCGGCGATGTGGTCGCGGATGCTCTCCACCTGCTTGCAGAACGTTTCTTCGGTCAGGTTGGGAACCCAGTTCAGCGGCGTCAGCGGGATTGAAGGTTCTGGCGGGTTCTGCACTGAAAATTCCCGGAACAGCGCAAACCAGCACAGCGGGAGCCAGCCCGGCGACCGTGTCGACTGTTCGGGATTTAGTCCCGGTGCGGCTTCGTAGCTGAGAAATCCCACCGCGTGCAGCTGTTCCGCGGCCGTCTGCCGTGTCACCGTTTCAAGAATGTTCGCCACCTTCCGTGTGTCACGCGTCCAGAGCACGGTCTCAGGTTGGCCGAAGCCGAGCCACCTATCGGAAGCAGCGTCATAGAGTAGGGCGTCGCAGAACGTTTTCAGCGCTTTTCTCGGCGTATCCAGCGGCTGGTTGTGCTCACGTCTTCCACGGTCTGGTTTGCGTTCTCCCACCCGGCGAAGCCCGGCTCGAGATGGGCGACATCGGGGAAACCCATTTCCTGCAGCGCCAGGGCTGCCAGCGCGGAACGACCGCCCGCGGCGCAGAACACGACGATCCGGCGGTCTTCCTGAAAGTAGTCCCGGTAGTAGGGGCTCTCCGGGTCTGCCCAGAACTCCAGCATGCCCCGGGGAACGTGGCTGGCGCCGGGGATGGTCCCAAGATCCACCCGTTCCTGCAGCTCTCGGATATCCAGCAGCAGCAGGTTCGGATTGTCTTCAATTTCCTTACTCAGCTCGTCGACGCTCAGGTTCTGGATCTGAGTCTTGGCATGCTCCACATCCGCGAAGATGCTTTTGATGGGCATGATTTTTCCCTCGGGTGTTCAGCTCCAGCTAATTAATCAGAGTTCCCCGGGATTGTCGACCGGGCGGATCTTCCATCGAAAAAAGAGGTCTCAATATTCTCGAATGCGCGCTGGCATAATGCGCCGTTGAGAGACTTCACCGTGCTGCAACGGGGACAAGGAGAGAGTTATGCGAAGGATGCTGGTCGCGCTTGGTCTGCTGCTAGCAGTCTCGGCGCATGCCGCGTTACCCGTGGTGCTCCCAGGCGGCGAGCGCCTGCCGAGCCTTGCGCCGATGCTGGACGCCACCACGCCAGCCGTTGTCAATATTGCCACTTACACCACGGTTCAGGTACGTAACCCGTTGCTCGATGACCCGTTTTTTCGCCGCTTTTTCAACGTGCCGGAAGGTCGTCAGTTCCGTCGCACCCAGAGTGCCGGCTCAGGGGTAGTGGTGGATGCTCGTCGCGGCTATATCGTGACGAACGCGCACGTGGTGGAGCGGGCGGACGAGATCACGATAACCCTGGCAGACGGGCGGTCGCTGGTTGCCGAATTGGTGGGCACCGATTCCCAGGTCGATCTTGCGGTGCTGAAAGTCCCCGGCGAAGAGCTGGTAGAAATCGAGTTTGCGGACTCTGCGGACCTGCGGGTGGGCGATTTCGTGGTTGCCATCGGCAACCCTTTCGGGCTCAACCAGACGGTGACCAGCGGGATCGTCAGCGCCTTGGGGCGCAGCGGCCTGGGTATTGAAGGCTACGAGGATTTCATTCAGACAGATGCGTCCATCAATCCCGGCAACTCAGGCGGTGCGCTGGTGGACCTCAACGGCGAGCTTGTCGGGATCAATACCGCCATCCTCGCACCCAGCGGTGGCAATGTGGGCATCGGGTTTGCCATTCCATCCAACATGGTCCGGGCGGTGATGGATCAGCTGATCGAGCACGGTGAGGTGAAACGCGGCTACCTAGGGCTCGCTGTGCAGGGGCTGAATCCGGAGCTGGCCGAGGCTTTTGGCGTAGATCGAAAGGACGGGGTCGTGGTTGTGGAAGTCGACCCTGAAAGTGCCGCCGAAAAGGCTGGTCTGCTATCTGGTGACATCATTACCCGCGTAGGCTCGCGGGATATCCGGCGAGTCACGGACTTTCACAGTCAGGCGGCGGTGACTTTCGTTGGCGACGAGATGGACCTGGATATTCTGCGCGACGGTCGCCGCCGGGAGATTACCGTCAAGGTCACCGACGATACCCAGGAAAAGGTCAGCGGGCGGCGCGTTGATCCTCGGCTTGCCGGGACCGAGCTGCAGAATTTCCGCAACGAGGAGGATGGCGGGCTCGGCGCGGGGGTGCTGGTGACGGAAGTCGACCCGAAAAGCGCGGCCTGGCACTACGGTCTGCGCCCGGGCGACGTGCTTGTCGCCCTGAATGAGCGGGCGCTGCGCAATCTCTCGGATCTTCGGGATGGTGCCAGATTGGACAGCCGACAGCTGCTGTTTCGAGTTTACCGGTCGGGGCAGTTTGGTTACATCGCGATTCGCTAGGAGGGCTTTCAGGGGGTGTCAGGCTGCGATAGACCCGCCAGCTGGGCGGGTGTTTTGCGGGCCCGATTTCCTGCGGTCTGCAGTGACAATCATCACGTCAGAAGCCATGCGAGCCGGAACCTGGTTGCCCTCAAGCCCACGGGGATTCATGGGGTTTGGCGTCCGTTTAAGCGACACCGAGGATGCCGTGTTGACCCCTCCTTTGGAGGGGGCAAGCTCGGCTGACGAGGGCACCCCGGAGGGGTGGAGCGCAGACCCCAAACCCTATGATTCACCGTGGGCCTGAAAACATCCCCAGAGTTCCGATGTGAACTACTGATCAAACATGATGACGCTGCGCGCTACTTCCCCCGTCTTCAGCGCCTCCAGACCTTCGTTCACGTCCTCGAGCTTGATGCGCCGGGAGATCATGTCGTCCAGGTGCAGCCGGCCCTGCAGGTAGAAATCCACGAAGCGGGGCATGTCTACCCTAAACCGGTTTGAGCCCATGTTTGAGCCCTGGATTTTGCGCTCCATGAGGAACTCCGGACCGTGCAGCTCGATGTTGGTGCCCACCGGAATCATCCCGATGATGGTCGCGGTACCGCCGCGGGCGAGCATTTTGAATGACTGCTCTGCGGTGATCTTGAGGCCGATGGCCTCGAAGGCGTAATGAACACCGCCGCCGGTCATTTCCATAACCTCACCTACCGGGTCCTTGTCTTTGGCGTTGACGACGTCTGTGGCGCCGAACTTGCGGGCCAGTTCCAGCTTGCTTGGCACCGTGTCGATGGCAATGATTCGGGCCGCGCCCGCGATGGCGGCGCCGTTTATGGCAGAAAGGCCGATGCCACCGCAGCCGAGGACGGCAACGGTACTACCTGGCTCCACGCGCGCGGTGTGGATGACCGCGCCTACCCCGGTCGTGACACCGCAGCCAATGAGCGCGGCGCGGTCCAGCGGCATGTCCTCTCTGATCTTCGCAATGGCATGTTCGTGCACCAGCATGTACTCGGCGAATGAAGACAGGTTCAAAAACTGCCAGAGGTTTTCGTCGCCTTTGGCCAGCCTCGACGGCTGCTCGGGCGCCCGCTGCAGCTCAGGCTCCTGACAGAGAGACATGTGGCCTGTCAGACAATACTCGCAGTGCCCGCAGAAGGCGGACAGGCAGGTGATGACGTGATCTCCCGGTTTAACGTAGTTGACGTCGCTGCCCACGGCCTCCACCACGCCAGCGGACTCATGGCCCAGGACCGCGGGTAGGGGATACGGGTACGAACCGTTCTGAAAATGCAGGTCGGAGTGGCACACCCCGGCTGCAACGGTGCGCACCAGCACCTCTCTGGGCCCCGGCTTGCCGTGCTCGACGTTTTCGATTTCCAGGGGCTTGTTGATCTCACGCAATACGGCGGCTTTCATACCTTCTCCCGATGATCGCTTGTCTGATTTCCGATTGAGTGTGCCAAAGCGCCTGGTGGATTACTACCGCGTAGCGGTTACTATTCCAGGCCAAGAATGACGGGGGAACCATGATTCTGATCGGGCTCGGCTCAAACCGGGGAGACTCTGCTGCCATCGTGCTCGAAGCCATGGATCGCCTGCAGTCGTTTGCCCTGGGTCAGGCAAGGCAGTCAAGCCTCTGGCGCACGTCACCGGTGGATTGCCCGCCGGACTCCGAGGAGTTCATCAACGCCGCAGTTGCGTTCGAAGCCCGTCACGGATTAACGCCGGAGTCGCTCCTGGGTCAGCTCAAGCTGCTGGAAAAGGAATACGGGCGGGCAGTAAAACCGGAGCGCAACGCGCCCCGAGAGCTCGATCTCGATCTGCTGCTGTTTGATGACGAGATTCGGCAGAGCGCCGACTTCGTGCTGCCCCATCCCCGGGCGGTCGATCGACTGTTCGTTCTGGCGCCTGCCGCGGAGGTTCTGCCGGACGCGCGCTGGCCCGGAACGGGCCAGACCATAGGTCAGCTGCTGGCAGCCCTGTGCAGCGACGAGAGGGTGGTCAAACTGGATGCGTCCAATGTGGAATAGGCCTCGAAGTCGCGAACGCGCGGCTGCAGGTCTGTGTCTGGTGGTCGCGTTGCTGGGGTCCTCCCTGGCGCTGGCTTACGAATCGGAGGTGCATCAGAGGCTTACGTTTCATGCTGCCAAGTGGTTCAACCGGTGTTCGGCGGAAACGACGACCCTACCGCTCACGCCGCTCCAGGTGTGCTACGCGGCCCGAAGCAATGTGGCTCTGGCAGACAGCAACCTGTTTGTGCGGATGTTCCGCTGGAACTACTACAATCGAGCGGGCCAGCAGGAGCGCAGTGCCCTGTGGCTGGTGAGCACCCGCCTGCACGAACATTTCAACAAGGTCGTGCAGCGCCTGGAGCAGGCGTCCGAGCCTGCAGAACGTTATCGGGAACTGGGACGTATCATCTTCTATCTGCAGCTGATGACCTCGCCCGCCAGGGTCGTACCCGTTTATACCGGCCGCTTCTGGCGGTGGAGCTTCTCCGATCGCTTCGACAGCTACCGTCTGGATGACGATGCGCTGGACGCGGCACTCGCTGAAACCTGCGATTTTCTGGACGACCCACCGCTGGATTTCTCCAGCCTGCTGGTGGAATCCGCCCGCGAGACGCTGGATGCCGTGCGGTCCCCTATAGGTGGGCTGCCGGCTACCTGGCAGGCTTTCTGGAAGATCAGCAGTAATCCTGATGATTTCGGCGAGTACGGGCCGGCAGGGAACAGTTTTGGCCGTAAGACGGATTTTCCTTGTGGCGATGCGCGCAGTAAGCAACGGCGCTGCGTTCTGCTCAAAAGAGACCCGATCTACGCGGAGTTTGCCCTTGAGCGGCATATCGCCGCGGCCCGTAGCACGGCTAGGGCTATGCTGCTTCTGCAGCAACAGTACCTGGACGCGAACTTGAATCCGAAGCTGGACCCAGCAACCCGGGAGTCTGGCGATGCTGAATGACCTGCGCGTGCTGGACTTGACCGATCACTTCGGTCTGATGTGTGGACAACTGCTGGCGGATATGGGCGCTGATGTTCAGCAGTGGGTGCTGCCGGAACAGGCGGCGCTGCTGCATGGGGATCGCTACTGGCAGGCATATACGCTGGGCAAGGGGGTCAGGGTCGCGAGTCCGGTCGAAGAGCGGGACGAACTGCTTGTGGAGCTGGCCAGGGCCGATGTGCTTCTGGAGTCCATTGGTCTGGAAACGATGGCTCGAATCGGTCTGGCGCGTGAAATGCTTGCGCAAATCAACCCAGGGCTGATTCACGTATCGCTCACCGGCTTTGGCAGCAGCGGGCCCAAATCGGACTACGCCTACTCAGATCTTACGGTCACTGCTGCCTCAGGGCACCTCTTCGTCACGGGCAGCGCCGACCGGGCGCCGCTGCGCATCAGCTGCCCGCAGGCCCAAGGTCATGCCAGCGCAGATGCCGCAGTGGCGGTCCTGATCGCGCTGATTCATCGCCAGCGCACTGGACAGGGACAGCACATCGACATCTCCGGGCAGCAGTCGGTGACCCTGGCCCTGCTGTCCCGGGGGCTCGACGGTGCTGTCGGTCAGGGTAAGGCGGAGCGTTCCGCCTACGGAGGAGCCCTTGGCGGGGTGCACGTACAGAATCAGTTTCAAGCCCGTGATGGCTGGGTCGTGGTGCTGCAGGGGATTCTGCCGCCCCTGGTGGCCTTCATGGAACGGCTGATGGCCTGGGTACACGAGGAGGGCCTGTGCGCCGAAGCGGATCTGCGCTGGAACTGGGGCCAGGTCGCGGCCGAGATGATGCAGGGCCGAATCACGGCAGAGGACTGGGCACCGGTACAGCAGGGTATTGAAGCGCTGATCGCCGGG
>JAHEEG010000042.1 GCA_024640825.1 Gammaproteobacteria bacterium
ATATCATCAGATTTGATCTTCCAGAAAAGTGCCGATAGCTTGAATCATCAGGGAGCGTTGCTAATTTCGTTTGTCTTGGACGAGTGCAAGGAACCGGGAGTGCCCTGCACGAAACGAGGTCCGCAGGTCCTGGTTGGTGATACCGATCTGCCGGTTCCCGATAGAGCGCTCATAGACCTGCAGCAAAGTAAACGACTCGATCTTGAAGTACGCGGAGATGCCGAGAATCTACGGTGTTACCGTTAGCTGCATCAACCAGCCGCCACCGCTTTCGCTCGGGCGCAAACAGATTTTCTGGTATCGTTCTGATTGAACTACTTTCCAATCGCCGAGAAATTTCGGGCGAGATGCACGGGCCAGCATCAGATGGTGTCTAAATCGCCCTCAGCGCTTAAATTGAGAGCCCTCAGCGCTTAAATTGAGAGCCCTCAGCGCTTAAATTGAGAGCCCTCAGCACGTAAATTGAGAGATAGGTATGGAGAAAGATCAGAAAGTCGATGTTTACCTGGTTTGTAATGCCAAGTACCACGATACGAATTTTGCAAGATTGGAGCTGCTTAAGCTGTTGGCGGAACACGAGGACGTAAATACCCGAGTGGCGGAAAATTTCAGTGCTACGGAGGCGATCGCGAGTTCGAAGCTGCTGATCACATATACGTGCGATTTGCGACCGACACTTGAAGAGCAGGAAGCGCTAGACCAATTCCTCGCAGCAGGCGGTAGATGGTTTGCACTGCACGCAACCAACGCTTTGCTTGAGTTTGTCGACGGGAAGGCCGATACGCCGGATTTAGCGCCAAAATTCATGCAGCTGCTGGGAAGTAAATTCATTGCCCATCCTCCGAATCAAACGTTCGGGATCAAGGTGACCGATGTGCAACATCCGTTAACAGAGAACATTGACGATTTCGAGGTTCACGATGAAGAACCCTACTATTGCGAAGCACTAGGGGAGCAGACTGTGCTGTTGGAGGCTTCCTACAGCGAGCCGTCTCTTGGATACGTGAGGTCAGATTACGGCACGGACAGGGATACCCACCCTCAGATGTATTTGCATCCCTGGGGACAAGGGGAGGTCCTGTATTTGTCTCTGGGCCATTGCACGGGTAAACACGATATGAAGCCCCTTGCGGATATTGTTCCGGTGGTCAGAGGCTCGTGGGATTCTCCAATCTATTACGAGTTGCTTCGGCGGGGTATCCGCTGGGGTATCGGAGCATTGTAAGTCTCGGATATCGTGGGTGCCTGTCCCGGAAGCGCGGCATGTGTAGGGTGGTTACCGGGATATTCCAGCTATTCGCGTCGAATGGTACCCATTGTGCTGGTCGATGAAGGCATCAATGCGTTGCTGTTGGTGTCCGGGAACCTGGGGTGAAGCAGACTGAATGTTTGTAACACGGTGTAATATAGTGCGAACGTAGCGGCGAGCGTGTGCAAAACTGCGCTTTGGGAATTGGAAGAACAGAGGGGAGGCATCATCATGGTCGAAACGGTCACGGGTCACGACCGGTCCAACGGAATTTCTTACAACGACATCCTTGCGACGGACAAGGTGCCGCCGCCGCCGGTGTATCTGGAAGATTCGCCCATTCCTGCCGGGGTGACCAAGGTCGCCGCGCATCGGTACTTCTCTAAAGAAGAGCACGACCGGGAGGTCGAGCGTCTGTGGAAGCGGGTCTGGCAGATGGCTTGCCATGAGTCGGACATCCCGAACGTGGGCGATACCCACGTATACGACATCGCCGAGCTGTCCTACATTGTCGTTAGAGTGTCTTCCAATGAGGTTAAAGCCTTTCCGAATGCGTGCCTGCATCGGGGGCGGTCGCTGTGCGACAAAGCCGAGAAGGAGCTGAACGTCTTTCGTTGCCCGTTTCACGGCTGGTCGTGGCATCTGGACGGCCGGCTGAAAGAGATACCGGGTCATTGGGATTTTCCATCGGTCACCGTCGAGGAGTATTCCCTGCCGGAAGTACGGGTCGGCCATTGGGGGGGATTTGTGTTCATCAACCCGGATCCCAACTGCGAGCCTCTGGAAGCCTTTCTCGGCGACATCGACCGCCACTTCGGCATTCCTTTCGAGCGTCGCTACAAGGCCGCTCACCTGATCAAGCGGCTCCCGTGCAACTGGAAAGTGGCCCAGGAAGCATTCATGGAGTCCTATCATGTCGTCGCAACCCACCCGGAGCTGCTGGGATACTTCAGTGACGTTAACTCGAAGTACGACGTGTTCGGCAACGTGTCACGCGCGATGTCCGCATCGGGTTGGCCAAGCCCGCATACGGGCCTTGAAACGCCAACCATGAGCGCCTATCCGGACGGTAAGGCGTTTCAGAGCATGAAACACATGCTCAGCGGCCACACCTACAACCGCATCGAAGAAGATCGTGTGGAGGTGCTCGCGCCCGACGGGCGGCGCGGGATGTTTAATGAAAAGGCGGAATACATCAGCGGTGACGTCAAGTCCGCCGACCCACAGATGTGTAGCTGGGTGGGGGGAAAGATCATCCCCGGTGAAGAGGACACGCCGATGCAGTATCCGACCGAGTCGGGACAGGCTTACCGGCAGTTCACTGCATCCAAGCGGCGCGAGTCGCTGCGGGCGCAGTTCGGCGACTACGCGAATCAGATCAGTGATGCCGATCTGAACGACGCGATCTTCTACACTGTGTTTCCGAACGTGCATCCGTGGGCGGATTTCAATCCGATTTTCTACCGTTTCCGGCCGGATGGCGGCAACCCCGAGCGCTGCCTGCACGAGGTGATGTACATGATTCCCGTACCTGAAGGCCAGGCGATACCGGCACCGGCCCAGTGCACCTACCTCGACATTGATGACGACTACACGCTGGCGCCTGAATTTGGCAGCAGCCTCCTGAAAATCTTCAACCAGGACGGCGTCAATCATGCGGCCGTCCAGAAGGGACTGCATTCGCATCCGAAGGGGGAGACCATCTACGCGAGCTATCAGGAGACCAAGATTCGCCACTTCCACGCGAAGCTGAACGAGTGGCTGGACAACGAGGTTCCACCCCGGAGCACTTAGCCCGTCTCCGGCTTGCTTTCGGAGTGGTCCTGGCCGGCGGAGGACTTCCGAACCCGTACGCGCCGTTCTCGCCGTGGTCGACGCGCCCAGCTACTTTAGGGCGCGTCGTCGGCTAGCACCCGGCAAACAGGGTTCTCCGCTGGGCTCGTGCGACCTGGTTTGTCCCCGCCTGAGCACACAGTTCCAGCGGATACCGGCGAACTGCGCCCTTTGCCAAATGAGTCCAGCAGGCGGAGTCATTTTCCGCAAGTCAATCAGCGAGTCAGTGCCCCGATGGGTCCGCTGCGTCGCATCAACTTTTGATCAAGTTTCCCGTCAGGCATGGTGCACTGCCTGTGGCTTGGCTCAGGCTCACCTCGGATGACAGCTTGGAAATTGATGCCGCGCCGAGCCCCTGAATGGCTTGCAGGATGAGCAGCACCTGCGAATCCTGATCGATGCTTGTCGTCTCATCTGCGTCCTAGCGCTCCACTGGGGGTTGTCATCTAAAGCGTTCTCGAAGGACAAGGGAACCTCTTGAGGGCGGGACAATGTGCAGCCTGATGTTGTCGGTTGACAGCTGTCGCGGGCATATTCATTAGAGCCCAATGCATTATTCTGATGTAATTGTTAACATGCGCCGCTTTATTGCTCAGAAAAGTTCTCGGCGCCCGATAAAAACGTTTGAGATCTAACAAAATTGGAGAGGGTCTTTGCAATTCGAACGCAACAAAATCAGCCAGGCTGTTGTCACTGCTATGGCCGCGATGGCGGCCGGTCATGCGGCGGGTCAGGAGTCCAGACAGGTAGAAGAGGTCGTTGTTACGGCGACGAAAAGAGCGACCCCCCTGCAGGACGTGCCGGTCGCCGTTCAAGCGCTCACCGGGGAAGCCATGGACGATCTCGGCATCACCAACTTCGAGGACTACCTGATCCAGCTTCCCGGCATTACTGCAGGGGGCAGCGGTCCGGGTCAGAACACAATCTATATTCGCGGCCTGGCGTCGACCACGCCCAATCTGACGACCGCCGGCGTGGCGGGGCTGGCGCCAAACGTCGCCTTTTATCTGGACGAGCAGCCACTGTCGCAACCCGGCCGAAATCTGGACGTCTATGCCGCAGACCTCGATCGTATTGAGGTGCTGTCTGGGCCCCAGGGCACGCTGTTCGGCGCGAGTTCCCAGGCGGGCAATGTTCGGCTCATTACCAACAAGCCGGATACGACCGGCACGTACGGTAGTGTCGATGTCGGCACCGCCTTCACCAAGGATGGCGATCCCAGCGGTAATCTCGAAGCCATGTTCAACCTTGCCATGGCGGAAAACTTCGCGTTGCGTGTGGTCGGCTACACCGATACCCAGGGCGGGTATATCGACAGCGTGGCAGGAACGCGCAATGCCAGCGAAAGCGCCCGCTTCAGACCCGCCGGCACGGTGCGGGACAACGGCGTGCCGGTGTCGGCGAACCGGGCCGGATTCCAGGCGGGGGAAGATCTGAGCGGGGTCACGTTCCTGGATGCCGAAGCGCGCCGGGACAATGACATCAACGAAACAAAATACCGTGGCGGTCGATTGAGCGGGCTCTGGGACATCAACGAGGATTGGAGCTTCAACGCCTCGGTCATGCGCCAGACCCTGGATGCCGATGGTGTCTTTTTCGCCGATCCGGATCTGGGCGATATGGAGATTCAGCGATTCTCCGACGACGATGTGGACGATGACTTCACCAACGTCAACTGGACCATCGAAGGTCGAATTAGTGCTCTGAACGTGCTGTACACGGGTGCTTACACGGATCGTGACACAGACCAGAACGTCGATTACACGGATTATCTGTTTGTTGGTCAGTATCTGCCTTATTACATCTGCGATGGCTCCGTAAGCTATCCTGGCGCTGCGGCGCCCAGCGGCGTCTGTCAGGCGCCGAATCTGTTCGTCGACTCCAGCACGAAAACGGAGGTCTGGTCGCACGAGTTTCGAGTCACCACGCCGGTGGAGCACTCGGTCCGCGCTACGGGCGGGTTGTTCTACAGCGATCTGGAGCTGAAGGAACGCAACGATTTCACCTATCCCGGGTCTGTCGCGGCGGCTCCGTTCGGGCCGTTCGCGCCTAACTTTCCGTTCGACACCGGCTACCGGTCCGACTCTGGGCCGTTTCCCGAGGGCGTCATCTTCCGCAACGACGTCAAGCGCACCGACAAGCAGAAAGGCGTTTTCGGGGAAGTAACCTGGGATATCAACGAGTCCTGGTCCGTCACTGCGGGGGCCCGTTACTATGATATCGAGGTGGAATTCGATGGCAGTGCCAACGGCTCGTTCTGCAATTCCGGCAGCGCGGTTGACCAGGACGCCTTCGGTACCGACATCAGCGATCTTTACAACGGGGACGGAGCGTTCACTTTCCGCGGCAGCTGCGACCCGGCCCAGCGAATTACCTACACCAGAGACGACATCGACGACCCCGCGACGCCGTCATCGGTGGTCGGTGCGCTGCGGGCGCCCGATTCTGCTGAGACAAACGGCGTCATCGGCAAGTTCACCGCAAGCTGGATGCCCACCGACGACTACCTGTTCTATGCAACCTGGTCCCAGGGGTTCCGCCCCGGCCTGCTGAATCGTCCCGGAGGCGCTGAAGGACCCGATGGCTATACCGTGCCTTTTGATCTCGACACGGATGACGTTGTCAACCTCGAAGCGGGTTGGAAGCTCGATCTGTTCGATCGAACGATGCGTTTCAACGGCAGCATCTTCTACGTGAAGATTGATGATCTGCAGACGACCATCTTCGACCCGAGCATTGTGAACCTGTTCTTTTCGGATAACGCAGCCGACGCAAGAATCATCGGCATGGAAGGCGACGTTATCTGGAATGCCACTGATAACCTGACGATAAGCGGCGCGTTCTCGATACTGGATACCGAGATTACCGATGTCAAAACGCCAACCGACGACGTGCGCGATGGCGACGATCTTGCGTATGCCCCTGACTTCCAGGGGAACCTGCGAGCGCGCTATGAATGGTATCTGGATTCGGGCATCACCGCGCACGTCATGCCAAGCGTCTCGTTTTCGACTAGCGCGCAGAGCGACGTGGTGGTCATCAACAATTCGGAAGTCGACAGCTGGACCCTGGTAGGTCTCACCATGGGCCTGGCGAAGGATCAGTGGTCGGCGGAGCTCTACGTCGAGAATCTGTTTGACGAGGAAGCCGAGTTGGCACGCAACTTCGTCTTCGACCGGGAACGGATCAGCTTCGCCCGGCCTCGGACCGTCGGGCTGCGAGCCTCCTTCGATTTCTGAGCAGCCTCAGCGGAAAACCACGGGCGCCCCGGGTATGGGGCGCCAGGGTGCCTTTGTTGGTCCAGCCGGCAAAAACACGGAACAGAACGTGGAACAGAAGAGCGATCCCGTCAGCGATCTGGACGAGGTGAAGCGCAAGATCGTTGCAGGGGCTTTCGCGGCTGCCCTGATGGATCTGCAGACGATTCTGGCCGCCTCACCGGAAGACACTGAAGCGCTTTACATGCAGGCGGTGGCCTGCCGCTATGCGGGAGACGTCAAGGGTGCGCTTGCAACGTTGGAGCATCTCAAGCAGCTGTCCCCCTCACACGGCCGAGCCCAACAAGAGGAGGGCCACGTTCATCGGGATACCGGTAGTACTGAGGCTGCGCTCAGGGCATACACACGTGCGACTCAGCTGAATCCGGCGTTGGAGGCAAGTCTGCGTGGGCAAATCGCGGCTTTGAAAGAGCTGGGTCGTGAGCGCGCGGCCATCCGCGCGCAGGCGCAGCTGGAACGGCTGCAGCGGCTACCCAGGCCGGTGGTTCTGGCCATGGATCTGGTGGCACAGAACAAACTCCTGAAAGCAGAGGAGGTATGCCGCGCATTCCTGCAGCAGAACCCCAGCCACGTGGAAGCGATGCGTTTGCTGGCAGATATCGGGGTCCGCCTGGGTATCCTGGAAGACGCCGAATTTATTCTGGAAAGTGCCATAGACTTCGAGCCTGAGAATGTCGAGGCGCGGATGGAGTACATTCAGATACTGCGCAAACGGCAGAAGTTTGCGGCAGCACTGTCTCAGGCTGAACAGTTACTCGCCAATGCGCCAGACAATCCCCAGTTCAGATCGTTGTGTGCAATCCAGCTGATGCAGACCGGCGATTTTGAGGCCGCCCTTATGATGCTGGACGAGGTGTTGGAAGCAGTACCCGGCGATGCTGTGACCCTAACGACCAAAGGCCATGCGCTGAAGACGTGTGGGCGTTCAAGGGAGGCTGTGGACGCCTATCGAGAAGCGATGCGGCAGAATCCGGAACACGGGGAAGCCTACTATTCGCTGGCGAATCTGAAGACTTACCGGTTTT
Organism: Gammaproteobacteria bacterium; assembly: GCA_024640825.1. Lineage (GTDB taxonomy): Bacteria > Pseudomonadota > Gammaproteobacteria > Pseudomonadales > Azotimanducaceae > UBA7803. The sequence goes on from JAHEEG010000042.1 coordinate 7,386, forward strand.
CCGACGAAGACCTGCATGGCATGCAGATTCAAAAAGAAAATAGCAATCTTGGCTACATGGAGCGGGTTTACATCAACTTCGCGCTCGCGAAAGCCTACGAGGATCGTGACGAGTATCAGGCATCTTTTACCTGTTACGCCGAGGGCAATCGTCTGAAAAAGGCGCAAAGCCGCTACGACGCAGAGCGCATGCATGAGGAGTTCGAGGCGACAAAACGGGTGTGTTCGGAGGCGCTGTTCAAGCGGCATTCGGGTCACGGATCCCCAGCGGCCGATCCAATCTTTATTCTCGGTCTCCCGCGCGCGGGGTCGACGCTGCTGGAACAGATCCTGTCTTCTCACAGTCAGGTCGACGGCACGCTGGAGCTACCGAATATTCTGTCGCTGTCGCAAGGCCTGCGGCGAAAGAAGGATCAACGGGGCATCGGCTACCCTGAGGTTCTTAGCGAGCTGGATGCTGGAGAGCTGGCGCAATTCGGCAATGAGTATATCGAGGACACCCGAATTCACCGCGGGGACGCACCCTATTTCATCGACAAGATGCCTAACAACTTCAGGCACATTGGATTGATCAAGCTCATATTGCCCAATGCGAAGATCATCGATGCGCGTCGCTCTGCGATGGCCTGTTGTTTTAGCGGCTTCAAACAGCTCTTTGCCGAAGGTCAGGAGTTCTCTTACGATCTTCAGGACATCGGCCGCTACTACCGTGACTATGTCGATCTCATGGAGCATTGGGACGCGGTGCTACCCGGCCATGTGCTGCGGGTCAATCACGAAGACGTCGTCGAAGATCTCGAGAGAGAGGTAGGAAGAATTCTGAAATTCTGCAACCTGCCGTTTGAAGCAGCCTGCCTGAAATACTACGAAACCCCGCGTAACGTCCGAACGCCGAGTTCGGAACAGGTGCGGCAGCCGATCTTCCGCGACGGCGTGGAACAGTGGCGACGCTTCGAGCCCTGGCTGGGACCTCTCAAGGTGGCGTTGGGCGAAAAGCTCAGCGCCGGTAGCTAGGTGGACCTGACGCCTCAGCCTTCCGCAGAACGGCGGAACATAGCCCCGCTTGACGCCCCCGTTTTCTACGTGTCCGCGGCAATGCTGATGGTGATTCTGGGGGGCGCGGCGCTTGCGCCAGATTTTGCCCAACGGCTGTTCAGCAATATTCAGGAAGGCATCGTCGCAAACGGTAGTTGGTACTACGTTCTGGTTGTTGCGATCATTCTGGTGAGTTCTTTTGTCATCGCCCTCACGCGCTTTGGCGACATAAAGCTAGGTCCCGATCACGCGGAACCCGAGTACTCGATGATCTCGTGGTTCTCGATGCTTTTTGCTGCGGGAATGGGTATCGGCCTCATGTTTTTTGGCGTCGCCGAACCCGTCATGCATTTTCTCGCGCCACCGATCGGACCAGGGGGGTCGGTCTCCGCCGCCCGGGAGGCAATGACCCTCACGTTCTTTCACTGGGGTCTGCATGCTTGGGCGACTTATGCCATCGTCGCGGTGATTCTCGCGTACTTCGGCTTTCGCCACAGATTGCCGCTGACGCTGCGCTCTGCGCTATATCCTTTGATAGGGGAACGCATTTACGGTCCGATCGGAACGGCAGTCGACGTCTTTGCGATCCTGAGCACGACCTTTGGCGTGGCGACGTCGCTGGGATTTGGTGTCGAACAGATTAATTCGGGCCTCAATTTTCTGTTCGGCGTGCCCAAGTCCATTGGCGTCCAAATCGTGTTGATTGTTGTCACCACGGCGCTGGCGGCTGTGTCGGTCGGGCTCGGCCTCGACGCAGGTATCAAGCGATTGTCCGAGATCAATATCGCTCTGGCTGTGGCCCTTCTCGCCGGGATTTTGATTCTGGGCCCGACGGTTTATCTGCTGCAGACGTTCATGCAGAACACGGGTGAATACATGGCCGATCTCGTTGGCAAGACCTTCAATCTGTACGCCTATGAGCCGACGGACTGGTTGGGCGGCTGGACCATATTTTATTGGGGTTGGTGGATCAGCTGGGCACCATTTGTCGGGATATTCATCGCGCGGATCTCTCGGGGCCGTACGTTGCGTGAATTCATCCTGGGGGTGCTGGTGGGTCCGACGCTGTTCACTCTGTTCTGGATGGCGGTGTTTGGCAACTCTGCTATCGAACTGATCCTTGCTCAGGGTGCGCAGGAGCTGGGCGCGGCGGTTCGGCAGGATGAATCAGTCGCGTTGTTCCAGTTCCTGGAATACTTTCCGATGTCTCAGCTTCTGTCCGGGTTAGCGATCGTCATGGTTCTGGTTTTCTTCGTCACGTCTGCTGACTCAGGCGCGATGGTGCTCAACATGTTGTCGTCCAACGGTCGCGACGATACGCCGCTGCCGAGAAGAATGTTCTGGATGGCGATGATTGGCATATCTGCATTGGTTCTGCTTCTCGCCGGAGGTATGTCAGCTCTGCAGACGGCGGCAATTGCAAGCGCGCTGCCGTTTTCGATGGTCATACTGATTGCAATCTGGGGTTTTGTTCGAGCGTTGTCCATCGATCACACGAAGCGTCAAACGCTGTTGTTAACCAATGTTGCTCCTTCGGGAGGTCACGGCTCCTCTGATTGGAAAGCGCGGCTGCGCCATCTGCTCTATTTTCCTGAAAGGCCCGACGCTGAGGCGTTTATCAAAGGCACCGTCTACCCGGCGATGCAGCAGTTTGCAGAAGAGTTGCGCCGCAACGGGTCGGACGTTCAGGTCGACGCTTCGGAAGCATGGAACCAGGCATCTCTTAGCGTGATGCACAGCGGGGAGATCGATTTTCAGTATCTGGTGGCGGCGCAATGGCACCCACGTCCAAATGGAACCCACGTGGAACCAGGAGAGGATGAAGGCGCAGGCTATTACCGGGCCGAGGTTCACCTCAATGAAGGCAGCCAGGACTACGATCTGATGGGTTGGACCCAGCAGCAAGTTCTACATGACCTTTTGGAACAGTACGAGAAACACCTGCACTTTTTGCATGTTTTGCGCTGAGCGGTCTGGATAGACCTGCTCGCCAGGGAATACTCTGTCTATGTTCGCGCGGTTGCTGAGACTCTTTAGGGATCCATCCGCTGGATCAAGAGGGAAGCCTTCCAGCCGTCAGCTTGCCGGCGCAAGAGCCGCGATCTCCTGCAGGCTCTGCTCGCGCGGAGTGCCCGTGGTGCCGAACAGATATGATTCGCCGGTAGGGCCGTCTTTACCGTGCGCCAATACGTTGATCACCGCTTGGCCCACATCCTCGCACTTCATTGCCGCCTCGGCGATAGGAACCGAAACTGCGCGCAACATGGGCGTGTCGGTGGCGCCCATACACAAGCCGTTAACCCGAATATTGTGCTCTCTCAACTCCACCGCCCAAGACTCAGTCTGACGCCACATCACCCATTTAGCGCCATCGTAGCCACTAGCCCCGGGCCCGGTCATCAGGTGGCCTTCCTTAATGTGCTCTGTAATGATGTTGATGATATTGCCGCCACCCAGCTGCTGCATGGCGGGTACGGCCGCCCGAGCACAGTAATAGCCGCCCAACGCGCAGATTGCGATTGAGCGCTCGTATTCCCTGGTCTGAGAGTCGTAGGTTCCAGTCGTGAGCGAGGTATCGATGTAGATCGCCGCGTTGTTCACCAATATGTCTATCCGGCCCAGCTTCTGAAGAACCTCACTCATGGCACGTCTGACCTGGGCGCGATCCGCAACGTCGCAATCGATGGCGATTCCGCTCCGGCCTGTTTCCTGCACCAGATGAGCGGTTTCATCATTGCCCGTCGGGTCGATGTCGAGCGAAGCGATATGGGCGCCTGCCCGCGCGAGCGCCAAAGCAATTCCTCGCCCAATTCCGATTGCTCCGCCGGTTATCACGGCAACCTGTTCGTTCAAGTCCATCCGGATCCCTCCCTTTGCCAATTCGTGAAACACTGTTCAGGGCGAAGCCCGAATTCAGCGCGCGCGACGATAACCTAGTGTACTGGAGTTAGACCGACGACGTTAACCTGGAAGCATCATTAGTTCTGGTCGACAAATCTTCGCGTATTATGCAACTCGTCTATTCAATGTGGAGGGAAGATATGAGTGAAACCGACCGACTTGAGATTGGGGATGTTTTGTACGAGAAACCCAGCGAAGGCGTGGTACGAATCGTTCTGAACAGACCAGATAAGGCAAATGCGCAGAACTTGAAGATGCTCTATGGGCTGAACGAAGCGCTTGATAAAGCCGCCGCCGACGATTCGGTGCGGGTGATCATTGTGGCGGCTGCAGGCAAGCATTTTTCTTCCGGCCATGGCCCCATGGGCGGAGATGAGGACTACTCCCTCAGAGACGTGGCCATTGGCACGTCCTTGGGTTTTTCCCGGCCCGGACCGGAGGGTCACTGGGCATTTGAAGAAGAAGTCTTCTTTGGTCTGTGCTGGCGCTGGCGGAACATTCCGAAGCCGACTATTGCGGAGGTTCAGGGCAAAGTCATTGCCGGGGGGCTGATGCTGGTGTGGCCCTTTGATTTGGTGGTCGCGGCCGAAAACGCAACCTTTCAGGATCCGGTAGTGGCCTTTGGCGTGAACGGCGTAGAGTATTTTGGCCATCCCTGGGAATTCGGGGTACGCAAGGCAAAAGAGATGCTGTTCACTGGCCGCGCCATTACGGCCAAGACGGCGAAGGAAATCGGCATGGTAAATCGAGTAGTACCCGATGATCAGCTTGCAACCGCCACGCTGGATCTGGCCAAAGAGATCGCTCAGCAACCGATGATGGGTCTGAAAACTGCCAAGGAGTCCGTTAACCACATGCAGAACTCACAGGGGCTGTATGACTCATTACGGGCGGCGATGACTTTACAGCAGCTGTCTCATTCTCATAACAAAGTGGTGCATGGCATTCCTGTAGAGCCCCGTGGCGGAGAAGCGGTCCGTGGCCTTATCAAGAAACCACCGCTGGATGAATAGTAGCGAGTCGGTAATCAGGCGCAGACATGTCTTCGGAGAGGCAAGCTGACCGGCGCTGGCCGCCAGCTAGCCCTTGTGCATTAGCGCTTCGATTTCCGCTCCCACGGAGGGGTCGTCAATGGTTCCCGAGAAGCAAGGAATCCCATCCGGTGCTTTGATCCATGGGTGCTTTGTTCTTTCATAGAAGGAATGTGTGGGTGCTGGAAAATCGGGATCGGCAAAGCATCCTCCGGCGATACCGTAATGCCCAACCAATGGGCCATCTCCCTCGGTTTTGCCTCCCCACCAAATGGAGGTTCCACAATCCGGGCAGAAGTTGAAGGTTACCTCCGTGCCTTGCTCACCCGTAGTTCGAGTGAATGCCTTAGTCGTTCCTTCAATGGTTACGTCTTCCATTGGCCACCAGGCGCCAATGTGAACCGGTGAGCCCGTGCGGCGCTGGCACAGCTTGCAGTTGCACATAAACACAGGGTACGGCTCGCCCTTGCATGTGATCCTGACCTGACCGCAGTGGCACTCAGCAACATGAGTTTTCGTCATGGTCTATCTCTCAGATGGCAGTGCACAAGAAAAAGACTCTAGGCTGTCCACAATACCCCATATGTCTGGCGACGCATATTTAGGCGGCCGTGACCGTTAGTGACCGACTTCTCGCTGGTTGATCATTTATTTGGTCGGCGAAGACAGGACTGACACTGAATAGGATACCCAGCCGCCATTCCTGCGACGATGGAGACCTGATGCGGAGCCTGACCCGGTGATCAAGAGTGTTCTCAAAAGTCTAGTCGAGATCGTCTGCCTTAACACGCCGGAATAGCTTGGCAACCTCGAGTTTATCCAGGATCGGCCCGAAAGCGACATCCCAGCCAGCTTTGCCTGGAGCATGCCGGTCGTGATCGGAAGCGGATCATAATTGTGGCAGATTGGTTAGGCGTCATCTGATGTGCTTCTCATTTGCTTCAGCACGTCCTTAGGACCCACGGACCTAAATACCGATGCCGCCCTCTGGATTCGCCATTTGTGTGATCGGGTTGGCACAAACAGCGTGTGTCGGATACCGAGCCGTGACCCGTATCGGTGGCACACTGGTCTAGTCTTGAAAGAGATGTGACTCCTTTGCGAAGTGATACCCGGACCCGGGAAAGCGTCGACGCCCACGGGGGGCATCACGGGACCGCTAACTCAGTGGAGGCTGGCTGCTACACCAGGCGCGCCGACCCGCGGTTGGCATAGCGCCCGTAAACGCTGGGACTGTTGATCAGAAGAATCAGTAGCGGAGTGACATCGACACAAGGACTTGATCGATGACCGCACACGCAAATACCACGATCGACCCGCCTGCGGCCAGCCCCGCGGGCCGCGGTGGATGTGCTGATCATGTCAGCAGCGGACCAGGCTGGTCGACTTCTTCGCGCGCGACCTCATCCATTGCCGATCTCGCTCGCCTGCAGGGGCTGGCCCTGGCTCTGGTTTCTGAAGCCCTCGATCACAAGCAGTTGCAGGCAGCCGCAACGGCGATCGCTACCGAGCTCGCCCTGGCCCTCGATTGTCAGCGTGTAAGCCTAGGGATGCACAGTCGTAACCGACTTAAAGCTGTGGCGATCTCCAACAACGCCGTATTCGACGAGCACGCCAATACCATCCGAGCGCTGGAAGATGCGATGGAGGAAGCCTGCCACCAGGAAACGGCTATCGGTTTCCCTTCGCCTGATTCGCGTTGGAAAACCGGCGCCCACGCAAATCTCTCTCGGCTGACAGCCGGTGGCACCATTCTCACGGTGCCGATGGTCGCCGGAGAAATCGTCGGCGCCATAATTTTCGAGCGTCCCGCGGATGTGCAATTCAACGATTCGAACATCGAATTCGCTTCGCAAATCGCGTTACTCATCGCCCCTTTGCTCCAGCTCAAGACCCGCGCCGAGCACCCGCTACGTTCCTGGCTGCGTGTTTCTTTAATAAAGGCTGTCTCCACGCTGGTCGGCCCGCGCCATCTCATCGCCAAGGTTGGCTCGGTTGCAGCCTGCATGCTGCTCATGATTCTGTTGCTGCTGGACGGTACCGCTCGCGTTACCGCCACTGCGGCGCTGGAGCCAAGTGAAACGCATGCGGTCGTTGCTCCTTTGCGTGGCTATATCGAGGGCGCCTATCATCGTGCAGGTGACATCGTCAGCTCGGGGACACAACTTGCCTCTCTCGATCAGCGGGAGATACGGCTCGAGCGGGTAAAGTGGGAAAGCGAGATGGGCAAGCTGCGCAAAGAGTACGGCGCTGCGCTTGCCGCCAGGGACCGCGCCCAGGTTCGTATATTGATGAGCCGCCAGAATCAGGTGCGCGCCCAGATCGACCTGCTCGACAATCTCCTGGATCGGGCGCACCTCGTGGCGCCCATTGACGGTGTCATTGTCCAGGGTGATCTGAGCGAGGCTTTCGGCTCTCCTGTGGAGCGCGGACAACTGCTGTTCGAGGTCGCACCGCTCGACAAGTACCGCCTTATGCTGAACGTCGACGAGCGCGACATCGCTCAGATCGAGGCGGGAATTTCGGGGCGCCTGATGCTGGCGGGAAAACCGGAAGAACCCATCGATTTCGTCGTCAAGCGGATCCTGCCCGTCGCGCAAGCCGAGAACGGAATGAACGGCTTTCGGGTGGAGGCGGATCTTCAGGCCGATCCCACGTGGGTACGACCCGGCATGGTCGGAATCGCCAAGGTCGACGTGGGTGAGCGCTCGTTGGCTTGGATATATACCCACAGACTCATCGATGCCATCCGGATGCGGATCTGGGGCTGGGGCTGGTAGTCGGATGCAGGACTCAATGTTCAGCCAACATTGGTATCGCGTTGCCAAGCTCAAACCGGAATTGCGGGAACACGCCGCAATCGTCCGCCATCGCTACCGCAATCAGGATTGGTGGATCATCCGCGATTCGCTGACAAACCGGCAGCATCGCTTGAGTGCGGCCGCCCATTTCCTGGTGATACGGATGGGCGGCAACATCACAACCCATGCGCTCTGGGAGGAGGCGGTGGCCGCGCTCGGCGAGGACGCTCCCAGTCAGTCAGAAATCATCGAGCTGCTCGGCCGTCTTCATGGAGCCGACCTCCTGAAGTCGGACGTCAATCCGGATTCTGCCGAGCTGTTCCAGCGTTACGAGACGCAACAAGGCAGCCGGCGACGTCAAGCATGGACAAATCCGCTGTTTCTGCGTTTCTCACTTTTCGACCCCGATCGTCTGCTGCGCTACCTGCTGCCGCTCGGCTACCGCGTCTTTAACCGCAAGGCGATGTGGCTCTGGCTCCTGGCCGTACTCTTTGGGATGTTGCTCGCTGCAGCAAACTGGGCGCAGCTCGTTGCCGAGGTCGACAGCGATACTCTGGCGCCCGGGAACTTGATGCTGCTGTTCTTCATCTATCCGCTGATGAAGCTCCTCCACGAACTGGGCCACGGGCTGGCGGTGAAACGGTGGGGGGGAGAAGTGCACGACATGGGCATCAGCCTCATGGTCCTGTTGCCCGTGCCCTATGTAGATGCCTCCGCTGCTGCCGCCTTCACGGAAAAGAGCCACCGCATGATCGTGGGCGCGGTTGGCATCATGATCGAGCTGCTGCTGGCGAGCCTCGCGCTCTTCGTATGGCTCATTGTGGAGCCGGGTGTCGTGAGGCAGGCCGCTTTGAACGTCATGCTGATCGGCGGGATCTCAACCGTGTTTTTCAACGGCAATCCACTGCTCAAATTCGATGGCTACTACGTGCTGGCCGACTGGATCGAAATTCCGAACCTGGCCGCCCGATCCAGACGTTATCTCAGCCAGGCCGCGCAAACTTTCCTGTTTGGCGCCAAGGATGGGGATCGGCCGGCAGCCAGCCCCGGAGAAGCGGCCTGGTTCGTCTGCTACGGTCTCGGCTCAGTCGCTTATCGGGTAGTCATACTGCTGCTCATCGCCCTCTACCTCAGCGGGACGTTCTTCATTGCCGGCATCCTTCTGGCCGCCTGGGTGTTGGTCTCTCAGTTTGCGATTCCCATGGCAAAGAGCATTTCTGTTCTGCGACGGCTTTCCAGGAACCCGCGCATGACGCTGCGTGCCTACGGAGTGAGCCTCGCTATGCTGAGCGTGGTCGGCACCCTGCTGTTCGCGATCCCCTTCCCTTCGGTGACGAACGCCGAGGGCGTGGTGTTTCTGACAGAACGATCGGTGGTGCGCGCCGGCACGGATTGTTTCATCGTCGCCACTTTGCAGGCGTCCGGCAGCCAGGTCAGCTCCGGCACCCCGTTGATCGAATGCAGCGATCCGGAACTGCTGGCGGAAGAGAAAGTGCTGTCAGCCAGGATCGCCGCACTGCAGCGCGAGTACCGGAGTTTCGCACTCAGGCAGCAGGTCCGGCGCAAGATGCTCGCGGATGAGATGGCCGCGTTGACCGCGGAACTGGACCTCACGAGAGAACGCATCGATTCCCTACTGATTAGAAGCGAGGTCGCCGGAACGTTCGTGATTCCGGACGACATTCGCCTGCCGGGGCGCTTTCTGAAGCACGGCGACGTCGCCGGGTTTGTCATGTCGACGGAGGCGATGACGGTCCGTACCGCTGTCCCTCAGGACCGTATCGGCCTGATCCGGGAGGACATTGAATCGGTAGCCGTGCGCCTGGCCAGCACACCGGGGCGCGCATACCCCACGTCCGTGCTGCGCCATATGCCGGCTGCGACAACACACCTGCCGAGCGCGTCTCTCGGCGCGCTGGGGGGCGGGGCGCTTGCTGTTGATACCTCAGACGAAGCTGGGACGCTCCTGGAGGAGGAGGCATTCCTCGTTGATCTGGCTCTGCCGGAGGAAATCGCGCCCACACGTATCGGCGAACGTGTCCACGTTCGCTTCATGCACGGCAGCGAGGGCCTTGCCCGGCAGTGGTCTCGCGGGATCAAGCTTCTGCTTCTGAGACAGATCAATGTCTGAGGTCGCGCTCTTCACCGGTTCGACGCTGACCCGCCCGGGCTTGCTGCACGGGAACCGGCCGGAGCGGAGGCTACCCCGTGACGGCTGGCTGGCCCGGCAGGACGCCCGTGCGCAGAGAATTTTCCGTCAGTTCAAGTACCGCAGCTTAGCTCGATTTCGCGGGATATCGCGCGAGATCGAAGCGGTCCGCTGTCATCTGGAGCCGATGAGCGACCAGGCGCTGCAGCTGTATTTGACCCGCTTGAAGGAGAGTTTGCATCGCGACGGCGTGACCGAACGGCTCTGCATCCAGGCATTCGGGCTGGTACGAACCATCATGGAGCGGACTCTGGGATTGCAACCCTATCCCGAACAGCTGTTCGGGGGCTGGCTGCTGCTCCACGGTTACCTCGCCGAGATGGAAACCGGTGAGGGTAAAACGCTGACAGCTCTGTTCCCGGCAGCTACCTTCGCCATGGCCGGCTTGCCGGTGCATGTGATCACTTCCAACGACTACCTGGTCGCGCGCGATGCCAAAGCTCTAGAACCCGCCTACGAAGCCTTAGGCCTGAGCGTGGGGACAGTTACGGCGGCCAGCAACATGGCTTCGCGGCATGCTGCGTATCAATCAGACGTCGCCTACGTGAGCAACAAGCAGATCGTCTTCGATTACCTGCGTGACCGGCAGAACTGCTCGGCGAGAGCAGGCACGCTGCGAGAAAAGCTCGGTCCGCTGATAGGCGAAACACAGCATGCTCCACTGCTGCGCGGCTTGTGCTACGCAATCATCGACGAAGCGGACAGCGTGCTCATAGACGATGCCCGCACACCCCTGGTTCTGTCGCAGGATCAGGGCAAACGCCCGCCATCAACCAACTACGCGGTAGGCTTGGGCCTGGCCCGCCGACTGGTAGCGGACGAAGACTATCAGTTTCATGGAGGTGAAAGATCCCTATCGCTGACGGACCGAGGAGAGCAACGGTTGGGCGAGATGAGCCAGGCCCTGAAGGGCGGGTGGTCGAATGTCCGATACCGCAGAGAGTTCGTTACGCAAGCGCTTTCCGCCCTGCACCTGTTCCAACGCGATCAGCACTACCTCGTGCGTGATGGACAGATCGTGATCGTCGACGAAAACACCGGCCGGCCGATGCCGGATCGAAAGCTCTCTCACGGCGTACATCAGATGGTGGAGACCAAGGAAGGCTGTGCCGTTTCGGAGGAGCTGGAAACGCTGGCGTCGATCAGCTACCAACGATTCTTCCGACGCTACCACCGCCTCGCGGGGATGACGGGCACTGCCAGAGAAGTCTCGGCCGAGCTCGACCGGGTCTACGGTCTGCCCGTCATCAAGGTCCCACCCCACCGGTCCAGTCGACGTCAGATTAGGCCCCTCAAATTGCACGCCTGTTCCCGTTCCAAAGTGAAAGCCTTGACAGACGAGGTCGCCACCGAGCACCGCAAGGGCAGGCCTGTTCTGATCGGGACCCGGTCGGTGGCGGAGTCGGAGCTCGTGGGTCATTTGCTCGACGCCGCAGGGTTTGTCACTCGGGTGCTGAACGCCAACCAGGATGCGGACGAAGCCGAAATCATCGCCGGTGCCGGTCAGCGCTCCAGCATCGTCGTTGCCACCAACATGGCTGGTCGGGGCACCGATATCCCTCTGGGTCCCGGCGTGGCTGAACTCGGCGGCTTGCATGTCATCTCGACCCAACTGAACGACGCAGCTCGGGTCGACCGGCAGCTTCTGGGACGTTGCGCGCGCCAGGGTGATCCGGGCAGCTATGCGGCTATCGTCAGCCTGGAAGATGACCTGGTTCGCGACTTCTATCCGACCGCCATGCGTCATGTGCTGGCCCGTGCGGCGTCCAACGAGGGCTTTCTCTGGAAACATCTCGCGCCCGTCATCGCACGACTGCCGCAACTGGCTCGAGAACGGCAACACCTCCGGCTGCGGACGGCGGTGTTGTCCCATGACGAACATCTGGAAGAACTACTGGCTTTTTCCGGCTTACGCCGCTAGCCGACATCGAACAGGAAAAGAGTGCCTAATATGAAAAAAATCAAAGCCATCGCAGTTGCCCTCGCGGCGTGCGCAAGCATCGCAGTGACTTGCGCTCAGGCGGCCGACAACCACAAGGAGCGCTTTGACTGCTTGATCGAGCCGATGATGGTGACCGAGGTTGGAAGCCCGGTGCAGGGAGTCATCAAGTCGATTGCCGTCGAGCGCAGCAGCCTGGTGGAAAAGGGCCAGGTGCTGGCCGAGCTCGAATCCGACGTGGAAATTGCTTCTTTGGAGCAGGCCCGGGCTCGCGCCCGCATGACGGGTGAGATTGAGGCCCGCAGGGCAGATCTGGCACTCGCCCTGCAGAGCATGGCGCGCATAGACGAACTGTTCAGCCGAAAGATGGTCTCCTCGCAGCAGAAGGACGAGGCCGATGCTGAAGTTCAGATGGCTAAGATGGCCCTTCAGCAGGCCGTCGAGCGAAAAGACCTCGCCGGGTACGAGCTCCGCTGGGCCTCGCAGGTCGTTCAGCGACGAACCATCCGTAGCCCGATATCCGGCGTGGTCGTCGAGCTTCAGGCTTTCCCCGGCGAATTCGTTTACGAAAACCCGATCATGACCATCGCTCAGATCGATCCGTTGCGGGTAGAAGTCATCCTGCCCGTGGAATTGTTCGGCACGCTGGAGCAAGGCATGCAGGCGGAGGTTTATCCGGAGGTGGCGGACAGCGACAAGTACGCGGCCAAAGTTACCGTGGTCGATCGGCTGATCGATACCGGCAGCAGCACCTTCGGTGCGAGGCTGGAACTGTTGAATGCCGAGCACCAGATCCCTGGCGGGCAGCGCTGCGAGTTGGCGCTCCTCGGGAAAGACAGGACTCTCGATGAAGCGCTCGCTGCGGTCGGCCCGGACAGGCAAGTCAAGTAGCGAGCGAAAGGAACTCCCCTCATGTTCAGAAGTCCGGGAAGCAAGTTGCGAAAGACGAGACCCATAAATTTTGAGGAACTGGAGCCCAGGCTCCTTTTCTCTGCAGATCTGCCTGTGCTGCCACCGGCGTTTGCCGAAGCAAGCATCGGCGACGGGTACGTGCAGAGTCAACAGATCGGGCTATCGACAGAGTCAACGGATTCGGTGTCCTCAGATCATTCGCGCCAAGAAATCGTGTTCGTCGATCCCAACACGCCCGACTACGAATCACTGATGGAGGGTATCCAGACAGGCGACGGGTCGGACAGGCAGATCGAGATCGTCTTGCTTGACCCAGGGCGTGACGGCCTGATGCAGATCGGTGAAGTGCTTTCATACCGCCAAGGGATCGACGCCATTCACATAATTTCTCACGGACGGGACGGCGCGCTTGCCCTGGGTGCGTCCGAGTTCAACCTGGATCGATTGCTCGCAAGCGCCGGTGAGGTGGCAGAGTGGCGGAGCGCGCTCACGGATGACGCCGACGTTCTGATCTACGGTTGTGATCTGGCCGCGGGCGCCGAGGGGCATAACCTGATCGCGACCCTGGCCGCTCTCACCGGCGCCGATGTTGCCGCGTCAGACGACCCCACGGGATTCGCCGCAATGGGCGGGGACTGGTCTCTCGAGTACCAACTCGGCAGTGTTGAGACGCGCTCGATCGGGAACGAGGACTTGATCAAGAACTGGCAGGCGACATTGGCTGTTGGTGCAACCAATCTGAATGCTGCTCAGAGCTACGTTGAGGACACACCACTGGACTTGACGGACATTCTCGTCAGCGGCTCTGCATCTGGTACGACCACCGTGACCCTGACGCTCTCCGACACGAACGCTGGCATGCTAAGCACCGGCACGTCGGGCGCAGCGACGTCAACGTTCAGCAACGGGGTCTGGACGGCCGCCGGCTCGCAGACGGATGTCAACGCGCTGCTGGCGGGGGTTCTTTTCACCCCCAGCCCTGACTACGCAAGCGATTTCTCCATTGCGACGAGCGTGGATGACGGCGTCGACCCGCCCGTCACCGGTATCAAGGTAATGACAGCAGTACCAGTCAACGACCCGCCGGTGGCCGTTGACGACAGCTACGTGGTCGACGAGGACGGCAGCCTGACTGCCGTGCTCGGCGTGAACGATCTGCTGTTGAACGATTTTGATGTAGAGGGCGACCCGTTAACGGTGAACGCTGTTCCGGTCAATGGGCCCAGCAACGGTGCCCTGTCGTTGAACGCCGACGGCACCTTCACTTATACGCCCAACGCCAACTTCAACGGTTTCGACTCGTTCACCTATGAAATAGACGACGGCAACGGAAACAGCGACCAGAGCAACGCGACCATCTGGGTCAGGCCCGTGAATGATGCCCCCATTCTGGATACCAGCATTCCTCTGGCATTCACCGCTATGTATGAAAACGAATTCATGGGGGCGGGTGAGTCTTCCGGCGACGTGCTCGCCAACAGCCCGGGCGACGCCATCACCGATATTGATTTCTTCGCGACCGAAGGGCTCGCCGTGATCGGCGTCGACGATAGCAACGGCACTTGGCAACACTCAATTAACAATGGCAATTCGTGGCAGGACTTCGGCGCGATATCCGAGACCAATGCTGTGCTGCTATCCGGCAACTCCAAGCTGATTCGTTTCGTGCCCGATGCCTCTTTCACCGGATCGACCAGCATTACCATTCGCGCCTGGGATAGTACCAGCGGCGGTAATGGGGCAACCGGCGTAGATACGACCGTCAACGGTGGGGAAACCTCGTTCAGTACCGACACGCAAACAGTCACGCTAGATGTCTTGCGCCGTTCCTCATCCATCTACATCAGCACCGATGGGAACGTGAATAACTCCGGTCAGGCCCTGAAATCGTGGAGCAACGGCAGCATCATCGGCATTGGTGATCCGGACATTCAATTCGAGCCGGGCACCAGCGCCGGCACTTACTCTCTGAAATCCGATCTGGACCTCTTCGCCGCGGACAGCGAGGTACAGCTGACCGCGCAGCACTTCGTCACCGGCAACATCACTATCGGCGATAGCAATACCGTCACATTGCAGGCTGGCGACATTCTGTTCGCAACGTCGGCAAGCGAAACACTTAGCAGCACAAATTCGCTGTCGTTCAATGCTGGCGACATCATCGCATTTCGTCCCGATATACCGGGTAACTACAGCAGCGGATCGTTCTTCCACATCATTGACAACCCTGGCACCAGCACAAGCAGCGGCATCACCCTGGTGGATCAGCCGGTATTGGTGGGCGATATATTGCTGACGCCCGGGTCTTTTCTTTTCACGCAAGCCGGCTCAGGCGGCGATCAGATCTACCACTTCTCGGTGGATTCCGCAGGGGCGGGCACCACCACGGGTACCGTGAGTACGCTGATCGACTTCGCGGCGCTAGCCGCCGGGTTCAGCGGCGAGCTGAGTGGAGTCCACCTGGTGACGGCTCAGATGAACGTAGGCTCCACGACCTTGCAGACAGGCTCCATCGTGGTCGGAACCACCGCCACCAGCGCATTTACCGTCGGCGACACCAACACGGGAGTTACGCGAAACGACCTGATACTTTTGAGCCCGGCAACCACGAACATGGGTAGCGGCAGCTCGTCAGCTACGGCGACGATTCTATTCGAGGGAGCAGATCTCGGGCTGACCGCTGACCGCGAACAGATCCGCAGCATCTCTCTGATCAACCATGCCCAGGAGGTCATCGCCGGCGGAGAGCTTTACGATCTGATCGAGGATCAAACATTCACCGCGACTCTGGGCGTAGATGACCTGTTGCTTAATGACAGTGACCGGACTGGCGATCCACTTGCCGTGAACACGACCCCCGTTATTGGGCCTGCGAACGGAATCCTGGTTTTGAACGCCGACGGCACCTTCACGTACACGCCCGATGCGGAGTTCAGTGGCATCGACGGCTTCACGTACGAGGTCGCGGATGGCAACGGCAATTTCGCCCAAGCAACGGCAACGCTTGCTGTAGCGCCGGTCAACGATCCGCCGGTGGCGGTCGACGACAGCTATGCGGTCGACGAGGACGGCAGCCTCACTGCCGTGCTCGGCGTCAACGACCTGCTGGGCAACGACGGCGATCTCGACGGCGACTCGCTGAGCGTGGTCACCAGCCCGGTGAGTGGGCCGGCCAATGGCACCCTGACGCTTAACGCCGATGGCACCTTCACCTATACCCCGGATGCCAACTTCACCGGCAGCGACAGCTTCGTCTACCAGGTCAGCGACGGCAACGGCGGTACGGCTCAGGCCACCGCCAGCATCACCGTCAACGCCGTCAACGATCCGCCGGTGGCCGGCAACGCCCCGGCATCATGGAATGTCAGCGAGAACAACAGCGCCGTTGGGACCATCTCGGTGATTGACCCGGACGGGGATAGATTGACCTTCAGCCTGACCGGTGGACCCGAAGGGTCCCTGTTCTCCATAGACCCCGCTACCGGCACGCTTCGTTTCAACCTGCCACCAGATTTTGAAGCGCCCGCAGACAGCAACGCGGACAATGTCTACGAGGCGCTGGTAACCGCCACGGATACGGCCGGCGCAACCTTCGAGCAGCAGGTAAACGTGACCGTGGTGGATACGAACGAGGCCCCACTGCTCGCCGATCAGGTCATCACACTGGCTCAATCCATGAATCCTGGCGATGTCGTCGGGCAGGCGACCGCGTTGGACCAGGATGCGGGGGATTCGATCACCTATGCGATCACAGGAGGCCCGAGCGCACCTCAGTTCGTGATCGACGAAACGACGGGACTGATCACCGCGTCCTCTGCAATCACCCCGGACGTTCAGAGCCAGACCGTCTCGCTGACTGTCGAGGTAACCGACAGCGCCGGCGCCAGCACCACGGCCCGGGTTACCATCGCCATACAACCGATCGCCATTGGCGAATCCGGTTCAATCCCCGTCGACCCGGTAATCCCGGTACCTGTGACCGAAAGCATTGGCATAGAGCCAGCCCAGACACCAGTGACTCAGGAAACTGTTTCCGGGAACCTCGAAGGCCAACCATCAGGAACGACGGAAGACCCACAGATCAAGAGCGAGCTGCAACCACAGGCCAAGCCTATCGAGAGCCTCGATCCCGAGGCCAGACAGTACAAGAACCCGCCGGTACTCTTCGACATGCCCTATGGCACCGGCACGCCTCCGGACGGGCATGCCAGCGACCCTGCCAGTTCAAACGGTCCGAGCGCTTCGACGGTCCATAGAGGGTTCCAGGCAATATTCAATATCCTGTTCGAATCGGATAAACAAGACGAACTCAACGAGGAGTCCGCCGCCGAAGAGCTGGCCCTGGAGGGCTTGCGCTTCGAGATGCAATTGGACGGCTTGTTACCAAACGCTTTCAAGACATTCACCCTCGGCTCCGAGGAATCCGGTGACGTCGCCAACAATCCGAAGGATTCCATCGTGAGTGCGGCCACAGCGACAGGTTTGTCGCTGTCTGTGGGAGTCGTTGCCTGGGCGATGCGGACCGGTGCCCTGCTATCCGGTGTCTTCGCGGCGAGACCGATCTGGCAAGGCTTCGACCCTTTGCCAGTGCTACGCCGCAACGACGAAGACGAAGACGAGAAACCAGACAGCGCTGGCCAGGCTTCCCGACTACCCGACA
>JAHEEG010000003.1 GCA_024640825.1 Gammaproteobacteria bacterium
CCCCGGTGCGGCAGTTGCTTCAGTCGGGCGCCATTGAAATGGGACATGCCAGAGCGCTTCTGACGCTGTCTCCGGCTGAGCAGGAAAGCCTAGCGCAGGAAGTTGCCGCCCGGCATCTCTCGGTCCGCCAGACCGAGGCCCTGGTTCGTCAGCGTCAGAGCGCTTCGCAAGGACAGACGAATTCCCCAGCCGCCGGTCCCGCCGTGAACCACGCTAAAGATCAGGATACCCGTCGTCTCGAACAGGAGCTGTCGGAACGCATTGGCGCGCCGGTCAACATTTCCCATGGTGCATCCGGCGGAGGGCAGGTGGTTATCGCCTATACCAGCCTTGATGAGCTGCAAGGCATTCTCAAGCACATCAGATAGTTTTCTGGGTCATGCCAAGGGGTTGAAATTAGCGTCGCGTTGCAATTGATTGTGCGGTGCGGCATCCCTATAATTTGCGCCGCATTTCGGCCGGTATTGTCGGTTGATCGGGCGGATAGAGCTCGCCGTGGGCGTTGCCGCATAACAATAATTCGGCCGTGAAGGGCCAAGGTCTGGTGCCGCTGTCTTATCGAATAGTGACCCTGCAGGCATTCGCAGCAATCATTGCTGCGGTGGGTTTTCTGGTGGTATCCGTCGATGAGGCTTCAGCCGCGCTCCTGGCGGGTATCGTAGGGGTTATACCCAGCGGATATCTTGCCTGGCGAGCGCAGGTTGAACGATCTCCGGGTCGACTGCTTGGGCAGGGCATGGCTAAGTTCGGCCTGACTCTGGTGCTCATGACACTGGCTTTCGCGTGGTTTAAGCCGCCGCCGTTTGGTTTTTTTGCGACGCTGGTGCTGATGCAGCTGATGTACATAGTCGGCGCCCTTGGAACTTCAGGCAAACAGGCGGCGTAGAGATTGCGAGATTCCGGACAACAGAGTTCCGGAAAACGAAGATGCGGGCCAAAAGCTCGAATCGACAAAGTTCGAATCGACAGGGCGCGGAACAGGAATGAACAGGTAGCAGCATGGCTGGCGGAACAGGGTCTTCAGCGGAATACATTCAGCACCATCTGACCAACCTCACCTATGGTCAGCTGCCTGACGGCTCCTGGGGCCTGGCGCATACGGCTGAAGAGGCGCAGGCGATGGGCTTCTGGTCGGTCAATGTGGATTCCATGGGCTGGTCTATCGCGCTTGGTCTGGTGTTCTGCGGCATCTTTTACGCGGCGGCACGCAAAGCCACCCCGGGTGTTCCCGGAGGGCTCCAGAATTTCGTGGAAGCCATCGTCGACTTTATTGATGATACGACGCGCAGCATCTTCACTTACAAGAACGATCTCATAGCCCCGATGGCACTGACGATATTCGTCTGGGTTTGGCTGATGAACCTTATGGACCTGATTCCCGTCGACTGGATTCCCGGGCTTGCCAGCGCCATGGGGATCCACTATATGAAGATCGTTCCCAGCACGGATCCGAACATCACGATGGCCATGGCCCTGTCCGTGTTCGTTCTGATCATCTTCTACAGCATCAAGTGTAAGGGGCTGGGGGGGTTTCTCGGCGAGCTTGCCTTTCACCCGTTTCCGAAGATTGCTGCCCCCGTTAATTTCGTGCTGGAGGGCGTGACACTTATTGCCAAGCCGCTGTCACTCGGGCTTCGGCTTTTCGGCAACATGTACGCCGGAGAAATGATCTTCATTCTGATCGCGCTGATGTTCACTGGAGGCCTGGTCTTCGGCGTCTTCGGCGGCGTTCTGCAGTGGGGCTGGGCGGTCTTCCACGTGCTCATTATCACGCTGCAGGCCTTTATCTTCGCCGTGCTAACGGTGGTGTACCTGGCTCAGGCTCACGACGTGGAGTCGGAGCACTGAGGCAATAGCGCAGGAATCCGAAAGGGTTAAAAGCAACTCATACTCATAATTGGGAGTGAACATGGAACTAGCGGTTCTTTTATATGTAGCGGGCGGCCTCATGATGGGTCTTGGCGCCGTTGGCGCGGCCATAGGCGTAGGTGTGCTCGGTGGCAAATTCCTGGAAGGTGTTGCCCGTCAGCCGGAGCTGCTTCCCATGCTCCGCACGCAGCTGTTCATCGTGCTGGGTCTGGTGGACGCGGTGCCCATGATTGCAGTAGGTATCGGTCTTTACGTGATCTTCGCCTTAGGCGGCTGATCGTCGAATTTCGATTGAGGTGACCCCATGACACTCAACCTGACGCTGATCGGCCAGAGCATCACCTTCATGGTGTTCGTCTGGTTCTGCTGGAAGTTTATCTGGCCGCCGGTAATCAACGCCATGCGTGAACGTCAGAAGGCCATTGCCGATGGCCTGGCATCTGCCGAACGTGCAGAACGTGATCTAGAGCTGGCTCAAGATCGTGCCACCGATCAGCTGCGTGAGGCAAAAGAAGAAGCGCAGAAGATCATTGATCAGGCGCGGCATCAGGCGAATCAGATGATCGAGACTGCGAAGAACGACGCCCGTGCGGAAGGCGAAAGGCTCAAAGAGGCGCAGATGGCGGAGCTGGAGCAGGAAGTAAACCGGGCCAAAGAGGCGTTGCGAGGGCAGGTAGCCACGCTTGCTCTGGTAGGCGCGGAGCGGGTGCTCGGCGCCAGCATAGATGCGCAGAAGCACAATCAGCTGCTGGAGCAGCTGGCGGCAGATCTTTAAGGAGCTCTGAAAGATGGCTGAACTGGCCACCCTTGCCAGACCTTACGCCAATGCGGTGTTTGACATCGCAAAAGGCGCGGGCGCCCTCGACGGATGGTCCCGCATGCTTGGCTGCCTTGGCGCTGTTGCCGCGGACACAGGTGTTCGGCAGCTGCTGGAGGCACCCGAGATGCCCGACGAGCAGAAGGCCTTTCGCCTGGCTGACATCTGCGGTGATGAGCTCGACGACCGTGCCCGCAAAATGATCCAGGTTCTTGCCCGCAATAAACGCCTTGGTCTTATTGGTGAAATCCGTGACCAGTTCGAAGAGCTCAAGGCTCAGGACGAGAAGGTGCTGGAGGTTGAAGTTGTCTCGGCGCGGCCGCTGTCGGCTGAGCAGGAGGAGAGCATTCGCGCGGCGCTGGCTAAGCGGTATCAGCGGGAAGTCACCATGTCCAGCCGCGTGGACGAGCAGCTCCTTGGTGGGGCTGTTATCAGGGCCGGGGATACCGTCATCGACGGTTCGGTACGCGGCAAGCTCGACAAGCTGGCGGAGACGCTGCAGCGGAGTTGAGGGGCATTGAGAGTGATCTGGCCCTTTTGAGCTGAAGGGTTGAGCCGGAGAAAGGATTTTGGCTGTGCGTACGAAGAAAAGTACGACCGCCTTGAAAAACTGAGGATTCCAACATGCAGCAACTGAACCCTTCTGAAATCAGCGACATCATCAAGGGGCGCATCGAAAGCCTCGACGTTCGTGCAGAGGCTCAGAACGAAGGTACGATCGTCGGCGTTTCCGACGGTATTGTTCGTATCCACGGCCTGGCAGACGCCCAGTACGGGGAGATGATCGAATTTACCGGCGGCCTTTACGGGATGGCGCTGAACCTAGAGCGCGATTCCGTCGGCGTGGTCGTCCTGGGAGACTATCAGGGGCTGTCTGAAGGCATGACGGCTCGTTGCACCGGCCGCATTCTCGAGGTCCCCGTCGGTCCAGAGCTGTTAGGCCGTGTGGTGGACGCTCTGGGGAACCCGATTGACGGCAAAGGGCCGCTGAACGCGAGCCGCAGCGAACCCATCGAGAAAGTGGCACCCGGCGTCATCGCCCGCCAGTCGGTGGACCAGCCGGTTCAGATCGGTCTCAAATGTATCGACTCCATGGTACCTATCGGCCGCGGCCAGCGAGAGCTCATCATTGGCGACCGGCAGATCGGCAAGACCGCCATTGCCATCGATGCCATCATCAACCAGAAAGGTAGCGGCATTAAGTGCATTTACGTCGCTATCGGGCAGAAGATGTCCACCGTCGCCAACATCGTGCGCACGCTGGAAGAATATGGGGCTATGGACTACACCACTGTGGTCGCCGCGAGCGCAGCGGATCCCGCTCCCATGCAGTTCATCGCGCCTTACTCGGGCTGCTCCATGGGCGAGTATTTCCGGGACATCGGAGAGGATGCGCTGATCATCTATGACGACCTCACCAAACAGGCGTGGGCGTACCGGCAGATATCACTGCTTTTGCGACGCCCGCCAGGCCGGGAAGCCTATCCTGGCGACGTTTTCTATCTGCATTCCCGTTTGCTCGAGCGAGCCGCCCGGGTCAATTCGCAGTACGTCGAGCAGATGACCAACGGAGAGGTTAAAGGCAAAACGGGCTCCCTGACGGCTCTGCCCATCATCGAAACCCAGGCCGGGGATGTGTCAGCATTTGTGCCGACCAACGTAATTTCCATTACGGATGGTCAGATCTTCCTTGAGATAGATCTGTTTAACTCCGGCATTCGACCTGCCATGAGCCCCGGCATCTCCGTGTCCCGGGTTGGCGGCTCGGCCCAGGTGCCGTTCATGAAGAAGATCTCCGGTGGCATCAAACTGGCTCTGGCTCAGTATCGTGAACTTGCCGCCTTTTCCCAGTTCGCTTCCGACCTCGACGAGGCTACCCGGCGGCAGCTGGAACACGGCCAGCGGGTGACCGAGCTGATGAAGCAGAAGCAATATCACCCTATGTCAGTTGCCGATATGGGCGTCTCTCTGTTTGCTGCGAACGAAGGCTATCTCGAAGATGTGCCGGTGGACCGGGTTCTGGACTTCGAGCAGGGTCTGTTGGGGTACATGAATACCGAGCATGCAGGGTTCATGCAGAACGTCAACGAGTCTGGTGCCTACAACGACGAAATCGTCGGGCAGATGAAGCAGGCCATTGAAGCTTACAAGGCTTCGGCGAGCTTTTAAAAGACCGGACATCGGAACAGCTACGGGAAAGACTCATGGCCGTCGGCAGAGAGATAAAGAAAAAGATCGGCAGCGTGCAGAACACGCAGAAGATCACCAGCGCCATGCAGATGGTGGCGGCCAGCAAGATGCGCCGCACTCAGGAGCGCATGCGCCAGGGTAAACCGTACTCGGAGAAGATCCGCTCGGTGATCGGACATCTGGCGAACTCGAATCCCGAGTACCGTCACACCTACATGGAGCCGCGAGATATCAAGCGCATCGGGTATCTAGTTGTGTCTTCCGATAAAGGACTGTGCGGTGGTCTGAATGTGAACCTGTTTCGTGCGCTCGTGCGCGACATGGCCCAATGGCACAACCAGGGCATCGAGTCGGACCTTGGCGTAATCGGCAACAAGGCCAGCCGATTCTTCCGCTCTATTGGTGGCAATGTCCTTGCCGAACTCACAGATGTCGGCGAGGCGCCTTCGTTGTCGAGCCTGATTGGTGGCATCAAGGTCATGCTGGATGCGTACGAAAACGGTCAGATCGACCGGCTTTTCATAATCAGCAACGAGTTTGTCAACACAATGACGCAGTCGCCGGTCATCCGCCAGCTGTTGCCGCTTGAGCCGGAACAGGGTGAATCTTCAGAGCACCGCTGGGACTACATCTACGAACCGGACGCGCGCCATTTGATCGAAGGACTGGTGACACGATTCATCGAATCACAGGTCTATCAGGCCGTCATCGAGAACGGCGCCTGCGAACAGGCAGCCAAGATGATCGCGATGAAAAACGCCACGGAAAACGCCGAGAAGCTCATCGAAGAGCTGACGCTCATATACAACAATGCACGTCAGGCGGCGATTACCCAGGAAATAGCGGAAATTGTGGGCGGCGCTGCCGCGGTCTAGCGTCCCTTAGGAATTATCGAGCACAGTGAAAGAGGCATAAATATCATGAGCAGCGGTCGAATCGTTCAAATCATTGGCGCCGTGATTGACGTGGAGTTCCCGCGGGAAGCCGTGCCCAAAGTGTACGACGCGCTGAAGGTAAGCGGCGCGGGTTTGACGCTGGAGGTTCAGCAGCAGCTGGGCGACGGTGTGGTGCGTACCATCGCCATGGGGGTCTCCGACGGGCTATCGCGCGGCCTGGAGGTTACAAACACGGGCAGCGCCATAAGCATTCCCGTTGGCGAGGAAACCTTGGGCCGCATCATGAACGTGCTCGGTGAGCCTATCGACGAGAAGGGCCCCGTAAATGCGCGCGAGCATATGCCCATCCATCGTAAGGCGCCTTCCTACGAAGATCAGAAGGGCGGCAACGAGCTTCTGGAAACCGGTATTAAGGTCATCGACCTGATCTGCCCCTTTGCCAAGGGCGGCAAGGTGGGTCTGTTCGGCGGCGCCGGCGTGGGCAAGACGGTGACTATGCTGGAGCTGATTCGCAACATTGCCACCGAACACTCGGGGCTCTCCGTTTTCGCCGGTGTCGGCGAGCGTACCCGGGAAGGTAACGACTTTTACTACGAGATGGAGGAGTCCGGGGTTCTGGATAAGATCTCGCTCGTTTTCGGTCAGATGAACGAGCCCCCAGGTAACCGCCTGCGTGTTGCGCTTACCGGGCTAACCCTGGCGGAGAAGTTCCGCGACGAAGGCAGGGACGTACTGCTCTTTGTGGACAACATCTACCGGTATACGCTGGCAGGAACCGAGGTATCGGCGCTGCTGGGACGTATGCCCTCGGCCGTGGGATATCAACCCAACCTTGCTGAAGAAATGGGCGTCCTGCAGGAGCGAATCACGACCACCAAGACGGGCTCCATTACGTCGGTACAGGCAGTATATGTACCAGCGGATGATCTGACGGACCCGTCCCCTGCCACGACCTTTGCGCACCTGGACTCTACTGTGACGCTGTCTCGGGCTATTACAGACCTTGGTATCTATCCGGCCGTTGACCCCCTGGACTCCACCAGCCGCCAGCTCGATCCGCTGGTAGTGGGCCAGGAGCATTATGAAACCGCACAGGGGGTGCAGCAGGTTCTTCAGCGCTATCAGGAACTGCGGGACATCATCGCCATCCTCGGCATGGACGAGCTTTCCGAGGAAGACAAGCAGCTGGTATACCGTGCCCGTAAGATTCAGAAGTTCTTTTCCCAGTCTTTCTTTGTGGCTGAGGTATTTACCGGAAACCCCGGCGTCTACGTTTCCCGGGACGATACGGTCCGAAGCTTCAAGGGGATTCTGGAGGGGGAGTACGATCACCTCCCGGAAGACGCCTTTTACATGGTTGGCACCATTGAAGACGCGGTAGAAAAAGCCAAGCGGCTTCAGGGCTGACGGAGGATCTGATCATGGCCATGACCATGCATTGCGATATCGTGAGCGCGGAGCAGGAAATTTTCTCCGGCCGGATCACCATGGTTAGCGCCACGGGAACCATCGGCGAGCTTGGCATCATGCCTGGTCACGCGCCGCTGCTCACGGGCATACGGGCTGGTCCGGTGCGGCTCAAGTTCGACAATGGTGAGGAAGAGATCTTTTTTGCTTCCGGTGGATTTCTCGAGGTCCAGCCGGGGGTCGTGACCATACTGGCCGATACCGCGCTTAGGGCTGAAGACATCGACGAGGCCGCTGCGCTTGATGCCCAGGCAGCAGCCCAGCGGGCGCTGGAAGATCGCACTGCTGACATGGAGTTCTCTGTTGCCGCCGCGCAGCTCGCAGAAGCCATGGCGCAGCAGCGCACCCTGGCCGAACTCAAGAAGCGACGCCGCTGATCCTGCCGGGCGTTACCTGGCCCGGCATCTGCGTACTCTACTTACAAAGGGGGGTTACATCGGTAACCCCTTTTTCGTAGCTTCGCCGATATAATCCTGAGACTGGTGCTGAATCCGGCGAAAAGTCTCTGACAAACCGATGAAAAAATTCGATCAACCCTTGGAAGTCGTTGTGCTGGCGGCGGGTCAGGGTACCCGCATGAACTCGGCGCTTCCCAAGGTGCTCCACCCGCTAGCCGGAAAGCCCCTGTTGCAGCACGTGGTGAATACCGCGGCTGCACTGGCTCCCTCGGCCATCCACGTGGTCGTGGGTCATAAGGCGGATCAGGTGCGTCAGGCCGTTGATGCTGACGTTCACTGGGTCGAACAGCTGGCGCAGCTGGGAACGGGTCACGCCGTGCAGCAGGCGCTGCCTTTCATAGCTGAGGGCGCGCTGGTGCTTGTTCTCTATGGGGACGTTCCCCTGGTTACTGCGGCTTGTCTGAACCCCTGCATTCAGGCTGCCAGGGGTGGAGACCTGGCGCTGATCACGGCCGACTTCTCCGATCCGGCAGAACTTGGGAGAATTCAGCGCGGCGGTGATGGGTCGATTCAAGGAATCGTCGAGTACCGCGATGCCAGCGAAAAGCAGCGGGCAATTTGCGAGATAAATTCAGGGATCATGGCCCTCAGTCAGCCCGGGTTCATGGATTACCTCTCCCGCATCAAACCGGCCAATGCCCAGGGCGAGTTCTACCTTACGGATGTGGTTGCCCTTGCAGTTGCCGATGGTCTGGCAGTTCATGGACTCAAGGCCGAGTCACCGGAAGAAGTCATGGGTATCAACGACCGAGCCCAGCTGGCGACCATGGAGAGAACCTATCAACGTCGGGCGGTCGGCTCGCTCATGGCTCAGGGCGTGTCCGTAGCAGACGCGACTCGCGTTGACGTGCGGGGCACCGTTGAAGCTGGTCAGGACTGCTTCCTGGATGTCAACGTCGTACTGGAAGGCCAGGTAAGGCTTGGTCGGAACGTCTATCTCGGCCCTGGCGTGGTAGTGCGGGATTCATCTCTGGGTGATGGCGTTCGCGTGGAGCCGCACACGGTTGTTGAAGGGTCTCAAGTAGCCGCCAACTGCGTGTTGGGGCCCTTTGCCCATCTCCGCCAGGGTACCCGCCTCGAGGAGGCGGTAAAGATTGGTAATTTTGTTGAAACCAAGAAAACGGTCCTGGGTCGTGGCAGTAAGGCCAACCATCTCGCCTATCTTGGAGACGCCAGCCTCGGAGAAGACTGCAACGTGGGCGCCGGCACCATAACCTGCAACTACGACGGTATAAACAAGCATCCGACAGTCATCGGCAACGATGTTTTTGTCGGAACCAACAGCACCCTGGTAGCGCCGCTGGAAATCGGCAGTGGTGCCTTTATAGCAGCGGGCTCTACCGTCACCACCACGGTGAAAAGCGGCGAGCTTGCTGTAGGTCGAGGCCGTCAAAGGAATATCAAAGGCTGGGTTCGCCCCGACCAGCGCAAGAACGAACCAGAATCTAAGTAGGATCTCTTCTGAACTGAGGTTTCGCCTGTCAGGCCCCGGGCGTTGTCCGTCAACTCTGAGCGTTGGCCTGAGGTAAAGCGATGTGCGGAATTGTAGGAGCGGTAGCCGACCGTCACGTAGCAGCGATTCTGCTGGAAGGCCTTCAGAGGCTCGAGTACCGCGGATATGACTCGGCTGGTCTGGCGGTCGTTCGTGAGCACGGTCCTGGGTTCGACTGTCGCCGCCAGGTCGGCAAGGTCAGGCAGCTCAAGGATGATGTGACGGCAAGCCCGGTCATGGGCCATACGGGAATCGCGCATACCCGCTGGGCTACGCACGGGGTACCCAACGAAACAAATGCGCATCCGCATATCTCCAGCGATCGGATCTGCCTGGTTCACAACGGCATCATCGAGAACTTCGAGGCGCTGCGCGAAGAAATGATGTCAGTTGGCTATGCCTTCAGGTCCGAGACCGATTCCGAGGTAATCGTACATCTGATAGATTTTTATCATCAGCAGAAGATGTCCCTCCTGGAAGCCGTGCGGGCGGCGGTAAAGCGCCTGGAAGGCGCCTATGCCATTGGCGTTATCGCGCATGACGATCCGGAACGTATCGTCGCCGCGCGCATGGGCAGTCCGCTGGTGATCGGCAAGGGTATTGGTGAAAACTTCATCGCGTCGGACCCCCTTGCGTTGCGGCCCGTTACGGACCGGTTCGTGTTTCTTGAGGAAGGCGATCTGGTAGAGGTGACCAAGCAGGACATCTCGGTCTGGAACGTGCAGGACGAAACGGTCATTCGATCAACGGTCAAGGTTGAGCTGGGACATGATGATGTCGACAAAGGCAACTACCGTCACTTCATGCAGAAGGAGATTCACCAGCAGCCGTCGGTTCTCAAAGATACCCTGGAAGGCCGCATCGGCAGGACGCGGGTGCTTGAACCAGCATTCGGTGTAAAAGCGCCGGACATCTTCGATCGCGCCCAGGCCCTGACGATTGTTGCCTGCGGTACCAGCTTCTATGCAGCTTCCATTGCCCGCTATTGGGTAGAAGAGCTGGTGGGAATTCCCTGTCAGGTAGAGATCGCCAGCGAGTTCCGCTATCGGAAGGTAGCCGTCCGGCCGGACAGCCTGTTCGTCACCATTTCCCAGTCCGGTGAAACCGCCGATACCCTGGCAGCCCTGCGCATCGCCCGAGATTTGGGCTACTACGCGACCCTGACCATCTGTAATGTACCGACCAGCTCCATGGTCAGAGAATCTGACCTAGCGCTGATGATTCAGGCTGGCACGGAAGTAGGCGTGGCTTCTACCAAGGCGTTTACCGCGCAGCTGACGGATCTGTTTCTGCTGACCATTCTGCTGGCCCGCCGACACGGCATGGCAGCAGAGAAAGAGACGGAACTGGTAGAGGCGCTGCACGGTCTACCCGATGCCGTTGATCAGGCCCTTGCGCTGGACCAGACGATTCGCCAGCTGGCTGAGCGCTTCATCGATCGCGCCCACGCCCTCTACCTTGGCCGGGGACCTATGTTTCCAGTGGCCATGGAGGGTGCGCTCAAGCTTAAGGAAATTTCCTATATCCACGCGGAAGGCTATCCAGCCGGAGAGCTGAAGCACGGGCCTCTGGCGCTGGTTGACGAGGACATGCCGGTCATCGCCGTGGCGCCTAACGACGAGCTGCTTGAGAAGGTCCAGTCGAACCTGCAGGAAGTGCGTGCCCGGGGTGGCGAGCTCTACGTTTTTGCTGACGAAACTCTGGGCTTTAAGAACGAGCCGGGGGTTACCGTGATTCCGCTGCCCGCGGTTCACAAGGTGCTGGCGCCCATCGTATACGTGGTGCCCCTGCAGTTGCTGGCTTACCACGTCGCGGTACTCAAGGGCACGGACGTCGATCAGCCGAGGAATCTGGCGAAATCGGTGACGGTGGAATAAGCGCCTGTTGCTGCTGCACCTGAGCGTTGCCGGGTGTGAAACACCCTGGCAGGCTAAGTTACCTCGCGTACAATAGCCTGTCGACAGCTGATGGGTCTGCTTCCGCAGCAAGACCCGAATCTCATCGAGATCGGCCTTTCGTATTCCACATGAGCAGAGACCTTTCGATCCCTCCAGGAACTGGACATTCGGTGGACGTAACCCACATTCTTGAAAATTTGAACGAACGCCAGCGCGAAGCTGTAACGGCGCCCGTTGGAAACGCCCTGGTGGTGGCCGGGGCCGGCAGCGGCAAGACCAGGGTGCTCGTCCACCGCATCGCCTGGCTTATCGAGGCGGAGAAGGCATCTCCGCAGGGCATTCTTGCCGTTACTTTCACCAACAAGGCGGCGGCCGAGATGCGCATGCGCATAGAGGAGTTGTTGCGCATCTCCGTTCGCTCCATGTGGGTGGGTACTTTTCACGGTATTGCGCACAGGCTTCTGCGCATGCACTGGCAGGAGGCCGGTCTGCCACAGAACTTCCAGATTCTGGATGCCGACGACCAATTGCGGCTGATCAAACGCGTCATGCGCGCGATGGATATCGACGAGCAGAAATGGCCCCCCCGGCAGGCGGTATGGTTCATCAACAGCCAGAAAGACGAGGGTAGGCGCGCCAGGGATGTTGCTGCAGGCGACGACCTTTTCCAAATCACTCACAAGCGCGTTTATGAGAACTACGAGGAGTTATGTAACCAGGGCGGATTGGTAGATTTTGCCGAGCTGCTGCTGCGCAGTCATGAGTTGTGGCTGCAGCAAGCTGATCTGCTGGCCCACTATCAGAGGCGCTTTCAGCACCTGCTGGTGGACGAGTTCCAGGACACCAACACCATCCAGTACGCCTGGCTGCGAGTGCTGGCTGGCCAGACCGGCCACGTGATGGCTGTAGGTGACGACGATCAATCCATCTACGGCTGGCGCGGCGCTCGGATTGAGAACATTCATCGCTTCAGCGAAGACTTCGCGCCCGTTCAGGTGGTCCGTCTCGAACAGAACTATCGCTCGACAGGCAACATTCTGAGCGCGGCTAATGCATTGATCGACCGCAACACCGACCGGCTCGGCAAGGAGCTGTGGACCGAAGACGGTGAAGGAGACCTCATCCGTGTGTATTCCGGTTATAACGATCTGGACGAGGCACGCTTCATTGCAGAGCGCACCCAGGAGTGGATCGACGGCGGTGGCAGCCCGGAGGACGTAGCCGTTCTGTACCGGTCCAATGCCCAGTCTCGGGTGCTGGAAGAGGCGATGCTGCGGGCGCAGATTCCCTACCGGATTTACGGCGGCGTTCGGTTCTTTGAGCGCGTGGAAATCAAAAACGCGCTTGCTTACATGCGGCTGATGCTCGACCGGCACTCGGACCCCGCTTTCGAGCGCGTAGTAAATACGCCTACGCGCGGCATCGGTGACAAGACCGTGGAAAGCGTGCGCGGGCTGGCGAGGTCACGTCAGATATCCATGTGGCAGGCCTGCAAGGAGGGCATCGCGGAAGGCCTCTTCACCACGCGGGTTGCGTCGAAGGTGACTGACTTTCTTGCCTTGATCGATGACATGGCCGCGACCACGGGAGAGATGGCGCTGCACGAGCTTGCCGATTTCTGCGTTCAGACCAGCGGGCTCATGGATTTCCACAGCAAGGAACGGGGTGAGCGGGGGCTGGCGCGCAAGGAAAACCTAGAAGAACTGGTCAGCGCCTGTCGGCAGTTCAGCGGTGAGCTGATTTTTCCCCTTACCGACGCCGATAGGGCCGAGGCGTCGATGCTCGAGGAGTTTCTCGATCAGGTGGCGCTGGATTCCGGAGACCGTCAGGCAGAATCCGGTCCCAGCGCGCAGATGATGACGCTTCATTCAGCCAAGGGTCTGGAGTTTCCGCTGGTTTTCCTCACCGGTATGGAGGAGGGTCTGTTTCCGCATCGCATGTCCGCCGAAGAGCCCGGCCGAATTGAGGAAGAGCGGCGACTCTGCTACGTGGGCATCACGCGGGCCATGAAAAGCCTGTACCTGACGTATGCCGAGACCCGGCGTCTGCATGGTAACGATACCTACAACCGGCCTTCGCGGTTTCTTCTGGAGGTTCCTCAGGATCTTCTGCAGGAAGTTCGCATGGGCGGTGCGGTGCAACGCCCTTATGGTAAGGATGGCGCCGCTGGCGATGTCTGGAAAGATTCCGAGCTGCCAGGCGTACGCATGGGGCAGCGAGTACGGCACGCGAAGTTTGGCGAGGGCGTGGTACTGCAGAGCGAAGGCAGCGGTGAGCGGGCTCGGATACAGATCAATTTTGCGGATGTTGGCGCTAAATGGCTGATGGCGGGGTACGCGAACCTGCAGGCTCTGGATTAGGGGGTGCTATGAGTTTTGGGCGTTTGGGGCTATTTGGATGTGTACTGCTTCTGCTGCTGGGATGTGGCGGCTCTGGTGGTGGCCCCGCGACGCAGACAGCGGATGCCAGCGCTCAGCAGGTTTTTCGCTGGAAGCTCATCACCACCTGGCCGAAAAACCTGCCGGCGCTCGGCATGGGTCCCGAACGCCTGGCGGAACTGCTCAGAGTCATGAGCAGCGGCCGACTCGACATCAAGGTTTACGGTGCTGGTGAGCTGGTCGGTGCGTTCGAGGTGTTCGACGCGGTTGCCCAGGGGACCGCGGAAATGGGTCACGGTGCCGCCTACTACTGGCGGGGCAAGATACCGGTTGCCGCTATGTTTTCGACCGTGCCCTTCGGTATGACCGCTCAGGAAATGAATGGCTGGCTGCACTACGGCGGAGGTATGGATCTTTGGCGTGAACTCTATGCGCCGTTCGGGCTGGTGCCTTTCGCCTGCGGTAACTCGGGGGTTCAGATGGCTGGCTGGTTTAATCGCGAGATAAATTCGCTGGCCGATCTGCAGGGTTTGAAAATGCGCATTCCCGGCCTGGGCGGCGAGGTGTTGAAACGGGCCGGCGGTGTACCGGTGAGCCTGCCCGGTGGTGAAGTTTTCACCGCGCTGCAGACCGGGGCCATTGATGCGACTGAATGGGTGGGCCCCTACAATGATCTGGCTCTTGGGCTCTACAGCGCCGCCCGCTTTTACTATTACCCTGGCTGGCACGAGCCGGGCCCGACGCTGGAGGCCATCGTCAACAAGGAAGCCTGGGAGTCTTTACCCCCGGACCTTCAGGCGATGATCGAGGCGGCGACGCGTATGATCAATGAGGATATGCTCAGCGAGTTCACGGCACGCAACAACTCGGCGCTGCGAACTCTGGTGGATGAGCATGCCGTGGAGTTGAGGAAACTCCCCGATGACGTTATTGCCAGGCTGCGCGATCTCTCCACGCAGGTGGTGGCGGAGATGGCGGAGAGCGACCCCCTCGCCAGCAGAATCTACGACTCATACATGGAATTTGCGGCCGGGGTTCGCGATTATCACCGCATCTCCGAGCAGGCCTACCTGGAGACCCGTTAGGCGCTCACACAGGTATGGGCATGGAACTCAAAGTGACGGCTCTGGTGATGGAAGATGGCATTGCCACCATCTGGCTCAAGCGCCCTCATCGCCTGAATGCCTGGACCGGAAGGATGCATGCCGAGTACCGCTGGTGTCTGGCTGAGGCCGATGCTGAGCCCGATGTGCGGGTTATCGTCATCACCGGCGAAGGTCGCGGTTTCTGTGTGGGAGGCGATACCGAAGCGCTTGCAGGGCACGTGAAGAAAGGCGGCTACGACCCTGGGACACCTGCCGAAATGTCGTTACCAGGATTTGGTATCGACGCGCTGTTCGATGCCAGCTTTGCTTACCATTTCGGTTTAAGCAAACCGGTGATAGCGGCCATGAACGGTCCCGCTGCCGGTGTCGGGCTCGCCTTGGCCTGCTTCGCGGATCTGCGTTTTGCGGCCGCCGGTGCCCGGTTCACCACCGCGCATGGCAAGCTCAACCTGCCTGCCGAGTATGGTCTGTCCTGGCTGCTGCCGCGCATGATCGGTTTGACGCGTGCCAACGAGCTGCTGCTGTCGAGCCGGGTTTTTGAAGCTGAGGAAGCCAAGACGCTTGGTCTGGTGAATGACGTGTTCCCGCGGGAGGCGCTTTTGCCCCGCGTCTATGACTATGCGAGAAACCTGATCAGCACGGTATCGCCGAATTCTCTGCGGCAGACCCGGTGGCAGATCTATCGCGATCTGCACAGAGATGTGGCGAGCGCCGTGGAGGATTCGGAAGCCCTGATCGGCGAGATGATGCGGGAGGCCGATTACGGCGAAGGGGTGGCGGCCTTTTTACAGAAGCGCTCGCCGGTCTGGGATAAAGACGTCTGAGCGCGCCAGCGTTCGAGCCAGCAATTTTTTGAGCCGTTAAGGCAGCCGGATGGCCCGTCCGCTAGCCCAGATCCCGACCGGTCGAGTGAGTGCTGACATATCTTCCAACGGGTCGCCGTCCACCAGCAGAACATCAGCCGCGAGGCCAGGTGCCAGACGTCCGGTGATGGCCGAAACGCCAAGCGCGCGCGCTGCGCCGGATGTGGCGGAGCGCAGCGTATCGGCATTGGAAAGCTCGGCAATGCGACCGAAAACGCCGAGTGCCTCGGGCAGGTGGTGATGGAACACCCCCGGTATGCCCGCGTCGGTTGACGCCACGAACGGAATGCCCATGTCCAGCATGGCACCATAGGCTGCACGGACCCGTCCGAGCACCGCGCCCGTCTTGCTGTCGAGCATGCGCTGCCAGCCGCGGTTGATGGTCGGGGAAACCCAGACCCCTTTGTCCAGGATGATCCGAGCGATTTCCTCCTGATAGTCCGAGGCCCATCCATCCTGGCCGACCCAGGAGCAGTGCTCGATGGTGCTTACGCCGGCCAGGGTCGCGTACTCGATGGCTTTGGTGCCATGACAGTGGGCGGCGACCGGCAATCCGTATTGTTTGGCGGCGGCAACGATTCCGCTCAGGGTGTCCACATCGAACTGCGGTTTCGACGGGTCGCTGCCGCTGGTCATGCGGCCCCCGCTCGCCATGACTTTTATCAGGTCGACACCCTTATTGGCCTGGCGCTTGAGCACGCCACGGGCCTGCTCCAGATTTGCCGCCTCCCCGCCCCAGAAATGGCAATGTCCGCCGGGGCTGGTTAGGGGTTGGCCGGCGCAGATGAGCCTCGGTCCCGGAACAGACCCAGTCGCGATGCGGTCGCGCAGCGCCAATTCCAGCCATGCGCCGCCTCCCAGATCTCGCGCTGTGGTGATGCCTGCCTCCACCATGTCCTTCGCGCGTTTTTCCATCTGTGGTCGCTGATTCAGGTCCGTGAAAGCTGGTGGCCTGGAATGTTCGGGGTTTAATTCCATGTGCACGTGAGCGTCCATCAGTCCTGGAATCGCTACAGCGCCGGCGCAGTCGATGATCGTCGTTTTGCCAGACAGATTACCGGCATGCTCCAGCGCGGCGATTCTGCCGCGCTGCACGCACAGGGTGTCAGCGTCGGTCCAGTTGTCACCGTCCCAGATTCGCAGATTTCGAAGGACGGTGATGTCGGCGTCGGGAATGGCGTTCATTGGTACAGCCTCGATGGCAGCCAGGTAGCCAGGTCCGGCCACAGGGCAATGATGAAGAGCAGCAACAGCTGCAGTACGACAAAGGGCACCACGCCGCGATAAATGTCACCGGTGGAGACCGAGGGCGGGGTTACGCCGCGCAGATAGAACAACGCGAAGCCGAACGGCGGCGTAAGAAACGAAGTCTGCAGGTTCAGCGCTATGAGAACGCCCAGCCACACCGGATCAACGCCCATTGCCAGGAGAACCGGTCCTACGATTGGGACAACCACGAAGGTGATTTCGATGAAGTCGAGCATGAACCCCAGCAGGAAGATGACGAGCATTACGATTCCCAGCGCCCCCCACACGCCGCCGGGCATGTCGATGAACCAGCTGTGAATCAGCTCGTCCCCCCCGTAGCCTCTGAAAATCAGCGAAAAGACAGACGCACCGATGAGGATGAAAAACACCATGGCGGTAGTTGTCAGCGTCGAGCGGCAGACTTCGCCCAAAACCGCCCGGGAAAGCGCGCGATATGCCAGGGCCAGAAGCAGCGCGCCGCCCGCGCCGACGCCGGCGGCCTCGGTAGGTGTTGCGTAACCGCCGAGTATCGAACCCAGCACGGCGACGATCAATAGAAGTGGTGGCAGGAGGCCCTTCAACAGTGTGGTCAACGCGGGGCGAGGCGTTACTGTTGGGTCCGCACGCGGCGCCCGCTGCGGCTGAGTCGCGGCGATTACCAGGGTATATATCAGATAGAGGCCAACCAGAATAAGGCCGGGAACTATCGCTCCAGCAAAAAGATCCCCGACGGAGACGGTTTTCGGCGCAAAGATTCCCTGGCTTAGCTGAGCCTGCTGGTAAGCGTTGGAGAGCACGTCTCCCAGAAGAACCAGCGCGATCGACGGCGGAATGATCTGACCGAGGGTTCCCGTTGCGCAAATCGTGCCCGTGGCGAGCTTTGGGTCGTAACCCTGTTTGAGCATGGTAGGCAGTGACATCAGGCCCATGGTAACGACCGTTGCCCCGACAATTCCCGTGCTGGCGGCCATCAGCATGCCGACTACCACAACCGCCAGCCCCAGACCGCCGCGGAGGGTACCCATCAGTCCGGACAGGCTTTCGAGCAACAGCTCGGCAATGCGGGTTTTTTCCAGAACCACGCCCATGAAGACGAACAGGGGCACTGCAATCAGGGTCTGGTTGGTGATGATTCCGAAAAGGCGGCCCGGTAGAAATCCCAGGTCCCGACCGTCAAATGCTCCGGTGGCCATTCCTCCCAGGGCGAACAGCAGCGCCACCCCGCCCAGTGTCAGAGCGACGGAGTACCCCGCCAGCAGCGCAGCGAACACCAGCAGGAACATGAACAGTGGGATGAGTTCAGCCACCCTGGCCCTTCAGCACTGTCAGGCCGCGTAGAATCTCTGCGATCCCCTGAACCAGCACCAGTATGGCCATCGCGGGGATCAGGGTCTTCAGCAGGAACACTGCGGGCAGGCCGCCGACCTCGGCAGAACCCTCCATGATGCGCCAGGCGTTGGCGACGTATTCCCAGCTGTACGCCAGAATAAACAGGCTGAGCGGAATCAGGAAAAGTACATGGCCGGTCAGGTCGACCGCCGCTTTCCCTTGGGGGTTAAGCCGGGCGTAGACAATATCGACGCGAACATGAGCGTCTTCTTTTAGCGCGTATGGAATGCCCAGCATGAAAGCCAGACCGTGCAGATACATCACCGATTCCTGCAGGATGATTGCGCCCTGATCCAGGGCGTAGCGCAGTATCACGACCGCCAGCGTTGTAAGGACCATAGCCAGCATCAGCCAGGCGATTGCGCGGCCCAGCCCGTCGGTAAATTTGTCAATGCGCTCGGCCAGCCTGGCGGCTGCGTTCATGTTTGCAGCTGGAATTGGAGCATGGTGTCCAGAACCACGCCGGCGAACAGGGAAAAACCGACCCAGACATTGTTCAGGAATGCCTTGAAGCAATCGTCCGCCCGGCGGTGGCGAATGAGATATTGCTGGTAACCGAACAGGGTGAGGCAGGCCAGAAGGCCCAGATAGTAAAACCCACCCAGATTCAGGCGCTGGCCCAGTAGCAGCAGGGTTAATATCGAGGAAAGCTGAAGCACGCCGACCATCAGGCGGTCTGCGGTACCGAATAGAATTGCCGTGGACTTGATTCCGACCTGCAGGTCGTCGTCCCGGTCCACCATGGCGTAGAGGGTGTCATAGGCCACGATCCACAGCAGGCTGGCAAGAAACAGCAGCCAGGCTTCGGAGGGAACCCGATCCTGGACACTGGCGTACGCCATTATAAGGCCCCAGCTGAAGGCGGCCCCCAGGCCAACCTGGGGCAGGTAGGTCCAGCGTTTCAGGAACGGATAAAGCACAGCGATGGCGAAACCGCCCAGGGCAAGCCAGCGTGCCAGGGGGTTTAGAAACACGAGCAGAAAAGCTGCCGTCAGACTGAGGCCCGCGAACAGCAGCATTGCCTGACGTTCTGAAAGCCGTCCGGATGTCAGCGGCCGCGCCGCCGTCCGCCGGACATGTCGGTCCCAGCCGCGATCGGCGAAATCGTTGATTACGCAGCCGGCGGAGCGCATTACGAAGGTGCCTAGCGTGAAAACTAACAGCAGGTGCCAGGGCGGAAGCCCTTCGGCAGCCAGCCAAAGGGCCGCTAGCGTCGGCCATAGCAGCAGCAGTGTACCCACAGGCCGGTCAAGGCGCATGAGCTGCAAATAGGGTTGCACGGTAGCGGTCAGGGTATGTGTCATGATGCTGCCAGTGGCCAGGCAGTTTAGCGCCATAGTCGGGGTCAGACTAGCGCGGTGAGTGGCGATGCTCGTCGCATGTCCTAGGTCGCGTTGATTTTTGCGGGCTTCACAAGTAGCTTATCGCGCCTTGTGCAACGACCCTGTGGGGCAGACGACGAATGCGTAAGTGGCAATGTATCGTATGCGGCTGGATTTACGACGAAGCCGAAGGATACGAAGAGGAGGGCATCGCGCCCGGTACTCGCTGGGAGGACGTTCCTGAAGACTTCGTCTGCCCTGAATGTGGCGTCAGTAAGGAAGACTTCGAGATGATCGAAGTAGGCTAGACGCTATCACCGTTGACTCTGCTGATCCGGCTCGGGCTGCGTTGGCGGTCCAGAACAAGGCGCCCGACATGAATCTGACGGTACGCATCCTCATCGGCATGGCAGCCGGTCTTGTCCTTGGCGTCGCTGTTCAGCAAACGGGCGTTTCGGAGTCCCATTGGCTGCGAAGCTTCTTTGTTGAAGGCATCATCGATGCCGGCGGCCAGATATTCATAGCCAGCCTGAAACTGATGGTCGTGCCTCTGGTGCTGGTATCGCTGATCTGCGGCGCTGCCAGCCTTGGCGATACAGGCAGCATGGGTCGCGTGGGAGGCAAGGCGATTGGCCTTTATCTGCTGACTACGGCGCTGGCAATCAGCATTGCGCTGATTTTGGCATTGCTGGTCAGCCCTGGTGTCGGCGGTGATCCCCCACCCTCAGATGTGACCTTCGATCCCGGGGCGCCCGCCAGCATCAAAGATACGCTGGTCGGCATTTTCCCTACCAATCCCGTGTCCGCCATGGCCGATGGCAACATGCTGCAGATCATCGTATTTGCGCTGCTGCTGGGCATTGCCATCAGCCACGCGGGAGAGGCGGGTGCCAGGGTGATGGGTTGGTTTCAGGACGTCAACGAGGTTCTGATGCGGCTGATCACGCTGCTCATCAAGCTGGCGCCATATGGGGTTTTCTGCCTCATGACCCGGCTGTTTGCTACCCAGGGTTGGGAGGAAATATTGAAGCTGCTGTCTTACTTCATGACAGTGGTGGCGGCTTTGATTGTGCAGATGTCAGTGGTTTACCCAACGCTGTTGATGCTTCTGGCCCGGGTCAACCCCCTGACTTTCATGCGCAAGATGCGTGAGCCCATGCTGGTGGCTTTTAGTACCGCCTCCAGCGGGGCGACCCTGCCGGTAACGCTGCGCACGGTGGAGCAGCGGGTCGGTGTCAGGAACGAAGTTGCCGCTTTTGTGGTTCCGCTTGGGGCGACCATCAATATGGATGGAACCGCCATCATGCAGGGCGTGGCGACGGTTTTTATTGCCCAGTTCTACGGCATTGATCTCGCCCTTGGGGACTATCTGATGGTCATTCTCACCGCTACGCTCGCTTCCATTGGCACCGCAGGCGTCCCCGGCGTGGGTCTTATCATGCTGACCATGGTGCTTACCCAGGTTGGGCTGCCCGTGGAAGGCATCATGCTCATCATCGGTGTCGACCGGTTGCTTGACATGCTTCGCACGGCGGTAAACGTTACCGGCGACGGCACGGTGTCTGCCATCGTTGCCCGCAGCGAAGACGACCTGGATATGAATGTGTTCGATGATCCGGAAGCTGGACGAGTGGTGCCGGCCCGGGGTTGAATCCGTCCGGCGGCGCTATGTTCGCCTTTCCGCTAGTTGCCGCGGGAAATCCGCCTGCTGTTGGCTTGCCTCGAGTACGGAGGCCGCTGGATACCGAGATCCGGTTCCTGCGACTATACGGAAATGTGACCTGTGTCCGCCGGCGCCCAGGCGTCCAGAAGGGCTTGCACCGATTGGGGGGCTGACCTAAGCAGTTCGTCGCCCCGGGCGACGGCTTCCGGGATCAGGTGGGCGTGCTTGCGCAGATCCGCCAGACGGAAACTCTGCTCGCCGGTCTGGCGGGTTCCCAGCAACTCGCCGCCACCGCGCAGGTTCAGGTCCTGCTCGGCGATGTAGAAACCATCCTGGCTGTCGCGGATGACCTGCAATCTTGCTTTAGCATTTGCCCCAAGCGGGGATTTGTAAAGTAAAATGCAGCTGGCGCGCGTGTCACCGCGCCCAACTCTGCCTCGAAGCTGGTGCAGCTGCGTGAGCCCCATGCGCTCGGGATTTTCGATGATCATCAGATTGGCGTTAGCCACGTCAACGCCCACCTCGATCACAGTCGTAGCAACCAGGACATCCAGCTCGCCGGCGCTGAACGATTGCATGACGTCGGCCTTTTTTGCGCTGCTCATTCGGCCGTGTAGCAGGCCCACTCGGTGCTCTGGCAGCGCTTCTGCGATGGCTGTCGCCGTGGACTCCGCGTCGGCCAGATCTAAGTGGTCGGACTTTTCGATCAGCGGGCATACCCAGTATGCCTGGCCGCCTTTGGCGAGTGAGTCTCGGAGCCGTGAGACCACTTCCGCGCGGCGGCTGTCGGCTACTACGCGGGTATCTATCGCCTGGCGGCCGCGCGGCAGCTCGTCGATCAGGGAAACAGCCATGTCTGCGTACAGCGCCATTGTCAGCGTGCGGGGTATAGGCGTCGCGGTCATCACCAGCTGATGGGGTACGAGGCCTTTGTTGCGCAGCGCCATGCGCTGGTGAACACCAAAGCGGTGCTGCTCATCGATGATAGTAAGCGCTAACTTTGCAAAACTGACATGCTGCTGGAAAAGCGCATGGGTACCCACGGCGACTAGCGCCTCCCCGCTGCTGATTTGCGTAGTCACCTGTCGGCGTTCTTTGGCGGGCTGGCTGCCGGTTAGCAGCACGACTGAGATGCCCAGAGGGCTCAGCCAACGACTGAAGTTGACGTAATGCTGCTCCGCCAGGATCTCTGTGGGCGCCATTATCGCGGTTTGAGTAAAGTGCTCGGCGGCACGAATAGCGGCAAAAGCGGCGACCACGGTCTTGCCGGAACCAACGTCGCCCTGTACCAGCCGAAGCATCGGTTGCTTGGTTTCAAGATCCTCAAGCACCTCCCGCACAACGCGCCGTTGTGCGCCAGTCAGCTGGAAGCCGAGGTTGTTGAGCAGCTGTCGGCCCAGTTGCTGAGCTCTGGGTAAAGCTGTGGTTGCCTGGCGCTGTCGTTCGAGCTGCCGTCCTCGCATGATCAGGTAGTAGGCGGTGAGTTCGTCCTTGGCGAGACGTTCCTGGACTGAGGCTATCTCTGTTGCGGTCATTTCGGCGGATGGCTTGTGTAGAAGCAGAAGATCCGCATAAGGGGTTCCGTGGTCGGTCGACCAGGGCAACTTTTCGAGCTGGGCGGTCAGGGACCTTAGACGATTCTGGCCCAGGCCTTTGGTGGTGGGATATATGGGTGTCAGCCCTGCTTCGAGGGTGGGCGGATCTGAATCGAAAGCCCGGTAGTCCGGATGAATCATTTCGAAGCCACTCGGTCCGAAGCGGATCTCGCCGAAGGCCTGTACCTGGGTCCCGGTTTGCAGGCCGGCCTGCTGGCGTCGGGAAAAATGAAAGAATCTCAGCCCTAGATAACCGGATCCATCCTCGATGGTAACCAGCAGGCTGCGCTTTCGGCCGAAAGATACCTTTGTGGTGACCACCCGTCCGCGAACCAGACACTCCTGGTCTGCTTCGATTTGGCCAAGGTTCGTCACATGACTGCGGTCCTGGTAGCGGGTCGGCAGATGCAGCAGCAGGTCCGTGGTGCGAAAAATGCCGATTCGTTCGAGGGTCGTTTTGAGGCTAGGACCGACGCCTCTCAGGCTGGTTACTGGTAGGTCGGCCCCGGGGTTGCCCGCGGTCACTCCGCCTCGCTGTTAGAGGACCCTTTAACGGCCCCCCCGCCAGGACCTCCGTCCCTGGATCCCTTCTGCAAAAGATGCATGATTCCTTCCACCTCAACTTCGGCCTCGCGTGGCAGATCCGCCACGCCCACCGCAGCTCTGGCCGGGAACGGAGGGTCAAAAAACTCCTCCATGACGCCGTTGACGGTCTGGAAATCGGCCAGATTCTTTAGGTACAGGGTTAGCTTCACCATGTCGTTCAGAGTTCCGCCTGCAGCCCGCGCCACCGCTGCCAGGTTGCGGAAGACCTGGCGAGCTTGGTCGCCCACATCGCCAGGCACAAGCGTCATCGTCTGGGGGTCTAGGGGGATCTGCCCCGACACAAACACCATGTTGCCGACGATTACAGCCTGGGAATAGGGGCCGATTGCCGCGGGCGCCTCATTGGTGCTTACGCTGCGGCTGTTGCCGGATTCAGGGTCTTGGCTCATGCCGCCGCCGTCAGGCGCTGACCCGATTGATGCTGATGATACCGCCGGTAATGCGAATGCGGCGCATCACGGCCGCGAGATGCGTGCGGTTTCTTACCGAAACCGTCAGACTTACGCTGGTGACCTCGGCGTTGCGCTCTTCGACGCTGATATTCTCCACACCGGCGTCCGCTTCGGCGACGGATGAAGCAATCTCTGCTATGACGCCCTTTCTGCGCTGCACCTCAATTCTCAATGCGGTGAGGAACTCGGCCGAAGTTTTCGGTGCCCAATGGGCAGGGATAATATCCCGGCCGCTGTGACGACGCCGTATCTCCACCATGTTGCGGCAGGTTTCCACGTGTACGACGAATCCTCGGCCCGGAGTCATGTGCCCGACGATCGGGTCGCCCGGAATGGGGCCGCAACAGCGACCGTAGTTGATCACCAGACCCTCGCCGCCGCGGATTGCCACAGGCCCGATGCTGTCGACCGTTATACCCTGGAAATCGGGGTCGTCCGCTGCCAGCAGCTGTTGAGCGACCACGTATGCCATCAGTTCGCCGTTGCCGATGGCGGCAAGGAGTTCATTCAGGCGCCGTACACCGAACTCTTTGAAAACCCGCCGCAATCGTCGGAAGTCAAGATCGTTGATGCTTTTGTTGGCGCTTGCCAGTGAGCGGTTGAGCAGACGTCGCCCGAAGGCTACGGAGTCTACCTCCTGCTGAACCTTGAGCGCCTGGCGAATACCGGATCGAGCCTTGCTCGATACCACGAACGTGAGCCAGTCGGGGTTGGGTCGAGCTTCAGGTGCCGTGATGATCTCTACGTTCTGTCCGCTTTGCAGCTGCTGTGACAGAGGCGCGAGATGCCGATCGATGCGGCAGGCCACGCATCGGTTCCCAATGTCCGTATGCACGGCATAGGCGAAGTCAACCGGGGAGGCACCCCTGGGCAATTCCAGAATGTCCCCTTTGGGCGTGAAGACATAAACCTCGTCGGGGAATAGATCGATCTTCAGGCTTTCGATGAATTCCATCGGGTTGCCGGCGCGCTGTTGCAGATCGAGGAGGTCGCGAACCCACTGGCGGGCACGTTGCTGGCTACCTTGGAAGGCGTCATTGGTCGATTTGTACAGCCAGTGCCCGGCTATGCCGTTTTCTGCAACCGCGTCCATTTGCGGCGTTCTGATCTGTACCTCGATGGGCACGCCGTGCATACCAAACAGTGTTGTGTGCAGAGACTGGTAGCCATTTACCTTCGGAATGGCGATGTAGTCTTTGAATCGGCCTGCGACCGGCTTGTATAA
Source organism: Gammaproteobacteria bacterium (assembly GCA_024640825.1). GTDB lineage: Bacteria > Pseudomonadota > Gammaproteobacteria > Pseudomonadales > Azotimanducaceae > UBA7803. Next base: position 24,935 of record JAHEEG010000003.1, read on the forward strand.
GTTGTGTACGACTCCGAGCGTCCTGTAGCAGTGGTCTACGCCTGGCACCACGATTCTGAATCCGAAAACGTCCATGATCTCAGAGAAGGATTTGTGCTGCGTGCGCATCTTCCGATAGATGGAGTAGAGGTGCTTTTCCCGTCCCTGCACTTCGGCCTCGATGCCTTCCTGCTGCAGCGCGTCAGTCAGAGATTTGCGCAGCTCATCCATCAGCTCTTTGCGATTGCCTCTCGCCGCTTTCACCGCGCGCTCTATGCGATCTGCTCTCAGCGGATACAGCGCACCGAAACCCAGTTCCTCGAACTCGACTTTGATGTGGTGAATGCCCAGACGGTTAGCAATGGGCGCGTAGAAATCGAGAGTTTCCCGAGCGATGCGTTTGCGCTGGTCATCGGACATCACCCCGATGGTTCTCATGTTGTGCAGCCGGTCTGCCAGTTTGACCATGATCACGCGAATGTCTTTGGCCATGGCCATGGCCATCTTCTGAAAGTTCTCTGCCTGAGCCTCCGCCCTGCTGCGAAATATAGTTGACAGCTTTGATACGCCGTCAACGATCTGCGCCACGGATTCCCCGTAGCGGGCGCCGAGAACCGACTTGCCAATGTTGGTATCTTCGATGACGTCGTGCAGCAGCGCAGCCATTACCGTCTCGTGATCCATATGCATACCGGCAAGAATATTCGCCACTGCCAGTGGGTGTGTGACGTACGGGTGTCCCGTTCTTCGCCACTGATGCTGGTGCGCCTCGGCTGCGTGATAGTAAGCGGAGCGAACCTGTGCTATCTGCTCAGGCTGCAGGTATTCGGATAGGCGATCACAGAGCCCGTCAATAGTGACGGGAGCGGCGATTTCGGGGAGCCTCGCGCGTTCGGCAAGACGTGAGACGAAGTATGATTCCGGCTGCTGCGGGCGTTTGGTGCCCTTGCGCTTGCGGGGTTTTCGGCTTGGAGATGGCGCGGTGGGCGAAACGATGCCCTGGACCTCTTCTGAGGGGCCCGTGGTTGCCTCAAAGCTCGCGGGGTTCGTCATCTCCTATGCCGAAGGACACTTCCAAAACGTCATCCTGTGTGGACGCTTCCTGCTCGTCAAGCATTTCATGAGAAACAAGGCCCGCTGCGATCTCCCGCAAGGCCAGAACGCTGGGCTTGTCGTTCTCTATGGGCACCAACGGCTCGGAACCGAAGCGGCGCATCTGGCGTGCCCGACGAGTCGCCAGCATAACCAGTTCGAATCGGTTATCCACGTGATCGAGGCAGTCTTCCACTGTTATTCTTGCCATGTCTTGGGAGCATCCGTGAGTGGGGGGGCGAGTTTAGCGGGGGGCCATCGCGCTTACAAGAGGTCCCGCAGCAGCGCCTGCAGGCGGGCCTGCTGTGGTTGGCGACGCAGCCTTTCGGCGCGAACTATGCAGCACATGTCTTCGAGAGCCGTTTCGAATGCATCGTTGACGACCAGATAATCGTATTCTGCGTAGTGAGACATCTCCCATCTTGCCTTTGCCAACCGCTCTCTGATCACCGACTGATCGTCCTGGCCGCGGGCCTCGAGTCGAGTCGCCAGGGCTGTCTGTGAAGGCGGCAGAATGAATATGCTGATGGCTTCCGGATATCGCTGGCGTATTTGATCTGCGCCTTGGAAATCGATCTCCAGCACTACATCCCGGCCTGCGCTGCGCGTGCGATCCACCGCCGCTGCAGATGTGCCGTACTGGTTGCCGAACACCTCGGCGTGCTCGAGAAACTCGCCGCCCTCTACCATTTCGCTGAACCTGGCGGCGTCTACGAAGTGGTAGTTAACGCCGTTCTGTTCTTGAGGTCGCCTGGTGCGGGTGGTGTGGGAAACCGCCACCATCAGCCTTGGATCACGGTCGAGCAAAGCCGCCACCAGGCTCGTTTTACCAGCACCCGAGGGTGCTGAGACGATCAACAAAAGTCCCTGTGGCATGAAAGCTCTTGTGCCTTGCTCCTGACGGGTCGGCGAGTGTACCCCATGGTCGTCAGATGGCCTACCGGGCCGCGCCTGCTACTCGACGTTCTGAACCTGTTCCCTGATCTGCTCGATGATGACTTTGAGGTCGACCGCGCGCTGCGACGTCTGGGCCAGCACCGATTTTGAGCCCAGGGTATTGGCTTCCCGGTTCAGTTCCTGAGTCAGAAAATCCAGACGGCGCCCGTGGGGTCCCGGGCTCCTGAGGTTGCTTCGGGCCTCCTCCACATGGATGCTGAGTCGGTCCAGCTCCTCCGCGATGTCCGCCCGCTGGGCGAGCAGAGCTACCTCCTGCGTGAGGCGGTCAGGCTCCAGCTCTGTCCCTAGGTCCGCTATCCGCTGCTGCAGCTTGATCCTCAGCTGATGGGCGATTGAAAGGCTGTGGCGTTTGATTTCTCCAACCAGCCGATCTATTTCATCCAGGCGCTGTGTGATCGCCTCGTGCAGCTGGTTTCCTTCGCGCTGGCGATGGTCGATGAGCTGCGTCAGGCAGGCCTCGAACAGGTCCGTGAGCGGCTCCTTCAGCGCTGTTTCGTCCATGACGGCCTCCGTGCCAAGGATCCCAGGCCAGCGCAGCAGGTCCATGGGGTTGGGCGCTCCTACCTCCGGCGCGTCGCGCCTCATCTGCTCCAGGACGGCCAGGATCTGCAGCAGCAGCGGCCGATTGAGTTCCAGCTGTGAGGCACCCTCCGTTCGGTCGACCCGCAGCGTGCAATCGACCTTGCCGCGCTTGAGATGTTTGCGCAGGGTTTCCCGCAGACCATGCTCGAGACCTCTAAGCGGTTCAGGCAGGCGCAGCTGAGTTTCCAGGAAACGATGGTTGACGCTGCGCAGCTCCCAGGTGAGGACCAGTGTCTGCTGAATGTCCTGAGCGCGCGCGAAGCCGGTCATGCTGTGCAACATGGTGAGAATTACCCGAATTTAGAAAGTCGAGTCTAATCCCAAATCGGGTCAGCTGTCGGATCAAAAGCCTTGTGCCCGCATCGCTCTCACCCCGAACCAGCGCTTATAATACGGGCTCCCCCGTTATTGAAGAGAGTTGCCCATGGCCATTCAGCGCCCCAGCGGCCGGTCGCCCGGTGAGATGCGTCAGGTAAGGTTTACCAGAGGCTTCACAAAGCATGCCGCTGGGTCTGTGTTGGTGGAGTTTGGCGACACCAAAGTCATCTGCACTGCGTCGGTCGATCAGTCCGTACCGGGCTTTCTGCGAGGCAAAGGCGTGGGCTGGGTGACGGCCGAGTACGGCATGTTGCCGGGCGCGACCCATACTCGCTCGGATCGAGAGGCGGCGAGAGGAAAGCAGGGTGGGCGCACGCTCGAGATTCAGCGGCTCATCGGGCGGTCGCTGCGTTCCATTGTCGACATGAAGGCCTTGGGTGAGCGTACCGTTCGTGTTGACTGCGACGTTATCCAGGCCGATGGCGGTACCCGGACGGCGTCCATTACGGGTGGTGCGCTGGCCTTGGCAGATGCGTTTCGCAAGATTGGGGTTCAGGATGCGTTCAGGGAGTTTGTGGCATCTGTATCCGTAGGCATCTGGCGCGGCGAACCGGTGCTGGATCTGGACTACGCGGAAGACTCAACGGCGGAGACGGACATGAATGTAGTAATGCTCGAATCTGGTGGGTTCATCGAGGTGCAGGGCACCGCGGAAGGTGCTCCGTTCAGCGATGTGGAACTCGAGCGGATGCTCGGCCTCGCAAAACAGGGAACCATGGCGCTCGCCCAACGCCAGCGGATGGCACTTCAGGACGCGCTCTGATGAATGCCGCTTCCGCGTCACTTCTGAAACTGCTGATTGATCAGGCGGTGCTCCGTTTTGGCGATTTCACTCTGAAATCCGGGCGTCAGAGCCCTTACTTCTTCAATCTGGGCGCGCTGCATACCGGCGCGGCGACTCAGCAACTGGCCGAGGCATATGCGCAATGCATTGTGAAATCTGCGCCGTCCTTCGAGCTTGTCTTTGGTCCTGCCTATAAGGGCATCCCGATTGCGGTAGCGGTCTCGGAAGCGCTCGCCCGGCGTGGACGAGATGTTGCCTGGGGATTCAACCGCAAGGAGGAGAAGGACCACGGCGAGGGCGGTCGTTTCGTTGGTGGAAGCATAGCAACGCGCGTTCTTCTGGTTGACGATGTCCTGACCGCCGGGACAGCTATACGTGAGGCAGTAGACCTCATCGCCGGGGCCGGAGGCACGCTGGTTGGCGTGGTCATCGCGATGGATCGGCAGGAACTTGGCCCGAGTGGGAATACTGCCGTGCAGATCCTCCATGAGGAACTCGGTGTACCTGTGCTGAGCTTGCTCAACCTGCAGAATGTGATTGAGTACCTTGACTCGAACGGCCGTCACGACAACTATCCCCAGGATCTATTGAAGCGGATACGGGACTATCAGCGGTCCCACTGCGCGCTCACCTAAGGAACGCTGAGATAAGCACTATGGGAAAGTCAACGTTCATGTTTTTGGCAATCTGCCTCGTGCTGTCTACGGCGGTTAAGGTAGGGGCCGCTGACGTTCGGCTTTATCGCTACGTGAACGCCGATGGAAGTCTGGTGATTTCTCACGCCATTCCGGCGAGCAAAGTGGCCGGTGGCTACGATATCATCGACGCTGCCAGCGGCCGATTACTGGAGCGGGTTCCTGCACAGTTGACCCCCGAACAGCTGGCGATCAAACAGGCCCACGATCGAGAAAGGCAAGCCTGTTTGGATGATCTGGACAGAGTTCAGACGCTCTACAGCTCCGAAAAAGAGATCGGTCGCGCTCTGGAAGAGGCCCTCGAGTCCATCGACAGCCGTATCAAGAACGCGGAGGCCAACCTTACGCAAATGCGTTCCGAGCAGAGAAAGCTGGAGCGGGAAGCCGCGCAGCTCGAGCGCACTGGAGGGGCCCTGTCGGACATCCTCGTGAACAACATTGAGCGTACCCAGATTCAGATCGACACCCTGGAGGGGGAGATCGCGCAGCGTCATCGGGACAAAGTCGGTGCCCGTGAGCGCTTCGCCAAGGATCGCGAGATATTCCTCAATGGCCACTGCCCCGAAATGGTAGCCAACTTCTGAAGCCGGCTTGAAATTACGGGTCCCTGCAGAAACCTGCTTGCGCAAGCGCAAACGAATAAGGTTTCCGTATCCAGACTTAGCGGAAAATAGCGCGCTCGAGGGCTTTCCACTGCTCCTCCCAGCCGGACGTCGGCAGGGCCCGGAACTCGCTTCTGACAAACTGATTGATTCGCCCTTCAGCCGCCGACAGCATGAGATTTGCGCCGGCGGTGCTGCCCAGTTCGGGCCCCGGTACCCGTGTGACGGCCCATTCCCGAAGAATCAGCCGCAGCTGGGTCTCCAGACGGTCGAACAGCTGGCGCACACGATTGCGCAGCCGCTCGGTTTCTCCCAGAAGAGCATCACCCAGCATCAAGCGGGCGAGTCCCGGATTCCGCTCGGCGAAGGATAAAAGCAGCCAGAGCACCATTTTACAGCGCTGTTGGGCCGTAGGTTCCTCCGCGAGAATACGGTTGATGCGTGAAAACAAGCTCTCTTCTATGAATTCGAGCAGCCCTTCCAGCATTTTGCCCTTGCTGGGAAAGTGGCGGTACAGGGCTGCTTCAGAAACGCCGACCTGGGCAGCCAGTGCTGCCGTAGTGATCCGGGCCCCGGGCCTGGTTTCGAGCATCAGCGCGAATGCCTGCAGGATTTCCTGCCGGCGATTGGATTTAGCCATCGCCGGGTTCCGCAGTAATTTTGGTACCGATGCCCGCGTCGGTAAATACTTCCAGCAAGATGGCGTGGGGCGCCGTCCCGTCGATGATCTGGACGCTGCTCACGCCGGCTCTCAGGGCGGAAAGCGCACACTCGGTTTTAGGCAGCATGCCTTCGTTGATCGTACCGTCGGCGGTCAACGATTCCACCTGCGAGGCCGTTAGGCTCGTTAGGGTATTGCCTGCGGCGTCGAGAATGCCGCGGGTATTCGTGAGCAGCAGCAGTTTTTCCGCGCCCAGCGCCTCTGCCAGCTTGCCGGCAACGAGATCCGCATTGATATTGTAGGACTCGCCTTCCGGACCGGCCCCGATGGGCGCGATGACGGGTATGAAATCGTCCTGAGTGAGGGCACTGATGACGTCGACGTTTACTGACACCACCTCCCCCACGTGGCCGATGTCGATGATCTCCGGTGCATTCAGGGCCAGATCAGTTTTCTTGAGGGTCAGCTGGCGTGCGCGAATCAGGTTTCCGTCCTTTCCTGTGACCCCTACGGCACGGCCGCCGTGCTTGTTGATGATGGATACGATTTCCTGATTCACTAACCCGCCCAGCACCATTTCCACCACGTCCATGGTCTCAGCATCGGTCACTCGCATGCCATCTACGAAACGGGTAGGAATATTAAGTTTGCTGAGAAGGTTTCCGATCTGTGGCCCGCCACCGTGAACCACCACCGGATTCATGCCCACGAGCTTTAACAGCACGATGTCGCGGGCGAAGGTGTTTTTCAGGTTTTCCTCGACCATGGCGTTGCCGCCATATTTTATTACCAGTGTGGACCCGTGGTAGCGCTGGATATACGGCAGGGCCTCCGTTAGGACGCTGGAAATATTGCGCGCCTGGTCATCCGAAATTTGCATTGGCTCAGCGGAACTTGAGTTGTGGATCTATTGTGGCGAGCTGAGCCTGGAAAAGGTCCTGGACCCTGTCGAGGGCCTCCTGGCTGTCAGCCTCAAAACGCAGCGACAGGATAGGGCTGGTATTGGAGGGGCGGATAAGCCCCCAGCTATCCTTATAGTCCACCCTGACCCCGTCAATGGTTGTCAGAGTTCCGTCGCCGAAATCGGCCTCCTTGACCAGACGCTCCATGATTTTGAACTTCTGGCTATCGGTACTGGTGATTTTGATTTCCGGCGTGCTGAACGTGATTGGAAATTGACGGAAAAGCTCGTCTGCCGATCGCTCTGAACCGCCGACGATCTCCAACAGCCTCGCAGCGGAGTAAAGGGCGTCGTCGAAGCCATACCAACGCTCGCCGAAGCAGATGTGACCGCTCAACTCACCCGCGAGCAGCGCGCCGGTTTCCCTGAGCTTTGCCTTCATGTGAGAATGCCCTGTTTTCCACATGATCGGACGACCGCCCAAGTCACTTATCAGGCTATTGAGGTGCCTGCTGCACTTCACGTCATAAATGATGTCGGCGCCGGGATTTCGCCCGACGATGTCCTGGGCAAACAACATCAGCAGCTTATCGGCATAGATGATCTCACCGCTGCTGGTAACTACACCCAGTCGGTCCCCGTCACCGTCGAAGGCCAGCCCCAGATCTGCGTTTTCCGCGGCTACGACGGTAATGAGATCTTCCAGATTTTCGGGCTCGGCAGGATCGGGGTGATGATTGGGGAAATCCCCGTCCACGTCGCAGTAGAGAGGCACCACTTCACAGCCAAGCTGCCTGATCAGCTCCGGTGCGATGAGGCCGGCGACCCCGTTTCCGCAGTCGACTACAACTTTCAGTGGTTGTGCCACGATGACGTCTTCGAGCACCCTGTCTAGGTAGTGATCATTGAGGTCGATCTCCTCGAGGTCACCATCTCCTTCCGACAAACGGTTCGCCTCGATTCGCACTCGCAGCTGCGCAATACGTTCGTCTGCCAGAGTTTCCCCGGCCATGACCATTTTGAGGCCGTTGTAGTCGGGGGGATTGTGGGAGCCCGTGATCATGATGCCCGTGCCGGTATCCAGGGTATAGGTTGCAAAGTAGAGCAGCGGTGTCGGAACTACGCCTATGTCCAGGACGTCCGTGCCGCCTTCCGTAAGCCCCCGGACTAGTGCATCCTTCAGACCGGCGCTGGAGTGTCTGCCATCCCGGCCCACGGCGACCCGGGTCTGCTTCCTGTCTATTGCTTCTGCGGCGAATGCGCGGCCGATCCAATAGACGACCTCCTCCGTAAGATTGCTGGTAGTGATTCCGCGAATGTCATACGCGCGGAAAATATCCGGATCAAGCTTCAAGCCCATGTCGATGGGCCCGACATCTTCTGAAACTTCGATGCCGAAGTTGTCGTCGGCCGCGCTGGTGACGCTTACATCCAGGAACTCGTCGTCATCTATGGATTTTTGCTTTGCTTGTGGCGGGTCATCGGCCAGAAGGTCGTCGATATCGCTGGTTGCCGGGGCGGGCTCTGCTTCTGCAACCTTCGCGCCGTGCTTTCGCGTCCCGGGTTTTGACGGCTTCTCTTCCGGTTCTTTCCTACCTTCTGAGTTTCCCGCGAGATTGGCAGCGTTTGCCAGTCGGGCGATCTCCGCAGCCGTCCGCTGGAAAAGCGTCAGCCGGTAGGCTTCCGGTTTTACGTTTCTCCCTCGCATGACTCGGCCCGCGTAGACGAGCAGTGCGTCGGCATCCTGTTCAAGTTTGCGGTTCATACTTGCGAATCCGAACAGAACCCCGCCCAGCATCATCCCCGCTGCCAAGCCAAAGGCCATCAGCATGTCCAGCGAGCTCGAAACGTAGCCGATGCGATCCGGGTTAGGGGTGATCAGCAGCGACCAGTGTGGTGCGTTCAGCTTTACGCGCTCCGGCGGAAGACCGCGGCCGGCCTCGCCCCACTGCAGTAGGTTAACGGCAGCAGCGCCTTCGAACCGCTGTTCCAGGTTCAGCCGGCCCAGAGACGGGTCGAAAGAGTTAAGCGGGGTGAGGAAATAGTCCATGGAAACCTCAACGAAAAGAACCCCGGCAACGATGCCGTCCTTGAGGACGGAGTGAGCAACGAACAGCTGGGGCCGCTGGCCGCCGATACCGTCCGGGCCTACGTAAGGTTGGGTTTCGGCGCGCTCAATCACGTCTACGGCGACATAGCCGATGCCGATTCTGTTGTTGACCTCGGCCTCGCCCTTGGGAATCAGTTTGACGTTGCTGGCGAAGCTGACCGCGGCCTGAAGTTCCTCTCCGGTGCGGGCCAGAACGGCGTCATCGAAGGTGTCGAACGCGGCGATCGTTTGCGGGGCTATTGCCATCGCGCCGACGTGGTTTCGTAACTCGTCAAGCTTGCCGTTGAAAAACGCCGCGTACCGGGCCTTCAGGTTCTCCGCCTGGCTGGCCTGATGCATGGCGTTGCCGGACGCAACGACCTGATAACCGATCAGCAACATGGCAACCAGCAGCCCAGCGGTCGCCATGCCCATGATGATCAATGCATGGAACCAGATCCCGATGCCTCGGTCGGATTTCCGTTTTCTGACGGGACTGCTGATGGGCGATTCGCCGTCGTGGTCGGCTTCGGCGCTGTTCAATCGTGTTGTCCTTTCCGCGCTGTTGCTATGGTAGCCGCCACGCGCAGCGTCGGCCACCTCAAGGGCCCTGTCTCCGGGTGCCTGTTTGTTACTCTGCCACGGATTCGGGGTTTGCGGGCGCTAACTGGTCGACATAACAAGTAGCGATCCGGTCAATTATCCATTCCGCCAGCTGCGCTTTACTGGATTGCGGAAGCTTTTCCTCGCCCCCATGCCAGATCACCGCTACTGCATTCTCTTCGCTGTTAAAGCCAATGTCAGGGTTTGCGACGTCGTTGACGACGATCATGTCCATACCCTTACGTTTACGCTTCTCTCTGGCGTTGCGGAGAGCATCCTGTGTCTCGGCAGCGAAGCCAACGACGAAAGGTCGGTTCTGGCTGCTGGAAACGCCGGCGATGATATCCGGATTCTCCACCAATAAAAGCCTCAAACCCTTTTCACCCCCGGGCAACTTTTTGATTTTCTGATCTTTTTTTTCGGCAGGTCGGTAGTCGGCCACAGCGGCAACGCCAATGAAGATGTCGGTTGCTGGCAGCTGTGCTTGAACCGCGTCGTTCATCTGCTGGGCGGTGGTGACCGATATCGTCTTCGCGCCGACGGGGGGCGCGATATTAACGGGGCCGCTTATCAGAGTTACCTCGCCCCCGACGCGCAGAGCTGCGCTGGCCAGGGCGTAACCCTGCTTGCCCGAGCTCTCGTTACTTATATAACGGACCGGATCTATAGCTTCCCGGGTGGGACCTGCGGTGATCAGAAACTTTTTGCCCCGCAGCCCATCCAGATGGGGGGTTGAACGGACGGGCGTGGCGAGGCTGCCCCAGCTGGGGATCGACAGGCAGCAATCGCGAACCGCCGCGAAAAGCGCTTCTGGTTCCTGCATCCGACCAGGGCCCGTTTCCCCGCAGGCCTGGGGGCCGCTGTCAGGCCCGAGGATCGTGCATCCATCTTCTGTGAGCCTCCGCAGGTTTCTGCGGGTGGCCGGATGATCCCACATGACGTTGTTCATGGCTGGCGCCAGCAGCACGGGCGCGCGGCTGGCAAGGCGTAGCGTGCTCAGCAGGTCGTCAGCTCGTCCGGCCGCCAGCCGGCTGAGCGTATCCGCAGTGGTTGGCGCGATGACGATCAGGTCAGCCCAGCGGGCAAGCTCGATATGGCCCATCGCGGCCTCGGCCGCTGCGTCCCACAAGCTGTCTCTTACTGGCCTCCCGGAAACGGCTTGCAGGGTAGTGGCGGTGACGAATTGGCGAGCGTTGGCTGTCATCACCGCCTGAACTTCTGCGCCGGCCTCCCTCAGACGTCTCACAAGCATGGGCGTCTTGTACGCAGCGATGCCGCCGGAAACTCCGACTATGATGCGACATCCGGAAAGGATGCCGCCTTCGGAAAGCGAATCCTGGCCTTTGCTTCTGGTGTCGGCCATGAAGGCTCCCGACTGACAATAGCTGCGGCAAAGATACCACCACCAACCTGTGCCCACTATGACGACGTCGGCATTAGTACGGAACCGGGTTATCGGAATCGGAAATCTCGTGACCCGCCCGTTGATGGCACAGCGAACCTGACTCGGGGAAGCGTTGCGGAACCAGAAATCGGCCCAAAGGCCAATCCCCGAGGCAAGAGACAAGGAGGCCTGGATGGCGCGTCGCCGGTTACCACCCAACTCAGAGCGACTCACTTCAGGGCGACTTTGGGTCGAGCCCTCGGCCGAACCTTCGGCCAAACCTTCGGCCAAACCTTCGGCCAAACCTTCGGCCAAACCAGTTCCCCTGTCCTGCTGGCCCAGCGGTGAACGGCCCCGGGAGCGTCTGCTGCGCCATGGGCCTGAAAGCCTCTCCGATGCCGAGCTGCTGGCTGTCTGCCTCGGATCAGGAGACGGCAGCATGGATGTGGTGGCCTTCTCCAGAAACCTTCTGGTGCGGTTCGGGGGTCTGCGGCCCCTGCTGGAAGCCCATCCCCGAAGGCTGGCGGAAGTGCGTGGGCTTGGGCCGGCCAAGATCGCCCAGCTGAAGGCGGTGCTTGGCTTGGGGTCGCGCCACGCCGAAGCAGGCATCGCTCATCGCCCGTTGCTCACTGACACGGTGGCGGTGCGCACGTACCTGCAGCATAAGCTTTCGGGTCTGGAACGGGAGGTCTTCGGCTGTCTGTTTCTGGATGCGCGTCATCGCCTGTTGGCTTTCGAGGTGCTCTTTCTGGGTTCCATAGACCGCACCAGCGTTCACCCCAGGGAAGTCCTCAAGCAAGCGCTCGTGCACAATGCGGCTTCGGTCGTGCTCGCGCACAATCATCCCTCCGGGAATGCCGAGCCGAGCCCCAGCGATGTGCGTCTTACGGAAGAGCTTCGGCTGCTGCTGATGCGCCTGGAAATAAGGGTTCTGGACCACATTGTGGTCGGCCATGGGCAGACGGTTTCCCTCGCAGAGCGGGGCCTGGTCTGATCCCGTTGGCTCGGTCCGCAACCTGCGGGCCCTGTGCCCTCAGCTTGCCCCCTGCGAGGCTCTCTGGTATAAACGCGCGTCTTTTTTTTCGGACCATCGAGCCATGTCTCAAGTCTGTCAGGTGACGGGAAAACGGCCCATGGCGGGGAACAACGTCAGTCACGCGCAGAACAAGACGCGTCGGCGCTTTTCACCGAACCTTCACTACCACCGTTTCTGGGTGGACAGCGAAAAGCGTTTCGTACGACTGCGAGTCTCCTCCAAGGGAATGCGCATCATTGACAAGAAGGGTATCGATCAGGTGCTCGCGGAAATGCGTGGGCGAGGCGAAAAGGTTTAGGGAGTGAGCGCCCGCACCGGGGCTTTCACGGGATCGCAATAACCGCGTCTCGGGCTGATCAGCAATGGATAATACGGACAACAGATAATGCGGGAAAAGATCAAACTGGTTTCTAGTGCTGGCACTGGCCATTACTACACGACGGACAAGAACAAGCGCAATACGCCGGATAAGCTGGAGATGAAAAAGTACGACCCCGTTGTTCGTAAGCACGTCCTGTATACCGAAGCAAAGATCAAGTAGAGCCCCCTACAGGCCGCTTTCCTGCCTGGGATGCTTCCGGGGACAGGCGAGCGTCTCCTCCTTGGTCGTTTCATGCTGGCACAGACTGTGAGCGAGGGGGCCTAACCTCAGGTGCCTGAACTTCCTGAAGTCGAAACCACGAGACGCGGCATCGAGCCCCATCTATCGGGTCGCCAACTCAAGGACTGGGTGATCCGCAACGCGGCGCTTCGCTGGCCTGTAAAAATCCCCCAAGCGCTGAAGGGTCAGCAGGTTCTTGGTGTCGGTCGTCGCGCCAAGTACCTCCTTATACAGTTTGATCAAGGGGCCCTCATCATGCATCTGGGTATGTCCGGAAGTTTGCGGGTGCTCCCTGCAGACACCCCGTTGTTGAAGCACGATCACATAGACCTGCTTTTCGACGATGGACGGGTTCTGCGTTTCAACGATCCCAGGCGGTTCGGCAGTATTCACTGGCAGCCTCACCCCGTCATGGAGCACTGGCTGCTGTGTGCGCTGGGCCCGGAGCCGCTATCGGATGCTTTTTCCGGTGCGTATCTCAAGACAACGGCGCGACGACGTAAGGTGGCGGTGAAGAATTTTCTAATGGATGCACATGTGGTTGTGGGCGTGGGCAACATCTACGCCAACGAAGCCCTGTTCATGGCCGGAATTCGTCCCTCTCTGCAGGCACACAGGGTGACCCTCGCCAGCTACGAACGCCTCGCCAGCGCCGTTCAGGAGGTGCTGCAGCAGGCCATAGCCATGGGCGGAACCACGCTTCGGGATTTCGTCAACCAGGATGGTCAGCCAGGGTATTTTAGACAGTCTCTTTACGTATATGGTCGGAGTGGGCAGCTCTGCAAAGTCTGCGAAACGCCGCTCAAGGGCCTCAGAATCGGGCAGCGGGCGACCGTTTTCTGCCCAAAATGCCAACGGTCCCAAGGTTTGCGGTCATATCGATGCTAGAGTTAAAGGTGCTGGAAGGATATTCTAAAAATAGACGGGTATCGTGCCTGTTGCTGAGACCTTTGGCTTGTAGGACGTTGAAAATGAAGCGAATGGGCCTGATGCTGCTTTGCGTGACACTGATCGGAACACCCAGTTTGCCCGCATTTGCGGCCGATGAAGATCAACCCTCTGCAGGTGAGATGGCCGTGGATCTCGTGGTAGCCCGTCCCCTCGGCGTGGCGATAACCGCGGTGGGCTCAGCGGTCTTTCTGGTGAGCCTGCCGTTTACGGCATTGGCTGGTGGTGTTGGCCACGCGGCGGACGAGCTGGTCAAAAAGCCGGCGCAGGAAACCTTTATGCGTTGCCTGGGATGCCCGGTTTCCGGACGTTATCAGGCGCCCCGTTAGGCTGATCTACTTGACGTAAGCCCGGACGACGGCCGGGTGGACGAACTGTGAGATGTTGCCGCCTAGCGCGGCGATTTCGCGTACCAGGGTAGACGAGATGAACGAGCAATCCTTGGACGTGGGCAGAAACACGTACTCTATGTTCGGATCCAGCGACTGGTTCATTTCTGCCATCTGAAATTCGTAGTCGAAATCCGTAACGGTACGTAAGCCTCGCAGGATGAAGCGCGCATTTTTTGTTCGGACGTAATCGACCAGCAGCGTGTTGAATCCGTCCACCGAAACCTTGTCGCCGAATTCTGACACCACCTCTCGACACAGGTCTATCCGGTCCTTGAGATCTACCCGGGGATCCTTCTGAGCCGAGGTTCCGATGGCGACGACCACGTGGTCAAACAGATTCAGAGCCCGCTTTACCAGGTCTGTATGTCCATTGGTAATCGGGTTGAAGGATCCTGGGTAAACCACCACGTTCATGTCGCATCCCCCAAGGATGTGCGAAAGCGCCGGATGGTATCGACCTACACCGTTGCTGGCAAGGAAACGGGCGCCAGCAAGCCGAACCGGGTTTCCCCGGCAGCGCTTTCCTTCACCAGGGCCCATCCCCGCATTTCCAGGTGCGCTCGCCTCGACATCTCGAAATAGACGAGCCCCCGATGGCTGAGTAAAGTTCGCTGTCGCAGATCGTCGAGCGTGATAGCCAGGCAGTTTTCGGCAAACGGCGGATCGAGAAAAACAATGTCCCACGGCTGCGCCGCTCGAGCGAGAAATTTGTGGGCGACGCTGCGGACGATGATGCAGCCCTGCGCGTTCAGACGTGCCGCATTCCCTTGCAGCGCCTTGATTACTTTCGGGTCCCGGTCGACAAAGGTTACCTCGGCGGCGCCTCTGGAAAGGGCTTCGAAACCCAGAGCGCCGCTGCCTGCGTAGAGGTCGAGGCATCTACTGTCGACGACCTCTTCTCGCAGCCAGTTGAATAAGGTTTCCCGCACTCGGCCGAGGGATGGGCGAAGAGCCGGCGCAGAAGGAAAGCTGAGCTTTCGCCCTCTCCAGTTACCGCCGATAATGCGAACTTCGTTTGCGGCCATGAGTGAATGGAGAATGAGTGGAGTAGGTTGTGGGTTCTTTGCGATTTTAGGGGTGCATGTTGATCCAAACGCGGTCAGTGAACAAGAACGTTGAGTGACACAAAGGAAAACGGCGGTAAGGGCGGTTTCTGGAAGCGTCTCAGCGCCAGCCTGGGCAAGACCCGCAGCCAGTTGGCTGCGGGCGTGGGAAATCTGCTACTTGGTGAGAAAGAAATTGATCAGGAGGTGCTCGACGATCTCGAAACAGCCCTGCTGCTGACTGACGTTGGCATCGATACGACGCAGGAAATCATGGCCGATCTTTCCAGGCGGGTACGCCGCAAAGAGCTCAACGATACCGTGGCACTGCACGGAGCCCTTGGATTGTTGCTTAAAGAGCTGGTGGATCCGCTGGTAAAGCCCTTCGAGGTACCCGCCGCCGACCGCCCCTTCGTGATTTTCATGGTTGGCGTAAACGGCGCGGGGAAGACCACCAGCATCGGCAAGCTTGCGCGTTACCTCAAGCAGCAGGGGTTGTCGGTAATGCTTGCGGCCGGGGATACCTTTCGCGCGGCGGCGGTGGAGCAGTTGCAGGCGTGGGGCGAGCGCAACGACGTTGCCGTTGTTGCGCAGGGGCAGGGCGCCGATAGCGCCTCGGTGGTCTACGATGCCGTGCAGGCCGCGGAGTCGAGAGGAATCGACGTGCTCATAGCTGACACTGCTGGAAGGTTGCAGGCCAAGACTAACCTCATGGAAGAGCTGGCGAAGATCAAGCGGGTCGTGCAGCGCCTTAATGCCAGAGCTCCGCATGAGGTTCTACTGGTTCTGGATGCCGGCGTCGGGCAGAACGCGCTTTCCCAGGTGCGGGAATTCGATGCCGCCACAGGTGTGACAGGACTCATCCTCACCAAGCTTGATGGCACGGCGAAAGCCGGTGTGGTGTTTGCGATTGCCCGTCAGGTTCGTAAGCCCATCTATTTCATTGGCATCGGCGAGGGTATTGACGATCTCAAGCCTTTCGCCGCGGAATCTTTTGTCGACGCGCTGCTGGCGAACGAATGATGTCGGGCCCCGAGGGAAATGTTGACCAGTCGCCCGCGCCTTGGGTAGCGGCTGGAGCCCCTAACGCGGTCGTTAGCCCCGGACGGGTAGTCCGGTGAGCCAGATAGAGTTCCATCAGGTGAGCAAGCGTTTCGAGAACGGGCATGAAGCGCTGCGGGACATAACGGCGGCCTTCGAAGAAGGCTCCATGACTTTTCTGACCGGCCATTCAGGCGCCGGGAAAAGTACTTTTCTCAAGCTGCTGCTGTGTCTGGACAGGCCAACCAGAGGCCAGATTCTGGTCAACGGTGTTAACGTGGCCCAGATTCCGCCGGTGCGCCTGGCCTACTACCGGCAGAATTTGGGAGCGGTGTTTCAGGACCATCATCTGCTGACTCACCGCACCGTGTTTGAGAATGTGGCGCTGCCTCTGAGGGTGGTGGGCTTGAAGGAAAAGGACATCGGTAAGCGAGTGCGGGCGGCGCTGTCTCGGGTAGGATTGTTGAGCAAGGAGGGTCTGTTCCCCCGTTATCTGTCGACTGGCGAACAGCAGCGGGTAGGCATCGCGCGCGCCGTTGTGACGCGACCTAAGATCCTCCTGGCGGACGAGCCCACAGGGAATCTGGATCCTGCCTTGTCCCGAGACATCATGCAGCTCTTCGAGCAATTTCATCAGTTTGGAACCACCGTAATCGTCGCCAGCCACGACCGCGAGCTGATAGAGACGATGGACGCCCGGATCATCGAGCTGAGCCACGGCGCGGTGGTGAGAGATGAGACTGAGTACGCTTCCGGAGAGGTTCTCTCGGACGAGTCCCACCATGTCGAAGTCTAGGGGTTCGAAGTCTAAGCTCAGCCGTGATCCCTGGCCGCGTAATCGATCTGGTCTCGCCGCTGGCGGTCGCGATCATCTGAGGGTCGCGCGGGAAACGCTGCACTTCGTCAGCGCCCGGATGGGCACCAGCCTGCTGGTTTGGCTGCTGGTGGGCATCGCCTTGGCTTTGCCGGCGGGACTGTTTCTTTTGCAGGTCAATCTCGGAGCAATGACCGACGCCTGGGACGGTCGGCCCGGTCTATCCGTTTACTTCCAGCTCGACGCCTCGGATCCGGCGATTCAGGAGGTCGTTGAAACCCTGCGAGGCGATGCATCTGTTCATGGGGTCACGTTTATCTCCCAGGCCCAGGCCCTAGCGGAATTTCAGAGCTACGCCAGCCTGAGCGACGCGCTGGAGCTGCTGGATGAAAATCCTCTGCCGGCTTCGGCCCGGGCGGTGCTGGCGGGTGGTTCTGGCCTTGCCGATCTGCAGCGCCTCGCGGATATGGTCACTTCAGCCCCCGGGGTTGCCGAGGTGTCAGTCGAGAAAACCTGGCTGGAGCGGGTCACGGAAATTACCCGGGTGATCAGTCGGTTAGGCATCATGCTGGGGCTTCTGTTCGGTATAGGGGCCGTTCTGGTGACCGCCACTTCCGTGCGTCTGGCGATCGAAGCTCGCCTTGAAGAGCTGCGGGTGCTCAAGCTGGTGGGTGCCACCGATGGCCAGATCAGGCGACCATTCCTCTATTTTGGCGTGTTTTACGGCCTGGGTGGCGGGCTGGTTGCTGCCATGCTCATCAGCCTGAGCCTGCTGGTCGTTGAGACCCCCCTCACGAACCTGCTCGGCAGTTATAGCCAGAATCTTGAACTGGCCGGTTTCGACCCCAGTTTCCTCGGCGTCCTCTTCGCGATAGGCGGCGTTCTCGGCGTCCTTGGCGCGCTTCTTGCGGCCAGAGCGCGTCTTGGAAATTTGGAAATACTCTGAAAACAAGCTCTTAGGGAACCATATTCAGGCTTAGCACTCTCATAAAGGGAGTGCTAAAATAAAAAGATTGGTGTTACCGGAGGTATCACATGGCTTCTGACATACTGTCGTTGAACGCCCTTTCGCCGGGTCGCGACCTCGATGCATACATGAGCACCGTGGGCGCTATTCCGGTGCTTACCGCGGATGAGGAGAAAGCCCTCGCGGAGCGCTTTTATTACGAGAACGACCTTCAGGCTGCCCGTGAGCTGGTGCTCAGTCACCTGCGCTTCGTTGTGCATCTGGCACGTTCTTATCGCGGCTACGGGCTTCCACTGGGTGACCTCATTCAGGAAGGCAACCTGGGGCTCATGAAGGCCGTCAAGCGTTTCAATCCGGAAGTTGGTGTGCGACTCATTTCGTTTGCCGTGCACTGGATCAAAGCCGAGATGCACGAGTTCATTCTGCGTAACTGGCGCATTGTGAAGGTGGCTACGACCAAGGCGCAGCGGAAGCTGTTCTTCAACCTGAGAAGCAGCAAAAAGCGCCTTGCCTGGCTGACCCAGGAAGAAACCCGCACCATGGCCAGCGAGCTGGGTGTCAGCGAAGAAGAAGTGACGCGGATGGAAGGTCGAATGGCCAGCAGCGATCTTTCTTTTGATGGTCTGGCTGCGGATGATGACGAGGATGGCGGCAGCGCGGCTCCTGTTCACTACCTCGAGCTGGAAGGTGCCGACCCCGCGGAGCTGGTTGCCGAAGAGGACGACAAGCGCATGGCGCTTGAAAAGCTTGGCGCGGCTTTGACCGTTCTTGATGACCGAAGCCGCGATATCATTCAACGGCGCTGGCTGGACGATGGCAAGTCAACGCTCCACGACCTGGCAGACAAATACCAGGTATCGGCGGAACGTATCAGGCAGATTGAGAAAAACGCCATGCAAAAGCTGAAGGGTGCTATGGCTGCCTGAGTGATGGCCCGCTGGCAACTTTGCGTGGGTGCCGGGGCGTTTCTAGGCGGGACGGGCGTAATTGCGGGAGCCTTCGGCGCTCATGCGCTAAAAGCTCGGTTGGGGGCAGACGCGCTGGAAACCTGGGATACGGCCGTATCCTATCAGCTTGTTCATGCGCTGCTGCTCGTCGCGGCGGGCCTCTGGCTGAAGCTCGATTCAGAGGTCTCACGGGCGCCCCCAGTCTCTCTTTCGGTAGCAGCACTTGCATTGATCGCAGGAATCCTTTTGTTCTCCGGCAGCCTTTACGCGCTGGCGCTCGGTGGGCCCAGGGCCCTTGGTCCTGTCACGCCGCTTGGTGGCGTGGCCTTTGTTGTCGGCTGGGGCTGCCTGATAGTGGCAGCCCGGCAGGGCGTCTCCAGGCGGTGAAGTCTCCTCAGGCTTCTGGTCCCCAGGATCAGACCCAGGTCTATGTAAGGCGGCGAGGTCGCATGACGGTCGGGCAGGCCCGCGCCCTGGATGAACTCACCGACCGGTATTGCTTACCCGTGGACCTCGAACCCTCAGCAGCAGAAAATGCTTTTGGCAGACCAGGGCCGATAGGTCTCGAAATTGGTTTCGGCATGGGGCAGGCGCTGCTTCGCTGGGCGGTAGAACGACCGGAGTGGAATCTCTTCGGCATCGAAGTCTACCAGCCGGGGATAGGGTCGCTGATGCTCGGTCTGGAGCGAGATCAGCTGACCAATGTTCGGATATTTGAAGCGCCGGCGGAAGACGTTCTGGCAAATTCTTTGGGTGGTGCCGAAATCGATGAGGTTCGGATCTTCTTTCCTGACCCGTGGCCCAAGAAGCGTCACCACAAGCGGCGACTGATCCAGGCTGATTTTGTCGCCCTGCTGGTGGACAAGCTTCGACCCGAGGGCCGGCTCTGGCTCGCCACGGACTGGGAGCCCTACGCCCGTTGGATGTTGAACGTCCTGGAGGCGCAGTCCGATCTCGTGACCGAGTTGGCGGCGGGCCGAGAATTGTCCGATGGCCCCTATCAGCGTCTGGAAACGCGCTTTGAGGCCAGGGGCAAACGTCTTGGGCACAGGGTATGGGACTTGGTGTATTACAAAAAGCGCTGCAGCACGGCATCCAGATGACGATATCCGAACGCGGTGGTGGCGATTCGGTCTTTGCGCATTAGCCCCATTTCCCTCAGCTCATTCCAGGAGGGTTCGAGACTGGCAAGCGGAAGTCCGGTTCGCGACGGGAAGACATCTGCGCTCACCCCCTCTGTCAGGCGAAGCGCGTTCATCAGGAACTCCAGGGGTATCTCGGTATCTGGCACCGCGTTATGCCTAGTTTCGAGAGGCTCAGCCAGGTACAGGCGGGGCTGAGCCGCTTTGCGGCTTCGCACGATCTGCAACCCGGTGGAATCTTCGCGGGTTCGCTTGCCATGCGCGCCAGCCCCAATGCCGAGGTAATCTCCGAAACTCCAATAGTTGACGTTGTGCCGGCATTGACGCCCAGGTCGTGCCCAAGCGGAGACTTCGTAGCGGTGGAAACCACTGTCCTCCAGCAGGGCCCGTCCCGTGTCCTCTATAACTTCAATTTTTCTTTCGGAGGGAAGCGGCGGCTTATGTCTGGCGAACTCGGTTCGCGGCTCTATGGTGAGCTGATACCAGCTGATGTGCTCTGGGTTCAGAGCCAGGGCCTGGCTGAGATCCTCTATCGCCTCAGCCGTCGTCTGCTCCGGCAGCCCGTACATCAGATCCAGATTAACATTCTCGAAACCGCCCGCGCGGACACGTTCGAATGCGATGCGGATTTCCCGGGGGCCGTGAATACGTCCCAGCCGCTTGAGATGAGCGGGGTTGAATGTTTGGGCCCCGAGGCTGATGCGGCTGATACCTGCGTCGCGGTAGGCAGAAAAGTCCTGATATTCGACGGTTCCGGGATTTGCCTCCATGGTGATTTCCGCCCCCGGCTCCAGCCA
This sequence comes from Gammaproteobacteria bacterium, assembly GCA_024640825.1. Classification (GTDB taxonomy): domain Bacteria; phylum Pseudomonadota; class Gammaproteobacteria; order Pseudomonadales; family Azotimanducaceae; genus UBA7803. Next base: position 45,370 of record JAHEEG010000003.1, read on the forward strand.
TGGTTGCAGGTGCGTTAGAAGCTTCTCGAAGCTGTCCGCGTCGAAAAGGCTGGGTGTTCCGCCGCCCAGAAATACGCTGCTGATTCCCTGGGGCGGTACGTCCCCCAGCGCGGCGCCGGCATCAATGAGCAGCGCGTTCAGGTAGCCGGCTTGATCAAAGGCGCCGCGCACCGGGTGGGAATTGAAGTCGCAGTAGGGGCATTTGCGCACGCACCATGGGAAATGCACGTAGAGAGACAGCGGCAGGTTCACGGGCGCTGGCGCAACATATGGAGCAGCTGGGCGCTTGCCTGACCGCGGTGGCTCAGCCGGTTCTTCTCTTCAGGCGCCATTTCCGCCGCGGTCCGGTTCAACCCTGGCACGAGAAAATGGGGATCGTAGCCGAAACCAAAAGCTCCCCGCGCGTCGGCTACGATCTGGCCGTGCCAGCTGCCGGTCGCGATCAATGGCGCCGGGTCTGCGGCATGTCGTAGGTAGACCAGCGCGCAATAGAAGTGAGCGGACGGAAGGCTGTATTCGGCTAGATCTGTCATCAGCCGCGCGTTGTTTTCCGCATCGCTCGCGCCTTCTCCCGCGTAGCGGGCGGAGCGTATGCCTGGCCTGCCCTCAAGGCAGGGAACCACCAGGCCAGAGTCGTCTGCCAGTGCAGGCAACTGGACAGCCTTGCAGACGTGCCGGGCCTTGGCGATGGCGTTCTCCACGAAGGTCAGCGCGTCCTCGGCTGCACCTTCGATTCCCAGCTCGCTCTGGCTTACTAGATCCATATCCACCGCTGCCAGCATCGCGGCCAGCTCGGCCAGCTTGCCGGAGTTACCGCTGGCCAGGACCACTTTCATCGACCGTCCCAGTACATCGTCTGTTGGAACTGCAGGCGCTGGGCCGAGCCGTCCGGCGGTGTGATGTCTACGGCGAAGCGCAATACTTCCCGGTCCGTATGCTTTACCTCTGCCAGATAGTAGATTGCACGCCCTTCAGTGACCTCCCGGAAGTTGATGGGCTGGCGCTGACTGAGCAGGTTGGTGATTGTGCCGGAGATTTCCACTGCGACCGGGTTTCCGCCGTCATCCAGCACAGAGATGTTCAGCATCGCTCGGTCGCGTCCCCTGGTTACCCCGTAGCGGACGGCTATGTCCGGTTTCAGAAAGGAGGTGGGTACCAGCGCGTAGTGAGCCTCCCAGGCGCCCAGTTGCTGCTTCTGCTCGGCGTTTGCGTTCAGGCATGCAATGGCCAGAACCGATACCATTGCGGACGCGATAGCGAAATTTCTGGCAGCGGTCATACAGCGTCCTCTCGTGCGTGCGGGCGTCCCAGTCGGTAGAAGGCATAGGTGCCAAAAAAGTTCGGGAAGCGATTCATCAGCGGTCGATTGACATGGTTGGCGTCGGATACGAAGCGCTCGATGATCCGCAGCGACTTCTCCGAGCACAGGCGCTCAAAGTCGTTGAACGTACACAGGTGAATATTGGGTGTGTCGTACCAGGAGTGGGGTAAATGCTGCGCCACCGGCATGCGCCCGAGAATCGACAGTTGTGCCCTGCATCGCCAATTACCGAAGTTGGGAAACGTTACCACGCACTCCCTGCCGATCCGCAGCATTTCATCCAGCGTCTGGTTCGGGTTTCTGACCGATTGCAGCGTTTCGGTCATGACTACCATATCGAAACTGTCGTCGGGAAAGTTGTCCAGCCCTTCATCGAGATTCTGCTCGATGACGTTTACGCCTTTTTCCAGACAGGCAGTGATGTTGTCCGGATCGATCTCGAGGCCGTAACCGTTGACCTGTTTGTCAGTCTGAAGGTGTTCCAGGAGGTCTCCGGTACCGCAGCCGAGGTCGAGCACACGGGCCCCGGGGGCGACCAGTTCGGCAATGATTGCGAGGTCAGCCCGCATCGCGCGCCTCTTCCGTCAGCCGGTTGAGGTAGGCTTTCAGGACATCGAAGTATCTGGGTATCGGCAGCAGAAAAGAATCGTGACCGTGCTCGGATTCGATGATCGCGCTGGCCACGTTGCGCCTGGCCTCTACGAGGGAATTCACGATCTCCTTGGAGTGCGCAACGGAGAAGCGCCAGTCGGACGTAAAGGAGATCACCAGGAATCTGCATTGGGCGGCGCTCAGGGCTTTGACCAGATTGTCGTCGTAGTCGCGTGCGGGATCGAAGTAGTCCAAGGCCCTGGTCATCAACAGGTAGCTATTCGCATCGAACTGGCTGGAGAACGACCGACCCTGGTGATGCAGGTAGCTTTCAACCTGAAACTCCACGTCGCGGCCCCGGTTGAGATCCCCGGATTTCAACTCGCGGCCGAATTTCGAGCGCATCCCGTCATCGGAAAGATAGGTTACGTGACCCACCATTCGCGCCAGCATTAGCCCCAGGTCTGGGTTGACGCCCATTGACCGATAGTGGCCGTCGTGAAACTGAGGATCAGACGTTATGGCCTGGCGGGCGATCTCGTTGAACGCGATATTCTGTGCCGACAGCTTTGCGGTGCAGGCAATCAGCAACGCGGCCCGCAGCCTTTCAGGTTGATCTATGGCCCACCGCATGGCCTGCATGCCACCAAGGCTGCCGCCGATTACGGCGGCGAAGCACTCGATGCCCAGGTGATCTGCGAGCAGTGTCTGGCTGCGTACCCAGTCGGATACGGTGACCATGGGAAAGTCCGGACCATAGGGTTTGCCGGTCGCGGGATTATCCGACAGGGGACCGGTGCTGCCATGGCAACCGCCAAGGTTATTCAGGCTCACAACGAAAAACTGCCGAGTATCGATGGGCTTCCCGGGGCCGATACAGGCGTCCCACCAACCCGGCTTGGGATCTGCAGCGTCATGGTATCCGGCCGCGTGATGGTGACCGGAAAGCGCGTGACAGACGAGGATGGCGTTAGACCGTTCGGCATTGAGGCTGCCGTAAGTCTCGTAAACCAGCTCGAATTTCGCCAGGGTCTCTCCGCACTGCAGGGCGAATGGGGCATCCCAGCGGAATTGCTGAGGTTGAATGATACCCACCGAATCTGGAGGAACAGCCATCGACATGAGCGGCACGGGTACAGGCGAAAGGGACGGCGAGTCTAAAGCAACGTCTCTGACGCCATCAAGATGCCATCAACTGGACAGCACTGAGTTTGGGGCTGTATGCAACGCTGCCCGTGACCTCGGTAACTGGCAGTCACCCCGGGTGATAAAAGGCTCGGTTGCTCAAAACATAGACATGAATATCTGGGGCAGCACGCGCTCGACCACCCCAAGTACCAGGAATGCCAGAATTGGCGAAAGATCCAGCCCACCCATGGCGGGTAGCAGTCGTCGCGCGGGCGCCAGCAGCGGCTCGGTTATCTGGTGCAGCAAGAGCAGCGCCGGGTGGTAGTTCCCAGGAGCGATCCAGCCGGCGATGATCACGATGAGGATGGACCACCAGAAAATTCGGATGCACAGCATCAGTACCTGAAGTAGCCCGGATGCCAGAATGATGCCTACGCCACCGGCATACCCGCCCTGCAGGGCTGTCAGAGACATGATGAGAATGATCTCGGACAGTACGGCGGCCAGAAACGCCGCGAAGTCAATGTTGCGATACCCGGGCAGCACGACTCTGAGCGGGCGGAGTATGGGGTCGGTGATCTTCACGATGCCTTGAGACACCGGATTGTAGAAGTCCACCCGGCAAGCCTGCAGCAGAAAGCGTGCGACAAACAGAAAGCTGACGATCTGCAGGACAAAACTGATCACATAGTTGAGCGCGTCATTCATCGGCGGCCGAATTCCTCTGCAAGTTCACGGGACCTTTCCGCGGCGCCGGCTAGAGCGCGCCCTATGACGGCTCGCGAGTCGGCTGCATCTAGTATAGAGAGGGCGCGTTCCGTGGTCCCCCCCGGCGAGGTTACATTGCTGCGCAGTTGTGCGGGCGACAGCTCTCCCTCCTTTGCCATGAGGGCGGCGCCGTACGCGGTTTCGAGCGTAAGCGCCGTGGCTGTGTCGCGATCCAGGCCGAGGTTGGTTCCCGCCTCTACCATGGCCTCCATCAGGTAGAAGAAATAGGCGGGCCCGCTGCCCGAAACCGCCGTGACCGCGTCCAGAAGTGCTTCGGTGTCCACCCAGATAGTCTTACCCGCGGCGCCAAGGATCGCTTCCGCCGCACGCCTTTGAGCCATGCTCACCGCTGGATTGGGGAACAGGCCCGAAATGCCGGCGCCCAGCAATGCGGGCGTGTTGGGCATGCAGCGCACGATCGGCTGGTTGGCGCTGCTCCAGGCCTCCAGGCTTTGCAGCGGAACGCCTGCCGCGATGGAGATCAGTAGCTGAGTCTCGTTCAGTTTGAGGCCGGACAATACCTCGCCCAGCACCTGAGGCTTGACGGCCAGCACGACAATCTCGGCGTCTTCGACCGCCTCGCTGTTGGAGTCCATAGCGATGATGCCCGTGCTCCGAACGGCTTCCAACTGCGCGTTCATAGGGTCGCTCGCGCGAATGCGGTCAGCCGGGTGGCCGCTTCTGACAAGGCCCGTGATCAGGCTTCGAGCCATATTGCCGGCGCCGATAAAGGCAATGGTCTGCTTGCTCACGACGGTCTCCCTATGCCGATGATCAATTTCTATCGCCGAAGACGGCGGTGCCGATGCGCACGTGCGTAGCGCCGGCTGATATGGCCGTCCGAAAATCCCCACTCATGCCCATGGAGAGCGTATCCCAGTACTGCCCGCCATCTGCCTTCAGGCTCTCCCAAAGCGTTGCCAGACGTCGGTAACCGTCTGTGGGATCCGAACCCTGCTGCAGAACGGTCATGAGCCCTCGGACGCGCAGGCGGGGCAGCGTAGCCACGAAATTCAGCAGCGAAGTGGCTTGGTCAGTGGCAACACCGGCCTTGTTTGGGTCCTGGTCTATGTTCACCTGCAGGCAGACGTCGAGCGTTTTCTCGCGCGGGCACTGATCAGAAAGGCGGCGGGCGATCTTTTCGGTCGACAGGGTATGTACCCAATGGAAATTCTCTGCGATCTGCTTTGTCTTGTTGGATTGAATAACGCCAATAAAATGCCAGGTGGCATTCAGATCCCTCAGGCTGTGGATTTTCGGAATGGCCTCCTGAAGGTAGTTCTCGCCGAAATTGGTGATTCCGGCTGCATAGGCGGCGCGGATCAGGTCCACTGACTTTCTCTTGGAAACGGCGATTAGGTGAACCTCGGAAGGATCGCGCCCGCAAATTCTCGCGGCTTCGGCGATCTGATCCCTTACGAATCGTATGTTGTTTGCCACTTCTGGGGAGACGGACTGCAATCTCATTGTGCCAACGGTGTCGCAGAATTCGCACCTGGACCGATTCGGAGCGATTACAGCGTGGTTTATGGGTGGGGCAGATAATACTATAAGGAAACCCCATTCAGAGCAGGGATCGCTCATGGACATCACTGAACTGCTCGCGTTCAGCGCCAAGCAGGGCGCATCGGACCTCCACCTCTCGGCAGGGCTGCCACCGATGATTCGCGTCGATGGCGACGTGCGCCGAATCAACCTGCCGCCCCTCGAGCATCAGCAGGTGCACGCTCTGATCTACGAGATCATGAATGACAAACAGCGAAAGGACTTCGAAGAATTTCTCGAAACGGACTTTTCCTTCGAAGTTCCGGGCGTCGCCCGCTTCAGGGTAAATGCGTTCAATCAGAACCGCGGCGCCGGAGCCGTTTTCCGGACCATCCCCTCCAAGGTGCTGACCATGGAAGACCTTGGTATGGGACAGGTCTTCAAGGATGTGTCCATGATGGCCCGGGGTCTGATCCTGGTGACCGGCCCCACGGGCTCCGGCAAGAGCACGACCCTCGCCGCGATGATCGACTACATTAACGACAATCGATACGACCACATCCTCACCATCGAGGACCCCATCGAATTCGTTCATCAGAGCAAGAAGTGTCTTATCAATCAGCGCGAGGTGCACCGGGACACCCATGGCTTCAGCGAAGCGCTGCGCTCCGCGCTTAGGGAAGATCCGGACATCATTCTCGTGGGTGAGATGCGAGACCTGGAAACGATACGTCTGGCGCTGACCGCGGCCGAAACCGGCCACCTGGTGTTCGGAACGCTGCACACCACGTCCGCTGCCAAAACCATCGACCGGGTGATCGACGTTTTCCCGGCGGAAGAGAAAGACATGGTTCGATCCATGCTTTCGGAGTCGCTGCAGGCGGTAATTTCCCAGACGCTTCTGAAGAGGGTGAATGGCGGTCGTATCGCGGCGCACGAGATCATGATCGGCACGCCTGCTATCCGGAACCTCATCCGCGAGGACAAGGTGGCGCAGATGTACTCTGCTATCCAGACCGGCGCTTCGCTCGGCATGACGACCCTCGACCAATGCCTCAAAGATCTGGTGCAGAGGCGGGCTATTTCCCGGGAAACCGCCCGGGAGAAGGCCAAAATGCCGGACGAGTTCTAGGCGGCTTAGGCAATAGGCCCGAAGGCGCGCACGGCCCTTGGGATGCATGGCAAATCTGGAGATTAGATGATGGAATTCGACAAGTTGCTCAGGTTGGTCGTAGAGAAGGGCGCCTCAGATCTCTTCATCACTTCCGGCAAGCCGCCCATGTTGAAGATCAACGGCAAGCTTTATGCCGCCGGCAAGAACAATCTGTCTCCGGATCAGTCGCGGGATATGGTGCGCGGCGTCATGAACAAGGATCAGCGCGACGTCTTCGACAAAGAGCACGAGTGCAACTTCGCGATCAACACTGCAGGCCTGGGGCGGTTCCGGGTCAGCGCCTTCTACCAACGCAACCTTGCGGGCATGGTGCTGCGGCGTATCGAAACAAACATTCCCACGATCGCAGATCTCAGCCTTCCACCGATCATTGCGGATCTGGCCATGACGAAGCGGGGTCTCATCATCTTCGTGGGCGCCACCGGCACGGGTAAGTCCACCTCGCTGGCGGCAATGATCGGACACCGCAATGAGAATTCCTCCGGGCATATCATCAGTGTCGAAGACCCCATTGAATTTATTCACCAGCACAAGGGCTGCATCATCACGCAGCGTGAAGTGAGCGTGGATACCGAAAGCTTCGAGGTCGCGTTGAAGAACACCCTGCGTCAAGCCCCCGATGTGATCATGATTGGTGAGGTGCGCTCACGGGAAACTATGGATCACGCCGTGGCCTTTGCGGAAACTGGACACCTGTGCCTGTGCACGCTGCATGCCAACAACGCAAACCAGGCGCTGGATCGTATTCTGCATTTCTTCCCGAGCGATCGTCACACCCAGGTTTGGATGGATCTCTCCCTCAACCTGCGGGCCATGGTTGCTCAGCAGTTGTTGCCGACGGTAGATGGTCAGGGGCGTCGTGCCGCTATTGAGGTACTTATCAATACGCCGCTGGTCTCAGATCACATCCGTAAGGGCGAAGTGCATCTGCTGAAGGAGCTGATGAGCAAGTCTACCGAGCAGGGCATGCAGACTTTCGATCAGGCGCTTTACAACCTCTACAGCGAAGGCGACATTACCTACGAGGCGGCGCTGGCTCATGCGGACTCCCCCAATGATCTTCGCTTGATGATCAAACTGGGAGCCGACGCTGAATCCGATCCCATGTCGATAGCTGACGGGCTGTCTATGGAAGAGGAACCGGGGGACCAGGCGCTCAGCTTCCGGCGCTAATCTCCCGCTGTGGCTCTGCTGCGCCCGCACTGCATTATGCTGGCGGCGCCGGCGTAGTACCCCGATCTGGCTCCGCCAGCCAGGTCTCGGCGATCAGTACCGCGGCCATTTCATGTGATCGACCCGAATCAGCCTGCCGGGACGCATAGCTGGTGAGGCGCTCATCCACCATCTGCACCTCCCTGGCGCTTCGGCGTGCCAGCGCGGCTCCGAATTGTCGGGCGCGCACCGACATCTCACTCTCGCTGTCGTCCATGTTGATAGGCAGTCCGACCAGCAGAAAGGCCGGCTGCCACTGACGAATCATCTCGTCGATCTCGGCCCAGTCGGGCCTGCCATTGCGGGCTTCGAGGGTCTTCAGAGGGTTCGCCGTGCTGGTAATCGACTGCCCGACTGCCACACCGATGTGGCGCAGACCGAAATCGAATGCGAGCACGTAACCAGTATTCACTGGGAAGTCAGAAGGTTCAGGCGTGACCAGCCTGGCCTGATATCAGGCGGAAATCGATACCCAGGACCTCGGCCGCTTTGTTGACCCGATCTTCAAAGGGGGTTTCGAAAAGAACCGACGTGCTGACAGGGCAGGTTAGCCACGCGTTTTCCTTGATCTCGTTTTCTAGCTGGCCTTCTCCCCAGCCGGCATAGCCAAGAGCAACAAGGTAGTGATTCGGCCCGCCGCCCGCCGCGATTGCTTCGAGAATCTCTCTGGCGGCGGTCAGCATGAGGCCGTCGCCGAGGTCCAGGGAAGCCTCAAAGTGCCTGTCGTCGGTATGCAGAATGAAGCCGCGCTCGGTGGCGACGGGCCCGCCGTCGAGGACCGGGATATCGATCGATACGGCGCTGGAGTCCAGGCCGATCTGCGCAAGCAGTTCCACAAGCGTGAGTTCGCCCGGCTTGTTGATCACCAGGCCCATAGCGCCATCCGCGTTATGCTCGCAGATGTAGGTTATGCTGGCGCCAAAGTAGCTGCCCGTCAGGCCGGGCATGGCCAGCAGGAACTGGTTTTTCAGTGACGTATCAGCTGCCAAGACGGTTCCCTGCCCGGGAGAACTGCCAGGTTCTGATGATTTCCAGCTGATCGTAATGCTTGCGCATTTCCACCGGGAAATCCGGGTAGGGGGCAGCGAGGCGGACGATGCGAAGGGCGGCATCGTCCAGCGCCTTTGTTCCAGACGAATCCAGTACGCGGACCTCCCTGAGGGCGCCATCGTAGCTCAATACAACCAGCAGGCGCAGGTCGCCGTGTGCCCCGCCGGTCGGATAGTTCGCATTGCCGATTCTTTCGACCTTTTGGCGCCAAGCGTTCAGGTAAGCGGCTTCCGTAGCGGTCTTTGTGGATACGCTGGTAAGGCGCTTCACTCTGGGCGCTTTTGCCTGAGCCTGCTGTTCCTGAGCGATCCTGGCCTCAAGGCTGGCGATCTCGTGGGCCAACTCGTCGTAGGATAGATTGCGGGCGTCCAGTGGAGAAATGACCTCCTCTTCAGGAAGCTGATCGCGGGCGGTTACCTCGTCCTCGGCTGTACTCTGGGTGGTCAGCAGCGCTCGCTGTCGAAAATCGATGGCCTCCGAACGAGCCAGCGGATCTGGTGCGATTTCTTCCAGCTTGTTTGCATGGAAATCCGTTTCCTGTTCAGCCGTGGTTTCCAGCACTTCCGCTTCCGTGCCACTGCCCTGCTGATTTGCCTGGGCGATAAAGTCTGCGTCGTCCGGCGCCTCGAGGTCGCTGTATTGTGCCAGGGTAACCTCGATGGTCGGGCTTGTGGCCTGGTTGACCTTGGCAGAGAAACTGATTCCGAGAATGGCCGCTGCGTGAAGGGATACGGCCAGGAACAGCGTGAAGCTCAGTCTGTCTCTGGGTGTGATGCTGATGGACGCCATTCAAGCAAGCTTAGTCGCTATCGTGTCCATGAGCATACCGCCGATGTCCAGGGAAAACTGTGCATCGAGTTCGCGGATGCAGGTCGGGCAGGTCACGTTCACCTCAGTGAGGTAGTCGCCGATGACGTCGATGCCCACGAAGACCAGGCCCCGACGTTTTACCTCCGGGCCGATCTGTGCGGCGATCCACCGGTCCCTCTCGGTCAGTGCCTGGCCGACACCCGTGCCGCCCGCGGCAAGATTGCCCCGGGCTTCGCCGGCCATGGGGACCCTCGCCAGCGCGAAAGGTACCGGCTCGCCGTCTACCAGCAGAATGCGTTTGTCGCCATCGGCGATCTCCGGCAGGAACAGCTGCCCCATGATCTGTTCGGTACCACCCTTTGTGAGCGTTTCCAGCACGACGCCCAGGTTCGGGTCGTTCTCCATGATTCGAAATACCGACGTCCCACCCATTCCGTCAAGCCTCTTGAACACTACGTTTTTATGCTCTTTTTGAAACGCCCGCAATACGTCCTCGCGTCGGCTGACGACCAGTGGCGGGCAACATTCGGTAAATGCAGTGGCGAAAAACTTCTCATTACAATCGCGAAGACTCTCAGGTTTGTTGACGACCAGAACGCCCGCTTCCTCCGCCCGCTCCAGGAAATAAGTTGTATATATGTACTCCATGTCGAATGGTGGGTCTTTGCGCATCATGATGACATCGAGCTCGGCCAGCGGGGTTAGCACCCCGCCACCCATCTCGTACCAAGGGTCGAGGGCATCAGCCGGGTCCAGGGATTCCGCGAAGGCGCCCAGCAATCGCAAGGGGTGCAGATAACCGTGCGCCTGCCCTTGGTGAAGCAGCAGATCGTTCTGGCCGACGAAAAAAATCTGCCAGCCTCGACGCATGGCCGAGCGAATCATGGCTAAGGTGCTATCTTTCTTAAGAGACAGGCTCGGTAAGGGGTCCATGACGAAAGCGATCCGCACATCGGCGCTGGATTCGGGTTCATCGGCATAGGGTACAGAGTTTGTCATGGATCAATCTGGGAACATGCTTATGAGGAGCGCTAAAAGTACCGGTATGGGTACGGGGCGGCAACTGAAATGCGAACGAATTCCCTTTCTGATCCGATGCTTATAGATCGTTTCGGAGCAATCGTGATAAAACGCTCGGGCGAATTGACCGCGTCCGCGATGGCGTGGCCCCGCGTCCTGACGACTGCTAGCTGCAACGTACGGTAACAACCACCTGATTCTGGAGTGCTGGACTGACATGGAAGAGGATCTGCACGGCGTCAAGGTCCTGGTGATCGACGACAGTAAGACCATTCGTCGGAGCGCGGAAAACCTGCTCACCAAAGAGGGCTACGACGTGATTACTGCCACAGATGGCTTTGACGCGCTCGCCAAGATTGCCGATTCGCGGCCGGAAATCATCTTTGTTGACATCATGATGCCCCGCCTGGATGGCTACCAGACCTGCGCGCTGATCAAGAACAACAGTGAGTTCAAGGCAACCCCGGTGGTTATGCTGTCCAGTAAGGACGGGCTCTTTGATAAGGCCAAGGGCCGCATCGTCGGGTCTGACCGCTACATCACCAAGCCGTTCAGCAAGGAAGAGCTGCTCGGCACAATACGCACGCTGGTGCATTGACTCGAAGGGGCACATTCATCATGGCACGGATTCTCGTGGTTGACGATTCCCCCGCAGAGACGCACAAGTATGTCAACATACTGGCGAGGCATGGTCATCAGGTTCTCACCGCGACTACCGGCAGCGATGGCATAGATCTGGCGTCCGCCGAGCAGCCCGATGTGATTCTCATGGATGTTGTAATGCCGGGAATTAACGGTTTCCAGGCGACCCGCCAGCTGACGCGTAACGACGCCACCTGCCACATCCCCGTGATCATCGTCTCATCGAAAAGTCAGGATGCGGATCGTGTCTGGGGTGAGCGGCAGGGAGCATGTGGCTATCTCACAAAGCCGGTGAACGACCGCCTGCTCATGGACGCTGTCAACGATGTGCTGAGCGCTTGACGCCATGGCCCAGAAACAGGCTCTCGACATTCTCAAGCAGATTCAGGCGGCTACCTTTCGCAACGCGGCACAGCTGCCGCTGAAGCAGGATGCGCATCCCGAGTGGCAGGGGATGGGGCTTCAGGTAGGCGGTTTGCGGCTGGTATGTGCCATGGGCGAGATCAGCGAGGTATTGAAGATTCCCAGGGTCACCGCTCTGCCCGGGGTTAAGTCGTGGGTGTTGGGCATCGCGAACATACGAGGCCGGCTCATTCCTGTGATCGACCTCCATGAATATCTGGGAATGTCACCAACGCTGCCCATGGTCCAGTGGCGAGTGCTCGTGGTTGAGGATGAAAGCCTGATCGCCGGCCTGATGGTAGAGCAGTCACTGGGCATTCAGCATTTTTTGAAAGACAGTTTTGAAGAAGCCTCCTTCGAGGCCCTTGGCGCTCTGAAGCCCTATGTCAGTGGCGCGTTTCGACATGGTGGGCGTGTCTTCTATGAGGCGCACCTGAAATCAATTCTCAAGGATGAAAAGTTCCTCGACGTTGCGGAACTGAAACAATAAGCGAGTTACAGGGATATGAAATCAGGAAAGTTGTCACCGTTGCAGGCGGTTTTGTTGGTCATGCTTGCGGGCACCATGGCCGGGATGGCCTACGTGATCCTTACGGACGAAACCGCCATCATAAACAATACCAGTCTAATGTTTGCAGTCGCCGGAATGGTGATGGTCGCCGTCATCGCGGTGGTCATGATCCGCGATACGCGCAAGCAACTCGAAGAGCAGGCGTCCCAGAATGAGCGCAATCAGGCAGCGATATTGCAGTTGCTGGACGAAATCGCCGATCTCGCCGAAGGTGACCTGACGATTCATGCTTCGGTTACCGAAAACTTTACCGGCGCCATCGCCGATTCCATCAATTTCGCTATCGATCAGATGCGCGGGTTGGTCTCGAACATCAACGATCTCTCAGTTCAGGTAGCCAAGGCCGCCGCTGAAACCCAATCTACGGCTAGCAACCTGGCAAGTGCTGCGGAAAATCAGGCGAGAGAGATTGGGGCTGCGTCCCAGGCTATCAATGAGATGGCGGTTTCCATTGATCACGTATCTTCCAACGCTGCGGAGTCCGCGGCTGTAGCCGACCGCGCTGTGGAGATTGCCAATAAGGGATCCGACGTAGTTCAGGATACCATCACCGGCATGGACACGATCCGCGGTCAGATTCAGGAAACCTCCAAGCGCATCAAGCGACTCGGCGAATCCAGCCAGGAGATTGGCGACATTGTCTCGCTGATTAACGACATTGCTGACCAGACCAACATTCTCTCTCTCAATGCAGCCATTCAGGCGTCGATGGCGGGAGATGCCGGCCGGGGCTTTGCCGTGGTTGCAGATGAAGTACAGCGTCTTGCTGAGCGTTCCTCGGCGGCTACCAAACAGATCGCAGCGCTGGTGAAGACTATTCAGACGGATACGAACGAGGCGGTTATTTCCATGGAGCAGACCACCACCGAAGTGGTGAATGGTGCCAAAAGGGCACAAGACGCTGGGGTCGCGCTGGAAGAGATCGAAAACGTTTCTACTTCACTTGCGGAGCTGATCCAGAATATTTCCAACGCGGCTCGTCAACAGGCCGCCTCTGCTGGCCATATATCCAATACGATGAACGTCATTCAGGATATTACCGCGCAGACTGTCAGCGCTACGGATCAGACGGCTTCTTCGATCGGCAAGCTGGCTGGCATGGCGAATCAGATGCGTGAATCGGTCGAAGGCTTTAACTTGCCCGATCACCATTGAAGCTGCTTACAAAGGCACCCTTTATGGCCACAAGCCGAGAAAACTTCGCCCTTGACTGGATCAAGAGCGAGCTTCTGGAAACGCTGAACCAGGCACGTCAGTCGCTTGAGGCGTATGCAGAATTGCTTGAGGAGGAACCGACCGTTGAGGGAGACCGTGCTGCCAGCAGTTTGCACGACTGCCTCAACAGTTTGCATCAGGCGCACGGCACGCTGGTAATGCTCGAGCTGACGGGCGTCACGTTGCTGGCGGATCATCTCGAACGACTTGCCGAGGCGTTGTCCGAGAGTCGGCTGGCCGATGTGGCGGCTGCCTGCCAGACCTTGATGCAGGGGATTCTTGAGTTGCCTGGCTATCTGGATGAGCTGCAGGCAGGATTGCCTGATTCCACCTCACCCATGCTGCCGCTGGTCAATGAACTGCGCGCCTATCTCGGCGAGACGCCCATTGTCGATGAGACCAGCGTCGCCAGCCTCTCGGGTGCCGTTGGCGATGCTGCGGTAGAGCGTTTCACCGCTATCGACGGGATGGACAAGGCTCGCAGAATACGGGGCGTTTATCAGCAGGTGCTGCTCTCCGTGCTCAAGGGCGAGGATCTGTCGAAGTCCCTCGATACCCTGGGCAAAGTAGCTCAGGGCCTTCGGCGAGTTTGTGAAGGTACGCCGTTTGAGGCGCAATGGCAGGCTTTTGCCGTGTTCGTCGCAAGCCTGGCCGAAGCGGCCGGCGGTGAAGAGTTGGGCATTCTCGACAGCGATATGGTGAAGCTGTTGCGGCGAGTGGATTCAGAGATCCGCGAGCTGGCACAGCGGGGCGGCGAGGCGCTGAGGCGGCCGGTTCCCATCGCTCTCGTCAGGCAGCTTCTCGATGCAGCCGAGTCGCGGGGCTATCGCAGCCCGCTGCTTTCCGATCTGAAGGGTGCCGCTGCTCGCTTCAAGCAGGCAGATGGGCTCAGCATCTCTGGTCGTCAGGCCCTTGTCAGTGCGGCGCTGGCATTGCGCGAAGAGCTTGCTCTGATAAAGGATAGACTGGACCTGTTTGTCCGTGCCGACAACGGGGAAATGGCGGAGCTGGACGCGCTTCTGGCGCCGCTGAAACAGATTGGCAGCACGCTGTCTCTGCTGGGATTTGAAAGCTCTCGCACCATGGTCTCTGACCAGGTCGATCAGATCAACGGAATGATCGAGTCCGGCAAGGTCGGGCAGGCAGAAATTCTCACCGTTGCTGGCGCGTTGATGAGGGTAGACGAAAATCTTGCCAGCTTTGCCCAGAGTGGCAAGAGCGAGGTGGCGCAGATCACCGATGACGCGCACAGAGCTGTCGCCCTTGAAACTCGCCATGGCCTTGAGACGGTCAAGCAGTCCATTGTCGATTTTGTGACCTCTCAATGGGACGTGCGTCACATCGAGATGGTACCCGCGGAGCTCGAAGAGCTCAGCGGTGCCTTACGGTTGATACCGCTGTCGCGGGGTGCCGAGCTTCTTGACCGCTGCAATCTCTATGTCAAACAGGAACTGTTGCAGGGCCATGTTCCCAACTGGGAGGAGCTGGATCTGCTGGCCGACGCGATCAGCGGAATCGACTACTACCTGGAGCGCTTGGCAGACGACAATCCGGCTGGTGCCACCGATGTGCTGGAAGTGGTGCAGCGCAGCCTCGAGAGTCTGGGCTCCGGTGAGGACATGCCGTCAGTCGCCACGCCAACGGGTGCAGCGCAGCCGGCAGAGACATCGAAGGAGGAGCCGGGCGCTGAATTTCTGAGCGTCCCTGAAGCAGAACCGTCCTTCGACAACGAGCTGGAAATCTCTCTGCCTGACGGAACGGAAGGCATGGAGACAACTCCGCTGGCCGCAGCTGCGGAAATTGACGCTGCAGCCGAGGATGCCCTGTATGGAGCGGCTGAGGAGGTCGATGTTGAGAGCGTCGGGGCCAGCGTGGAGGAACCCCCCCTGGAGATGGACAGCCACGCCAGTTTCGATCTGGCCAACGCCATCTTTGACGACCTGGCCATCTCTTCGAAGGATATCGGGGGCCCCTCTGGAGAAGCTGCGGACGAGCCCGACGAGTTTGAAGATTTCTCCGAGGACATGGCGGAGGCTGCCCCCGAGGCTCCGGCTCTTTCAGACGCCGGGAATGCGGCCTCAGAGGCGCTAGCGGAGTCCGGGGACGGCGAGCCAGAGCCTTTTGAGCAGCCGGGTTCGACCGCCGTCACGCCTGCGCCTAGGGCCGCACCTGTGGCCGCAGCCACACGCACGGCTTCCCTTGCAGATACGTTTGAGACCGATGATGAGATCGTCGAGATCTTCGTCGAGGAAGTAGATGAGGTCCTGGAAAGCATCGACCGCCATCTGCCCGCATGGGAGGCGGACCTCCAGCAGGAGCATCCGCTGGGAGAGATTCGGCGCGCCTTCCACACCCTCAAGGGTAGCGGACGGATGGTGGGTGCCAACGTGCTGGGTGAGCTGGCATGGTCCGTAGAGAACATGCTCAATCGCATTATCGACGCAACGGTGGTTGCGACGGCAGATTTCCCCGCGGTGATTCGCGATGCCCGGAAGCTGGCGCCTGTTTTGCGAGACGCTTACGAGGCAAAAACAGCGCCGGACATGCAGCCTGTGGGTCAGATCATGGAGCACGCGGATGTGCTGGCTTCTGGGGGCAGCCTGGCGGAAGCTGCAAGCGCGGAGGCCGGTAAGCCCGCTCGCCACGCGGTGGATGAATCTGGATCCGCCCCCGCGGACCTTCAGGAGATCGAGACCGCGGCGACCTCAGCGCAAGCGCCGGAAGTCACGGTCTTGCCGGACGGCTGGGATCTCTTCGTAGTAGAGGCGGAACAGCACCTTGCCGCTCTTGGCGTCGCTGCAGACGAAAGCGGATTCCAGCTCGGCGAGGAGGCCATGCGCGCGCTCCACACGCTCGCGGGAAGCGCTGCGATGGCCGGAATTCAGACGATCGCCGAGCTGGCCAGCCCGGTTTACGAGCTCGCGCAGGCCGCGCGGCAATCGGGCAAGGAAACCAGGGTCGACGGCGAAGCTGGCGAGTTCTTCCGCCAGGTCGTGGCCGCGCTCTCGTCCATGGTTGAGGATTTGAAGAAAGGCTTGGAGCCGGAGGAACAGTTCCAGCTCATTGCGGAGGCGGATCGGCTGCTGATGGTTGCGCCTGAGGCTAGCCGGGGTCCAGACCCGCTGCTTGAGCTGAATGCCCTGGAAGTGGTCATCAAAGTGCCGGAGTTTTTGACGGCGTGGCACGAGGGTGCGGTCGACCTGTCATTCGGGGAACAGTTGAGAGAGGCGCTCGCCCATATACAAAAAGTCGCCGAAGAGCGGGACCATCAGCCGGTTGCCAGTCTTTCGCTCGCCCTCAGGGAAGCGCATGAACGCTTTGAATTTGAAAGCCTGTGCGAACGGGAACGTGATGTGTTCGCCAGGGGACATGAAAAGCTGCTCCAGTACGTCGACACCATTGCGGCGGATCAGGTCGTTAAGCCCGATCTGGAGGTGCAGGCCTCGGTAGAGGGCCTGACGCCGACGGAATCGGACGCGGAAGAGACGCTGGAAGCGGACGAGATGCTGGACAGCGATCAGTTCGAAACTCCCGATTTCAGCATGGAAGAAACGGCGGCCGAGATCTTTACGATGCCGGGCCGCAAGCCAGCCTCTGAGGCGCCTTCGCCAGCACCTGTGGAAAAAGACTCGGAACAACAGGAAGCGCCACAACGGGAGGAGGGACAGGGGGCAGCACCGGAATCGGAAGCGCCGGCACCAGAGAGCCCGCAGCGGGAGGAGGTGCCCCACGGGGCGTCTCCGGAGGCCTCTGTGGTCGAGTCGTTCGAGGTGAACATTGATGATGTCGATGAAGAGATCATCGAGGTCTTCTTTGAAGAAGCGGAAGAGATTGCTGAGGAGTTGGACCAGGCTATTCATGAATGGTCCGAGACCCCGGACAACCTGCTGCATCTTGAGAATCTGCTGCGCAGCCTGCACACGCTTAAGGGCGGTGCCCGGCTCGCAGGGCTGGTCCTTCTGGGCGATCATACCCACGAGTTCGAGTCTTTCCTCATCGACTTCCAGGACAGCGGTTCCCCGGCCGACGCGACGCTCTTCGGCGCGCTGCACGCGAAATATGACGAGATCACAGGGCTGATCACGCGCTCTCGTGAGGCATTGGCCGGCGGAGATCCGACGCAACAGGCCGTGCCAATAGCGGCGAA
This sequence comes from Gammaproteobacteria bacterium, assembly GCA_024640825.1. Lineage (GTDB taxonomy): Bacteria > Pseudomonadota > Gammaproteobacteria > Pseudomonadales > Azotimanducaceae > UBA7803. The sequence goes on from JAHEEG010000003.1 coordinate 62,906, forward strand.
TGATCTGGCCACCCAGGACGACAACGAGGTGCCGCTCCTGCGTACCGTGGAGACGGCCGCCGTGGAGACGGCCGCCGTGGAGACGGCTCCAGCTGCCCCGACGACCGACGATCAGGATGTCGAGGCCGATGCCGACGAGCCCCTCGAACACCCGGCTGTTGCTGAGCTGCGTGTCGAGTCAGCTCGCGCAGCGGCCAACGAGGAGCCGGAGGCGACGCCTGCGACTGCGTTCACGGCGGGACCCTCGACGGTGCCCGCGACTGCTGAACCGCAGGTTGAACCTCGGGCCCCGCAGGAGATGGTCAGAGTCGGCGCCGGGCTCCTTGAAGAACTCGTGAACCTCGCGGGTGAGAGCAGCATTGTCCGCGCCCGAATCGAACAGGGTATGAGCGACTTCACCAGCTCGCTGGATGAAATGGAAACCACCATCGAGCGCCTTCGGGAGCAGCTGCGGCGGCTCGAGATCGAAACGGAAGCGCAGATACTGTTCCGCCAGGATCGTGTAGAAGGTCCCAGCTACGAAGAATTTGATCCCCTGGAGATGGACCGTTACTCGCAGCTTCAGCAGCTATCACGTGCCCTGTCGGAAAGCGCGTCCGACATGCTTGATCTCAAGGACACGCTTCTGTTCAAGGCCCGGGAGTCAGAGACGCTTCTGCTCCAGCAGGCCAGACTGAATACGGAACTGCAGGAAGGCCTGATGCGATCGCGCATGGTTCCGTTCAGCCGCCTACTGCCCCGGCTTCGGCGCACCGTGCGCCAGGTTTCCAAGGAGCTAGACAAGGAAGTGGAGCTGCACGCCTTCAATGTCGACGGTGAGCTTGACCGGAACCTGCTGGAGCGTATGGTGCCGCCGCTGGAGCACATGCTGCGCAACGCCGTAGATCATGGCATCGAATCTTCCGAACAGCGTAAGGCGTTCGGCAAGCCAGTCGCCGGGCGAGTGGATCTCCGGCTGGCCCGCGAAGGTGGCGATGTCGTCATCGAGATCAGCGATGACGGCGCTGGTATCGATGTCGAGACCGTGCGCGCTAAGGCTGTCGAGCGTGGGCTTATGACCCCGGGTGCCGAGTTGCAGGACGACGAGATCAGCCAGTTCGTGCTGGCGCCCGGCTTCTCTACCGCCAAATCCGTAACCCAGATATCCGGCCGCGGCGTCGGAATGGATGTTGTCCATAGCGAAGTCAAGCAGCTTGGGGGCAGCATCAACATATTTTCCCAGCCTGGGAAAGGCACTCGCTTCGTGGTGCGAGTGCCTTTCACGGTATCGGTGAATCGGGCGCTGATGGTTTCTGTCAGCGACGATCTTTATGCAATTCCTCTGAATACCATCGAGGGCATCGTGTTGCTCAGCCCGGAGCAGCTGGAAAAGCTCTACGCGCCGGATGGCAACACGTTCGAGTATGCGGGCGTGCCGTATCAGGTGCGTTACCTGGGCAATTTTCTCGGTCGGGAGTATCACCCACAGGGGCAGCGTACCTCAGTGCCCATAGTTTTGGTGCGGTCCGGCGAGTATGCGGTGGCTGTTCACGTAGATGGTGTCCAGGGCAGCAGGGAAATCGTGGTAAAGAGCCTTGGTCCTCAGTTTGCAGGGGTTGGAGGCATTTCCGGCGCTACCATTCTTGGTGACGGTAGCGTCGTGGTGATCCTCGATCTTCTGGCTCTCATTCGAACTCAAGGCAACGATAGCCTGGCGGTGGGTAGACGCCCCCGAACCGGCGCGCCGCGGACTCGTTCCATCATGGTTGTCGATGACTCGGTGACGGTGCGTAAAGTGACGTCAAGGTTGCTGGAACGTCAGGGTATGGATGTGATGGTAGCCAAGGACGGCATCGAAGCCGTGGCGATGCTTCAGGAACGTCGGCCTGATGTCATGCTCCTGGACATCGAGATGCCCAGAATGGATGGCTTCGAGGTTGCCCGGCAGGTGCGTCACGACGACCGCCTGGCAGACCTTCCCATTATCATGATCAGCTCGCGCACGGGAGAGAAACATCAGGAGCGTGCCCTCGGCCTTGGCGTGAATCGTTTTCTGGGCAAGCCTTTCCAGGAGAGTGAATTGCTCGCCAGCATAGACGAGCTGGTGAGCTGACAGTACGGCGATGACGGCTGCAGTGGCACAAAAACTCTCTGAACTTTCCTGTGTGATCATTCCGCTCCAGGGATTGCAGCTGCTGCTGCCCAGTGTTTGCATAGCGGAAATTCTGCCCTGGCGCAGAATCAAACCGCTGAAAGACGGCCCCGGGTGGTGCTTGGGTGAGCTGGGCTGGCGCGGTGAAACGGTGCCGGTGATCCGGTTCGAGCGTCTCAATCAACCGTCCGCAGATACGCCGGGTTCAGGACGGTGTCTGGTAGTGATGAATCGCACGCAGGGTAGCGGCGGCGTTGCCTTCTATGCGCTTGCGACCGATGGATTGCCTCGCATGGTGCAGCTTTCGGATGCAGACCTGGTTGCTGCGGAGGGTCGCCCCGGCAAAGCCGAGGCCTCGGTGGTTCGATTGGGTACCGAAAGCGCCTCGATTCCCAATCTTGCCTATCTCGAAAGTCAGGCTAGCAGCATCGGCAGCTGACCCGGCACCCCAGTTCTTCACGACCAGCCCCACCCGTGCCGAACCGCCGCTAACGCGGCCAGCGGCGCGGTTTCCGCGCGAAGCACGAGGCCGCCCAGACCGGCGAATCTGACCCCCCGCGCTTCTGCAAGCGCCATTTCTTCGTCACTCCAGCCACCCTCGGGTCCGACCAGCATAGCGAGCGATCTTGCCGGTAGGTCCAGCGGCAGTGCCGCTGCCCCAGGGGAGAGCATGATGAGATTCGCCTCCGGAGGTGAATCCAGGAAGCTTTGCAGCGTCTGGGGCTCCTGCAGCTGTGGCAGATGCAGTTGGCCACACTGTTCACAGGCACTTTCGATGATCCGCTGCCAGTGCTCAAGCTTGCGCTCCAGCCGGTCGCCGGCGGTAGAAACGTTGCTGCGCACCGCGTCTATCACCCACAGCCTGGTGGCACCCAGCTCGGTTGCTTTCTGCATCACCTGATCCATGGAATTGCCTTTCAGCAGGCCTTGTACCAGATGCAGCTGCGGTTGAGGCCTGGGCTGCTGCTCAGCAAGCTCCAGGACCCGCAGGCTTGCCGATCGCGCCCGGTCGTCCTCTACCTCGGCTCGCCAGGCTGAACCTCGACCGTCGAAACACAGCAGGCTGCTTCCTGTACGCAAACGCAGGACTCGAGTGAGATAGTGCGCCCTTGGTGTTTCCAGGCGTATGGTCTGGCCTGTTTCCAGCGGCGGTGGGATGTACAGCCGGTGTTTCATGCCCCCCCGCCCGCGGGGAAATTGGAGATGATCGGGCCAGGTTTGCCGGTCAGGCCCAGTGCCCGAGATTTTTGCATACCGCGAGGCTCGCACCCCAACGATTCAGAGTGTAAAAGTGGAGTCCTGGTGCCCCGGCAGCCAGGAGGTCTTCACAAAGGCGTGTGATGACATCTACGCCGAAGGATTTCAAGCCGGCTTCATCCTCCTGCAGTTCTTCAAGGCGCTTACGCAACCAGCGGGGGACGTCGGCCCCGCACTTTTCGGAAATTCTGATCAACCCCTCATAGTTGGTTATGGGCAAAATTCCCGGGACGATAGGTACGTCAATACCGGCCTGGCTGCAGCGGTCCATGAAATCGAAATAGGCGTAGGGATTAAAAAAATACTGGGTAATCGCCCCGTTGGCGCCCGCGTTCACCTTCTCGCTGAAGAACCTCAGATCTTCCGCGGGCGATCGGGCATCCGGATGGGTTTCCGGATAGGCGGCCACCTCCAGCTGGAAGTGGTCTCCGGAGTGGGCGCGGATCCGCTTCACCAGGGATTCGGCGTTGTTTACGATGCGCGTACGCCCCATGCCTGACGGCAGGTCGCCGCGCAGAGCGACGATGCGTCTGACACCCATGTCCCGATACTGGTCCAGCAGCGCAAATGTCTGTTGTTCGTCGTCCGCGCCGATAGATAGATGGGGGGCGGCGTCAATTCCCATGTCCAGAAGCTGCTTGACCGTTTCACAGGTGCCGTCGCGGGTAGAACCACCGGCCCCGTAGGTACAGGAGAAGAACGCTGGTTGCAGCTGATTCAGCTTTTCCGCGACCCGTCCAAGACTCGCCTTTCCACCTTCCGTGCGCGGCGGGAAAAACTCGAAGCTCAGCCGTGGGATCGACGCTGTTGAGGGGTGCTGGCTCATCTCTCCTTCTAATTCGGGCGTATTGTTCGAGCGTCTGGTTCAGGTTATCGACCGGCCTTTCAGCCCGGTGGTTCCGCTATTTCAGGGCTGCGGCCAGAACTTCAGCCTTGTCCGTACGCTCCCATGTGAAGGCCTCTTCGGTTCTGCCGAAATGACCGTACGCGGCAGTTGCTCGGTAGATTGGCCGCTTGAGGTCCAGCATGGCGATCAGGCCCTTGGGCCTCAAATCAAAGTGCTCACGTACCAGATGAACGATTTTCTCGTCCGCAAGCTTGCCCGTGCCGAACGTGTTGATGCTGATCGAGGTCGGATCGGCGACGCCTATGGCGTAGCTGATCTGAATCTCACAGCGGTCCGCCAGCCCGGCTGCGACGATGTTTTTGGCCACGTAGCGGCCGGCGTAAGCGGCTGACCGGTCAACTTTGGAGGGGTCTTTACCGGAAAATGCACCGCCGCCGTGCCGGGCCATACCACCGTAAGTATCGACGATGATCTTGCGCCCTGTGAGACCACAATCTCCCACCGGGCCGCCGATGATGAACTGTCCTGTGGGATTGATATAGATTTTTGTGCGCTCTGACAGCCAGTTGCCGGGCAGGACGGGTTTGATGACTTCTTCCATTACCGCCTCTTTGAGCTGTGCTTGGGTGACGTCCGGATCGTGCTGAGTGGAGAGAACGACCGCGTCGATACCCACCGGATGGCCGGCCTCATCGTAGTGGAAGGAAAGCTGGCTTTTTGCGTCGGGACGCAGAAATTTGAGGCTGGAGCGTCGGACTTCAGCCTGACGTTTTACGAGCCGATGAGCGAAGGTGATGGGCGCCGGCATCATGACGTCGGTTTCGCTGGTGGCGTAGCCGAACATCAAGCCCTGGTCTCCCGCACCCTGCTCGTGTTCAGAGGATTCGTCTACGCCCATGGCGATGTCGGGCGACTGCTGTCCCAGCGCGTTGATGACCGTGCAATCATCAGCATCAAATCCGAGTTCGTAGCTGGTGTAACCGATTTCCCGGATCACCCTGCGAACAAGCTGGTCGAAATTGACATCCGCTTTGGAGCGGATCTCTCCTGCGATCACTATCAGGCTGTTTTTGACCAGCGTTTCGCAGGCCACGCGGGATTCCGGGTCCTGTTCCAGCATGGCGTCAAGCACGGCGTCAGAGATCTGATCTGCCATCTTGTCGGGGTGACCTTCGGAAACGGATTCCGAGGTGAATACGCTGTAATCGCTCATCGCGTCTGGTTTCCTGTGCTTACGGCTGCGGTAAGCGGCGCATTTTAGCCCAGTTGGCAAGGTCGATTGCTACCCGTTCGGTATAAAGATGTAATCATTTACCTGTGCCTTTTATCAGGACAAGGTTCAATTGCAGTGGGCATCGCTAGTGGCGAAAATAGCGGCCCCTTCAATTGATGAAGGGCCAATTGACCGATCATAGCGAAAGCGCCGAATTCACGGCCCAACGGACTGGGGAACTATGTCTACGAGAATAGAACGGGCGAACGCCATTCGAGCGCTCGCTATGGATGCTGTTGAAGCCGCCAATTCCGGCCACCCCGGCGCGCCTATGGGTCTCGCGGATCTTGCCGAGGTACTTTGGCGCGAGGTGCTGAAACACAATCCGGAAGACCCGCGTTGGCCGGACCGGGACAGGTTCGTGCTGTCCAACGGGCACAGCTCCATGCTGCTTTACAGCGTGCTGCATCTCTCCGGCTACGCACTGTCCCTGGATGATCTGCGGGCGTTCCGCCAGTTGCATTCGCCTACCGCCGGGCACCCAGAGTACGGGGAGTGCCCGGGCGTTGAAACCACCACCGGCCCGCTTGGTCAGGGCATTGCGAACGCTGTAGGCATGGCGCTCGCCGAATCGCGCCTTGCGGCGGAATTCAACCGGGACGGGTTGTCCATCGTTGACCACCGCACCTGGGTGCTGGCGGGCGACGGCTGCCTCATGGAAGGGGTTTCCCACGAGGCCGCCTCCCTGGCAGGGACCCTCAAGCTCGGCAAGCTGGTCTGCTTATACGACGACAATGGCATCTCCATTGACGGGGATGTGTCCGGTTGGTTTCAGGAAGACGTGCCGGCGCGTTTCGAGGCCTATGGTTGGCGGGTGATACGTGATGTAGACGGTCAGGATGGAGACGCCATCCGCCGGGCGTTGGACGACGCGCTGAGCCAGTCCGAACGGCCCACGCTCGTCTGCTGTAAAACGACGATCGGCTTCGGCGCGCCGCACAAACAGGGTTCGGCCGGCGTCCACGGATCGCCGCTCGGCGCCGAAGAAGTTGCCGCTGCCCGCGAACGGCTGGATTGGGGTTACGGACCGTTCGAGATACCGCATAACCTTTACGAAGATTGGGATTGCCGGGCTCAGGGCCGTGCGGCGCAGCAGTCCTGGAATCAGCGATTCGCCCGATATGAAGAGGCGTATCCTGCGCTGGCAGCAGAATTTGCCAGA
>JAHEEG010000178.1 GCA_024640825.1 Gammaproteobacteria bacterium
CCGAGAACGCCGGACAGTGCAACCACGGTCGTCCGACTTATTTCGTGCAGTCCATGGCAGATCTGGACCGCCTCTTTCTCCGCGGCCAGTAAACGGGTCGAGCCTTGGAACCCCGTGCCACCGTGCTCGCTCTGGTGGGCCCCACCGCCGTCGGCAAGACTGAGGTGGCGCTGGCCCTGGCGGCGCGGTTGCCCGTGGATCTGATCAGCCTGGATTCGGCGATGGTATACCGGGGAATGGATATCGGGACCGCGAAGCCGTCGACCGAGGTGCTGGAACGTTTCCCTCACGCGCTGCTGGATATCCGTGATCCCACTGAAAGGTACTCGGCAGCAAGTTTCCTCAGCGATGCGGATCAGGCTGTGACGCTTGCTCTGGCGAAGGGCCGCCTGCCGATACTGGTTGGTGGCACCATGCTTTATCTGAGGTCTTTCCGGGAGGGGCTGGCTCAGCTGCCGGAAGCGGATCCAGGCCTGCGCGCGCAGATCCAGCAGGAAGCGGAGCGGGTCGGATGGCAGGCGTTGCACGAGGAACTGAACCGCGTGGACGCGCGGGCCGCCCAGAGGATTCATCCGAACAATTCGCAGCGGCTGATCAGAGCTCTGGAAGTATTCCGGTCTACCGGACGCCCGATCTCCGACTACTGGCGCCAGCAGAAGGACCAGAACGTTGGTCGCAGGTTGGGGGTGAACCTCGTAGAGGTGGCGCTGGTCCCTGACGACCGACGCGTGCTGCACGAGCGGATAAACGGGCGCTTTTCAGCAATGCTTGAAGCAGGCTTGGTCGACGAGGTGCTGAGCCTGCGGGCGCGATTCGACCTTTCCCTGGCGCTGCCAAGCATGCGCTCTGTCGGGTACAGGCAGGTCTGGGAGTTTCTGGAAGGCAACCTTACTTACGAGGCGCTGGTCCAGGCCGGGGCCGCGGCGACGCGGCAACTGGCTAAGCGGCAGCTGACCTGGCTGCGCAGCTGGCCGCAGGTGCGCAGCATTCCCTGGGGGGCATCGTCGGACGTCGCCGATAGATTGCTCCGAGACAGCCAGCTTGAAATATGCTGAGGGTACCCCCATATTAATAAAACTTGATTGGATGCATGCTTAGATTGCCGACAAGCAAATTGCTAGGAAACTGCTAGAAGGTAACTTGCTGGAAGGCGCGCTGCGTACAGAGCTTTGGTCAGACCAGCACGCCCAATCACTTTGAACTTGAGGGCCTCGTTTGAGGTCAACTGTTTACGAGCGAGCGGTGCGTAACCCCTATAGTCATAAGAGCTGCTGATAAACATAAAGGCCAGCCTGCGCAAGGAGACTGCCATGTCAAAAGGGCACTCACTACAAGACCCTTATCTCAATACGCTGCGAAAAGAACGGATTCCTGTATCAATATATCTAGTCAATGGCATCAAGCTTCAGGGGCAAATCGAGTCTTTCGATCAGTTTGTCGTTCTGTTGCGCAATTCCGTCAGCCAGATGGTTTACAAGCACGCCATTTCCACCGTCGTTCCCGCTCGGAATGTCAAGCTTTCGCAACCCGGCGCTGCCTCCGACGAGCCAGCGGGCGATTAGCAGCGGGCCTGCTCCCCAGACCCTGGCTTCGCAGCCAGAGTAGAGCGGGCTGCTGAGGAGCATAGTTGTTTTTTGAACGTCCCGAAGCAGGCCGCCGCGCGGTGCTGCTGCACGTTAATTTCAAGGGTCCGGCCCCAGGCGAAGCGCTGGACACTGTGGAAGAGTGCGCAGACCTTGCGCTGACCGCGGGTGTCGATATCACAGAGACCCTCAGCGCCACGCGCATTGCCCCGCACCCACGATTCTTTATCGGCGAAGGGAAGCTGCGCGAGATCGAAGCCTGTCTGCAGGCGTCGGACTCGGATCTGTTGCTGGTCAATAATGAACTCTCGGCCGGTCAGCAGCGCAACCTGGAGCAGGCGCTGCACTGTCGGGTCATGACCCGCACCGAACTCATACTTCACATATTCGCAGATCGGGCCCGCACCTATGAGGGCAAGCTGCAGGTGGAACTGGCACAGCTCAAGCACGCGCAGACCCGGCTGGTGCGCGGCTGGACTCACCTCGATAGGCAAAAAGGCGGAATCGGCCTGCGGGGTGCGGGGGAAACGCAGCTCGAGATGGACCAGCGCATGCTCGGTGAGCGCGTAAAAACGCTGCAGAAGAAGCTCGTAGGCGTGGCCCGCCGACGGGGTCAGGGGCGGAAGCGACGACGCCGCGACCGGGTCCGGGTGGTATCGCTGGTGGGGTACACCAATGCTGGAAAATCTACCATTTTCAACGCTCTGACCGCCGCCAGTGTGGTGGCCGAAGATCAGCTCTTTGCAACATTGGATCCAACCATGCGGCAGCTGCCCATTCCCGGCATTGGCGAGGTGGTTCTCACCGATACGGTCGGATTCATCAGCCACCTGCCCCACTCCCTGGTGGAAGCCTTCAAGGCAACCCTGGAGGAAGTAGCGAACGCGGATCTATTGCTGCATGTCGTGGATGCCAGCGCTCCGGACGTGGAGGCGAGGATCAGAACGGTAAACGAAGTGCTCGAAGAAATCGGAGCCAGCGATTTGCCCACTATCATGCTGTATAACAAGATCGATGCGCTGCCTGTCGGTGCCGAAGCGCAGTTCGATGTTGGCAATACGTCGATGCCGGTGAGCGCACGAACCGGGCAGGGCCTGGATGCGCTGCTGGAGGCTGTTGCTTCGAGACTCGGAGTCACCGCACCGACTGAAGTATTATTGCCGCCCGAAGCGGGCCGAACACGCGCCTGGCTTTACCGACTAGGTGCGGTGCTCAGCGAGCGGGTTCAGGAGGACGGTAGTCTGGCGTTGATGGTCCGGGCAGATCAGGATTTGCTGTCGCGTTTGGCCATGCAGCCGAAAGTGCTGTTGCAGGGCCGTGGACGCGATCCTAGAATTCCCGCCCTGCCCGGCGATCTGCCGTAAGTTTTCAGTCAAGTGGAGCAGTGTTAAATGGCGTGGAACGAGCCAGGTGGCGGCGATAAAGACCCCTGGGGTAGCCGTGGTGACCAGGGGCCGCCCGATTTAGACGAAGCCTTCAAGAAGCTGCAGGCGCAGCTCTCGGGCATTTTTGGCGGCGGTGCGGGCGGTGGGGGAGGTGTCGGCTTCAGCTCCGGCATGTTCGGTTTGATTCTGCTGGTGGCGGCGTTGATTTACGGATTCTTCGGCCTGTATCAGATCGATCAGGGTGAGCGAGGCGTGGTATTCAGGTTTGGGGCAGTTCAGGAGGTTGGCGTAGTGCCGGGTCTGCACTGGAATCCCCCGCTGATAGACGTGGTACAGAAAGTGAACGTCACCCGGGTCAATTCTCATCAGCATCAGGCCCTCATGCTCACGGAGGATGAGAATATCGTCGATGTGGCGCTCACCGTGCAATACGTAGTCAACGACCCGGTTGCCTACCTCGTCAACGTGCGCAATCCCAGAACAAGCCTCGATCAGGCCACGGAAAGCGCGCTGCGCCACGTCGTCGGCAGCTCGGCAATGGATGATGTCATCACCGCAGGCCGTGAGGCCATCGCCGTTGAAGTCCAGGAACGGCTGCAGTCCTATCTCGACAACTACGGTACGGGAATAAGGCTCGACAAGGTCAACATCGATCGCAGCGCCCCCCCCAGCCAGGTGGCGGATGCGTTTAACGACGTGCAGAAGGCCAAAGAAGACGAGCAGCGCTTCATCAACGAGGCGAATGCTTATGCCGAAAGCATCATCCCCGAAGCCCGCGGTGAGGCGCAGAAGCTCATCGAGCAGTCAAACGCCTATCGCGACCGGGTGGTTGCCCGGTCGCAAGGTGAAGCGGAGCGTTTCACCAAGCTACTGTCCGAGTACCGGCAGGCCAAGGAGGTTACCCGCGACAGGCTTTACATCGATGCCCTTGAATCGGTTTTGAGCAAATCCAGCAAGGTCATGATTGACGTCGAAAGCGGCAACAACATCATGTACCTGCCTCTGGACCGGCTTGGTCAGGGTGGCAGCGGGTCTTCTGCCGGCGTGACCGAGGAGTCGGTCAGCAGCATTGCTGATTCCATCGTGCGCGAGTTGAACGATCGCATAGCTGCCGGCAGGGTCCGGGAACAGCGCTGAACGAAACCGGGAACATCACATGAATCTGCGAAATACCATTCTCATTGCTATCGCCGTCGTCGCGATCCTGCTGTTGAGCAACAGTGTTTACACCGTGCACCAGACTGAGCGGGCGATTCTGCTGCGTTTCGGAGCGGTAAGCACGGCTGACGTAACGCCGGGCCTGCATTTCAAGATGCCCATCGCGGAATCGGTCAACAAGGCGGACGGTCGGGTACTCACCCTCGACTCTACGCCGGAAACCTATTTTACGGTTGAAAAGAAGCCGCTCATCGTCGACTCCTTCGCCAAGTGGCGCATTTCAGACGTCCTGCGCTACTACGAAGCCACGCGCTTCGATGAGAGGGTGGGCGAACGTGTGCTTCAGGAGCGAATCAATGAAGGCCTGAGGAATCAGATCAGCCGGCGCGATATGCACGAGGTGGTTTCCGGCGAGCGGGACCAGCTGATGCAGGACCTCAAGGACCAGCTCAACCGGGTAATGGCGGAAGCCGCCGGTATCGAGGTGATAGACGTGCGGGTCAAGCGTATCGATCTGCCCCCCGATGTTTCCAACTCGGTTTATGATCGGATGAACTCGGAGCGACAGATCGAAGCCCGACAGTATCGGGCTACCGGGCGCGAGCTTGCCTTGGGGATACGTGCCGACGCGGAGAGGCAGACTGTGGTAATTGAGGCTGAAGCCTACCGTCAGGCCGAGGAAACTCGTGGTGATGGCGATGCCAGCTCCGCGTCCATTTATGCCGAAGCGTTTAATCAGGATCCGGAGTTTTATCAGTTCTACCGCAGTATCAACGCCTATGTGAACATCTTCAAGGACAAGGGTGATCTGCTGGTTCTCGATCCGAAGAGCGAATTCTTTAAGTATCTGGATCGGGGATCCTGATCCGGGCGATCACGGGATCCCCTCATGTGGAACGAATTGGGCGTAGCCCTGTGCCTGGTGCTTGTCATCGAAGGGCTGCTGCCGTTTTTAGCCCCGGCTCGCTGGCGACACATGGCATTTTCGCTGGCCCAGACAGATGATCGAACCATTCGCATCGTCGGGCTTGGCAGCATGCTGACGGGTACGCTGATGCTGTACCTGTTGCGCTAGGCAGATTGTCGTGACCGACCAGAACTACTGGCTGCTTCCCGAAGGTGTGGACGAGCTGCTTCCGCCGGCGGCCTGGCAGCTGGAAGGCATACGCAGGCGGGTGCTGGATGTTTTCCGGACCTGGGGTTTCGAGTATGTGGAACCGCCGATCATCGAGTATCTGGAATCGCTTCAGGTGGGATCCGGTTCAGACCTGGATCTTCAAACCTTCAAGGTGATCGATCAGCGTACGGGTCGTCTGCTGGGCGTACGGGCAGATATGACGTCTCAGGCGGCACGCATAGATGCCCACAGTCTCGATGGCAACGGCGTACACCGACTCTGCTATGCGGGAACGGTGGTTCACGCCAACCCCGCTTCAGCACTCGAGTCCCGGCTACCGCTCAAAGCCGGCGCGGAAATATTCGGCGCCACGTCTCTGGCAGCGGATGCCGAGGTGATTGCGCTGCTCGTAGAAACTCTGCGCAGCGCAAAGATCACGAAGCCCGTGCTGGTGCTTGGTCATATGGGCATCTACCGAAACCTGCTGTCTTCTCTGGACATTGCGCCAAGCCGGGAGCCCGCTCTTTTCGCCGCAGTACAGAATAAGGCCGAAACCGATATTGCCGAGATTCTAGGGGCGCAGCAGGGAACCGCCCTGCTCGTGCGGCTGCCCACCCTCATGGGTCGTCGAGATATCTTCCCCGAGGCGCGAGCAGCGCTTGCGCAGGCGCCAGAAGGTGCTCTGCAGGCGGTAGACGCCCTGGAGCAGTTGGCCGATGCCGTGCAGAGCCGCTGCCCGGAAGTGGAGCTGCGTTTCGATTTTTCTGAGCTCGCCGGTTACGGTTATCACAACGGGCCGGTTTTCAGTGCTTACGAGGCGCAACAGGGCAGCGCGATGGCTCGCGGTGGCCGTTACGATGGTATCGGCGGTGCTTTTGGCCGGGCCAGGCCGGCAACCGGATTCGACGTCAATCTCAACCATCTCCTGGGTGCTGCGCCGAGCACTGAGCCCGCGGTGTGGGTTCCGCACCGATCAGGGCTCCCTGAATTACTCGATGCGGTCCAGGCCCTGCGGTCGTCGGGCGAGGTGGTGATCTGCGCACTCTCCGCGGAGGATTCTCCACCAGCGCGCTGCGATCGTATTCTGGAAAAGGCCAAAGACGGCTGGACCGTCAAACCTCTGAGCTAACAGGCAAAGATTCATGGGACGCAGCGTCGTTGTCATCGGTACCCAGTGGGGTGATGAGGGTAAAGGAAAGGTCGTGGACCTGCTGACCGAGCGGGTTGCCGCCGTGGTCCGGTTTCAGGGGGGGCACAATGCCGGCCACACGCTCGTCATCGATGGCGAGAAAACCGTTCTGCATCTGATTCCATCAGGCATCCTCCGACGCGACGTGAAATGCTTCATCGGCAACGGCGTGGTGCTCGAACCCAACGCCCTCATGAGCGAAGTCGAAGGTCTGGAGAAACGTGGCGTACCGGTGCGCGAGCGGCTGCGCATCAGTCCGGCATGTCCGCTCATACTGCCTTACCACGTCGAGCTGGATCTGGCCCGAGAGGCAGCCAGAGGCATGCAGAAGATC
>JAHEEG010000179.1 GCA_024640825.1 Gammaproteobacteria bacterium
CGCGGCAACCTCCATCTTCAAGATCGTCGGCGCCGCGCTGCAGCAGGATACCGCGGAGCTCAAACGCGAGCTCATGGGGACCCGAGGGCTGGGTGTCGACGGGTTCGACCCGGCGGAGCTCGAAGCAACGGATGAGTGGCTGCATACCAAGGCGACCACCATCTACGGTGGCAGCAACGAAATTCAGGCCAACATCGTGGCCAAGCGGGTGCTCGGCCTGCCCGAATGAAGCTCCCTGAGGAGAGAAGCCATGACCTACCACACCATCGACATCGACACCCTCACGCCGCACATCGGCGCCGAGGTATCCGGGGTTGATCTGTCGCAACCGCTCTCCAACGAGCAGTTCAGCGAGATCTACCAGGCCTGGCTGGACTGGAAAGTGCTGGTGTTCCGCGACCAGCAGCTGGATCGCGACCAGCACAAGGCATTCGCCCGACGCTTCGGTTCGCTGCACGTACATCCGATGCAGCACAGCTACGGCGGCGACCCGGAGATTCTCACCATAAAGACCAGCGCCGAGTCCCGCTACACCGCCGGCAACGGCTGGCACACGGATGTGAGTTGCGACGAGATCCCGCCGCTGGGCTCCATGCTCTACATGAAGGAGACCCCCGACAGTGGCGGTGGAGACACCCTGTTCGCCGACATGGCGCTCGCCTACGAGCTGCTCTCAGATACCATGAAGAACCTGTTAACCGACCTGGTGGCCGTGCACGATGGCGCCCTGCCCTACGTCGGCGGCTACGGCGTGGCGCCGCCGGAGGGTCAGCAGTATCCGAAGAACGAGCATCCGGTCATCACCAGACATCCGGAAACCGGCAGCAAGGTGCTGTTCGTCAACTCCGGTTTCACTTCACACATCAAAGGCCTGGCTCCGTGGGAAAGCCGCATGCTGCTGGACGGGCTCTATCAGTTCATTGCGACGGAGGTCCGGCTGCCGTGCCGGGTGCGATGGGCGCCCAACACGCTTACGTTCTGGGACAACCGCTGCACTCAGCACCACGCCATATGGGACTACTATCCGCAAACGCGTTTCGGCGAGCGGGTGTCCATCGTCGGCGATCAAAGACCAACCGCTTAACGCGGGCCGCTTAGGAGAGAACCATGAAATTCGGACTGTTCGGCGCGTGCTCGGGCATCTGCGCGCAACCATCGGTGGCACGCCGCCTGGCCATCGCGGCAGAGAAGCTGGGATTTGACTCGCTGTGGACCGGCGAGCATGTGGTGGTACCGGACCCCCGGGAGGTGCCGTCACCGGTGGACCCGGATTTTCCCATGCTGCACCCGGCTGTGGGTCTGGCGTTCCTGGCCGGCGTGACATCCACCATCAAGCTGGGCACCGGCATCGTGCTCATCGCCCAGCGCAATCCCGTGGTGCTGGCAAAAGAGATGGCCAGTCTGGATGCGGTGAGCGAAGGACGGCTGATCATGGGCATCGGCGCCGGCTATCTGCACCAGGAATTTCTCGCCCTGGGCGCGCCCTTCGCCGAGCGCGGGCCACGCACCGACGAAGCCATCGACGTTTTGCGCTGCCTGTGGAACGAAGACAAACCCAACTTCAAAGGCCGGTTCACGCGCTTTCACGACATTCAGGCCTACCCTCGCCCGGTGCAGGCCGGCGGCCCGCCCATCGTCGTGGGCGGCACCAGCGATGCCGCCCTCAAGCGCACCGTGCTGAAGGCCCAGGGCTGGTACGGTTTTGCCCTGAACGTGGAGCAGACGCGCGACGTGCTCACCCGGCTGCGGCGGATGACCACAAAGCTGGACCGCCCCAAGCATCTGGGGCCTCTGGAAATCAGCCTGACGCCCGGCATCCGGCTGGATCACGCCAGCGTCGACGCGTTCGCCGAGATGGGCGTGCATCGGTTGATCCCCATGCTGCCCCAGGACAAGCAAAGCGTGGTGATGGCGTCCGTGGAGAACCTGGCCAGCGAGTTTCTGGGCTGAAGCCCGAGAACTATTTGACGATGATCGCGGATTCGAGGCGTTTGCCAGCAAAAACCACGCTGTAGGGATACTTGCCCGGCGGCGCATCGATCGCCACGACGAACCAGGCCCCGCGTCTCTGAGGGTTTCCCGGCGACCTGCCGCCGGAGAACTGCAGGTCGAAGCCGGCAGCGCCGGCACTGGTCCAGGTCACCTCATCGCCCCTGCAGGCCTCGAGGGTTCCCGGCCGAACGGTACCGGCGGATTGATCCACGTTCACGGTCCAGCGATCGCTGCCGCAGCCGGCCGATACCTGGCCGGATAGCAGCACGAGCACGACGCCAACACATCTCAACGCAATCGTCATCCAGCGCAACATCACTACTGCAGGAATTGCGCAGCGTACGTGCGACGGCTTCGTCAGACAAGCCGCGGCTAGCCGCCCACCGCAGACGCCAGCTGTTGAAAGCGCGGATCCCCCCGCAACGGGTCGAACATTGGGTCGTGGTCCAGCAGGATCTTCGCGTAGCCCAGGGCCACGGCCCGCGACATCCCCTCGAGTGCCTGCTCGGGCCGGCCCAGGCTGATGCTGGTAAGCGCGAGGTCGTAAAGAACCTCCGGATCCGAATCCTCTAACGCCAGCGCCTTGGCCATCAGCGATTCTGCTCGCTCCAGCTGACCGAGAAAGGCGAACGCCATCGCCTGCGCAGACACCGCCAGGGCCTCCGACGGGTTGATGAGCTGTTCTCGCGCCGCCAGATCTATCGCTCGCTGATAAGCGGCGCTTGCATCGGTGACCGCGCCTGCAGGCGTGGTTGCGCCTGGCGCCGGCATGTCGATAAAGCGCAGCGCATCACCCAGGTTGAGCCAGAGCCTGAAATCCGAAGGCGCCTGCGCGATGGCCTCGCGGTACTTGTCAGCGGCCGCCTGGAAATCCCGCAGGAAAAAGTATGCTGTCCCCATGTTGGACAGGGCGCCGCTCTCACTGTCGATCTCCAAAGCATGCTGCCACTCGCGAATAGCGCCTTCGAAATCACCAACACCGAACCGGGCAGCACCCAGATTGCTGAATCCCCAGGAATTGTTCGGCGCGAGATAGGTCACTCTGGCAAAGGCTTCAATGGCTTCATAGGGTCTGCCGGTCTCTAGCAGGAAGCGCCCCAGGTCGTTGTGCACTCGCCAGTAGCCGGGTTGCACGTCGACAGCGCGACGGAAGGCGTTTTCTGCGCCTGCCAACTCACCCTCACCGAGCCGCGCGGAGCCGATTCCCACCAGCGCTTCGGCGAGAAACGGATCGATAAGCAGCGCGCGCTCGTACTCCGAACGTGCCCTGTCGTGCTGGCCCGAGTACTCGTACAGCTGCCCGACCGCCAGATAAACTTCCGCGCTGCGCTCGTTGAGTGTCATGGCGCGATGGCACGCGCGCTCGGCCTCCTGAAAACCGCCGGTATCACCGCTGACTTTGTACAGGCCGAGATTGGCCCGACACATGGCCGCGTACGCCAGGCCGAACGACGGATCCTGCTGCGATGCCTGAATCAGCAGATCCCGCGCCCGCTCCAGCTCCGGCGCCTCGCCCGAGCGCCGCAGCAGGTCTTTGGCCCGCAGGTAGAGCTCGAAGGCAGCCGAATTCGAAGTGACGCGCAGCTGCTCCGCGAAGACGCTGGATAAGCGGGCGACATCCAGCCCGAGCGCCTGAAGGACCGCCAGCGCAATCTCGTTGCGCAGGCTCTGAATGTCCGTGCCGACCGACCCATAAGTTCCAGAGAACACCACCGCCTCATCCGGAACCCGCAGCAGACTCAGCGCCACCTGCAGGCCTGCCTCCTGCTGTACCACCTCTCCTTCCAGCAGATAGTTGACCTTGAGACGATCGGCTATATCGCCACGCGCCAACCCGGCGGGCATCTCCCAGGCCGCCAGCCGATTGCTGACCTGAAGCCCTTCGACACCGGCCAGCAGTGCAGACAGCTCCTCTGCCAGGCTGTCGGCAAGAAAGGCTTCGGTGGCTGAGCCGGTAGCCGGCTGCAGCCGCATGACGGCCAGGCTGCTGGCAAGCTCAGGGGTCTGCGGCCGGGGCGCCATGAGCCACCAGAGAACGACCGCGAGCGCCATCACGGCAGCGAACGCCATCGCCAGAAAGGCGGGATGCCGAATACCCGAGCGTCGCTTGCCGAACGAAAGCTTGCCGAACGAAAGATAGTCGCCGAGGTTTCCGAGGCTGTAAGGCGAGCGGAGCTTTTCCGCAATGGCGCTGAGCAGGTGTTCGAGTTCGGCCTCATCAACCTGTGCTGGCCATCGGGTCAGATCTGCGGCCTGAGACTGACGGAATGCCACCGGCACCCTGCCCCGATCGATACGGACCGGAACCAGGATTTCGCGATCCATGGCTTCCAGAGCCTCATTGCGCACCCAGCTCGAGGGAATCGAGTGCCTGCTCCAGACCACCAGCACCACCCGGGCTGCGGTAATCTCCCTGTCGATCAGCTCCTCGAAGCGCTCTCCCGGGTTGATCTCTCTGTCCCACCAGACGGTCCAGCCCTGGGCGATAAGGAGCTCGACGAGGGGCGCGACCCGCTTGCGATCATGTCGTGAGTAGCTGACGAATATATCCGCCACCGGGTTGTTTCCTTTCGCTCATCGGACCACCACCGCTCCCCCACACAGTCGTGGTTTCAGCGAACGATGATTCTCGGGTCGAGACTGCAAGCCGGCGTAACCACCGAGTATTTGTATTCTGTTGGTGGGTTGGTTGCTGCGACGACGACAGCGCAAGGCGGCACTTTGCCGTTGTTGTTCGACGTCAGGCTGCACCGGGCGTCCATTGGATTGGCGCCTTCGAATTCGATCGCAAAAGCCGATCGGTCAGTAGACTCCCATCTGACCTTCTCCCCGGTCTTGCGACAGCTCTTGTCCCGCTCGTGCGGCGCACCCTCGCAGTTGGCTTCATCCGTCATCGTGTACTGAGGACAACTCCCGGCAAATTCAACGTAGATCAGTTCCTTATCGGCCCATGCCGCCGTTGACGCCAGCAACCCCACCATCAGAAATCCCGCAGTGATACTTTTCATGTTCCCTCTCCCCAGGCTCGTGAGCCACGCGTCACGAGGCATTCGCAACTACATGACTTTCTGCAGTGTTGCACACTCCGCGAGTAGTGAAAAGCAACGCAGCGGGGGCGCCAGAACGCCCGCCTTCAACGCTAAAGGAGACGGCGGCTACCAACCTAAGGCGTCAGCGGCATCGCCTCCATGAAGTAGCACAGGCAATCCTGAACAATCACCGCGGGGTCGGTGGTATACATGGCGGGCACGACGGAGCGCCGGAGCACCAGGTTCCCATCCTCCTGCTTGAAATACGCTCTGGTGACGTCCTGATGGGCCACGTCGATCACCCTCAACACCGCGCCCGGATCGCCGGCGGCAGCAGCAAAAACCGTGCCGGCGGGCAGCGAATGAAAGTTTACCGCCTCCATTCCGCCGGTCAGCACCAGCGGCGCGGATTCCTCCCCGGCAAAGGCAAAGCGCACCCCGGGCGCGATATGCACCCGTACCTGGCTGCGGAACATCTGCAGGTTCTGCAGATCAGCGTCGGGAATGGCGTCCAGCTCGAGCAAGCGCGCCACATAGTCGTACACGCGGTCGTCGCAGCGTGGGTCGCCCACCGGCCCCACCTCCAGCGCGATGGCGGGACAGCGATTAGCGAAGATCCGCGTCAGCACGGTGTCCGGCTCCTGCACGTAGACGGCCTTGTCAGAAAACAGATACGCCAAGCCCAGATTACGCGGCGAGAGATCGGTAACAACCGAGTAGTGCGGGTTGTGGCCGGTGTTGTTGTGCAGATCCACCGAGGCGAACAGCGGCTGGCCCGCCAGCCGCGCCACCAGCTCGGCAGCCAGTTCAGACTCCGGACCCTCGGCGTTACGCCAGATGCGGTTGTAGTCCTGCTGATGCGCCAGCGTTCGCACGCCGGCCGCCGCGGCGTCGACGTTGCCGATGAACAGCACCAGGCTGCGCGCCAGCGCGATGTTCTCTGCAAGCAGCCGGCGCACCCCGTTCCAGCCGCTGACCTCGTTGCCGTGCAGCAACACGGAGACGAACAGCGGCGGATCCCGCCGACCGTTGAGAGAGATCAACGTCGGCCCGCCCAGCAGCGCCGCCAGACCGGTTGCCGGCGTGTCGAGGAGCCCCTCGGGCAGGTGATCAAGAACCCGTATTCCCCCGGATGCAGCGACCATGTCTACAGCGCCATATTTAAAGAAACCACGCCTAAAGAGACCACGTGTGCACCGGCAGCCCGCGATCCTGCTGCACGCGGTAGTCTTTCAGCATGGCGTGCAGATCCGGCCCGTGCATGGCCACCCAGCGGCGCTGCCAGGCGGCCCCGTTCTGCGACGAGTCGACCCGCGCGCCGATGATGTCCAGATATTCGTCGATCTCGGCGCCGGGAATGTCCCGAGTTTCCAGACCGCGACGGGCCAGCGGCAGCAGCTCGTTGATGATGAGCTCGCGCATGCCCACTTCCCGCTCACCCTTCTGTCCTGCCCAGAGAATTCTGGCGTTCAGCCCGTAGCGCGCGGCGCTGTAGAAGTTGTCCCGCGCCAGGTCGAAGGGCAGGCGCGTTTCCACCGGTTGCTTCCAGGTCGCCAGGCCGTAAACCAGCCCGTAATAGAAAGCGGCGTTGGCGATGCAGTCCTTAATGGTGGGGCCCGCCGGCACCACTCGATGCTCTATGCGCAGATGCACCTGGCCGTCGAAATCGAAGCCGATGAGCGGGCGGTTCCAGCGCCACAGGGTGCCATTGTGAAAGCGCACGTGGCTGAAC
>JAHEEG010000043.1 GCA_024640825.1 Gammaproteobacteria bacterium
TCCTTCGCCCATGGTGAACAGCAGCAGCGACCCGGTAATGCTGGGAAAGAAGCTGGCCAGCCATACGGGCTTCTTCTCGAATCGTCGGGCCAGAAACACCCACATCGGCAGAAACAGAAAACCAGCGCCAAAATAGGTGGCAAGGTAAATAGCCAGCCAGAGGTTGGGGTCTTCGGGCTGCAGAACGTACTTGGTGAAATACGGCATCATGAGTCCGGGTATCGCGCCGCTGATGGAACTGGTGAGATAGACCAGCAGCAGAATCCGGAACGCCCGATTGCGCATAACCCGTCGCAAACCAGGCACCAGCGGGTTCGAAGGGCGGGCCACGAAGTCGGCCCGCTCCCGCACCTGCACCACCAGATTGGCATAAAGCAGTATCAGCAGCGCTGCCAGCAGCGCGGCAAAGCCCGAATAGCCTTCTCGCTCACCGCCCGTGTAAGCAATGAACAGCGGCGGTGCCACCGCCGCAACCAGCGTCCCCAGAACCACAAAACCCTCCCGAATGCCGAACAGCAGGCTGCGCTCGTTGTAATCCAGAGTGAGCTCCGGACCGAGGCCGTAGTGAGGAATGATGTAGATGGTATGAAAGATGTAATAGCAGACGTAAGTGGTGGCGAACCAGGCAGCGGCATTCATCCCGCTGAGCTCTGCCGGTGGCGAGAACATCAGGTAGAAAGACAGCGCGGCCAGAGGCGCACCGATCAGAATCCAGGGGCGCCGCCGCCCCCAGCGGGTTCGGGTGCTGTCCGTGATCCAACCCATAACAGGATCCGTCAGCGCGTCCAGAGCCCGGGCGAGCGCTTTGACGATGGCGATGATGCCCAGAGGCACCAGGATGACGTCGGAATAAAAGATCGTCAGATGGATGGCGATGGGGATCGCCATGCCGGCTCCGGCAAAGCTCGGCGCGCCATAGGACAGCTTGACTCTGAGGGGCAGCTTTGCTGCCTGGGCTGAATCGCTCACGACGCCGATGATCCGTGCAAAGGGCCGCTGGGGCAAGGCGCCTCAGTTTTCTATGGGCATCTCGTCGGGCAACTCTTCAGCGTACACCGCGCACTTATAGTTCCTGTAAACCCTCCGCTTGTCCTGGTTCAGGCTTTTGAAAGCCGCTTTGCCCCGACGACGGGTGGTCTTCTCGGCCAGCGCTGCAGCGTCCACTGCATCGTTCCATACGAAGAGAAACTCCTGGCGGTACTGCGTAATCCGAACCATGGGCGCCACAGAGGCCGCCCCCGTGCTTTCAATCAGCACGCGCTTAGGCTGAAGGCTGTGCTTATTCAGAGTGAGCGTCGAGCTTATCTTGTCCAGAAGACGCACATCGAGGTTCTCGTCCGGGTCCAGGCGCAGGCGGAAACTGAAAACCGCTTCGTCCTCGCTTTCGCTCACCAGCGCCCAGGTATCCGGCTCAACCCGACCGAGCAGATCAAATTCCAGAGGGTGTTGCCGGTCGAGCCGGTCCTCGGCCATGTCGGCATAGTTATCCAGCACTTCCGCGGCGGGGGGCCGTCCATTCATGGAAAGCAGCGTCCAGGGCGCGTCGTCGCGGGACGGATCGAAACGCTCAACCTTGGTTTCGTTGTTGTTGGTCGACTCCCGCGTATAGCCGCATCGGTCGGCTGCACCCCTGGGCGCGTTGGCCAGCATGGCCGAAACCAGTGCGGGGGGATCCGCCAGCACCCCGCTCGAACCGAGCAGGAGAAACCAAAATACTGGCCTGATGAGCCCGTTCAGGCGAGTCGGAATACTTCGCAAATTTTCCACCCAGCGGGTTGCTTTTGATGAGACCCCGGAGCCAGCAGAGCATTCCTGGCGGATACCCGGCTCCGCCACCGGCGCCCTGACAGGTTGACAGAGCGCGTGCAGGGTAATGATATTGGGCGGTCAACGTCAAAGTTCCAGCCACTCTGGAAAGGAAAGAAGCATGCCAGACAACGAAAAATTCGACATTCGCGGGATCAACCACCTGGCACTGGTCTGCAAGGACATGAAGAAAACCGTGGACTTCTACACCGGCGTTCTGGGTATGCCGCTGACCAAAACCATCAATCTGCCGTACAATTCCGGACAGCATTTCTTTTTCGACGTCGGCAACGGCGACATGCTCGCGTTCTTCTGGTTTCCAGACGCACCCGAGAGTGTGCCCGGCGTGACCCATGCGGCCAACCTGATCGGCGAGGGTTCTCTCACTTCTGCCCATGCCTCGATGAATCACCTGGCATTCAACGTTCCCGAGGAGAAGATCGACGCGTACCAGAAGCAGCTGGAAGCCGCCGGGGTGAAGGTAACGCCGGTAATCAACCACGACGATTCGGAAACTCAAGCCAGCCTGACTCGCACGGCAAGCACGTTCGTCCGCTCCATCTACTTCAAAGATCCGGACGGAATACTGCTGGAGTTCGCCGGCTGGACCCGGGAACTGGACGAGCGGGACGTCAACACCGACCCGGTAAGCCTGGGAAAAGCCTGAGGTGGCAGGAGGCATCCAGCGGGCGTTCGTTTCTCTCGCATCCGCGACCGCCACGCGCAACGGCGCGGGCTTCATGCCCTGCCAGGGTCTGTACTACAGCCCTGAGGGCCGCAAACCCAAGGCCGCATTCATCGCCAGCCACTACAACGTCGATTTCAGCGAGCACTATCCTGCCGAACTCATGGCACAGCGCGGCTTCGGTTACCTTGGCTGGAATACGCGCTTCCGCGGTAACGAGGCTTTCTTCGTTCTCGAGCATGCGCTCGTCGACATCGGTGCCGGCGTTACCTGGCTGAAGCAGGTCGCCGGGGTGGATACCGTCATCATCATGGGCAACTCGGGTGGCGGGTCGCTCATGGGCGCCTACCAGTCCCAGGCCGCCGATCCGAACATTACCGCGACCCGCGGTTTCAAGCTGCCGGAAGCCGTGACGAATCTACCGTCCTGTGACTATTACGTTTCTCTGAACGCCCACGCGGGACGTCCGGAGGTGCTCACCGCATGGATGGATCCGGCGATAACCGACGAGGCCGATCCCGCTTCCGTCGATCCCTCGCTGAACATGTACGACCCCGACAATGGGCCCCCTTACCCTGCTGACTTCATAGCGTGCTATCGAGCAGCGCAGGTGGCGCGCAATCATCGGATCACCGACTGGTGCCTGAACGAGCTGAAGCGGCTTGAGGGTCTGGGTATGTTCGATCGCGCTTTCGGCCTGTATCGAACCTGGGCAGACCTGCGCCTGATGGACGCCAGCCTCGACCCGTCTGAGCGTCAGCCGCGTCTCTGCTACGCAGGCGACCCAAAAAGCGCCAACTACTCTCCGCGAGGCATAGGCCTCACCAACACCTGCCGGACCTGGTTGTCCATGTGGAGCCTGCGTGAATCCCAGTGCCGCGGCGCGCCCCATCTCGGCCGCATCACCGTGCCCTCGCTGGTGATTCAGTCCCTGGCGGACACCGGGGTCTTTCCCAGCGATGCTCAGGGCATCTGCGACGCGCTGGCCGCGGCGGACAAGACCCTGGAGTTCATGAGCGGCGATCACTACCTCACCGAACCTGCAGGCGCCCGGGACGAAGTCGCGGACCGCATTGCGGGGTGGCTGAACAGCTATGGGGTTTAGGTGCGGGTGGTGATCGGCCACCGCCTGGCGGTAAGCTTCGAGGAATACAGACAGAGAGCATTCAGTAATGGCGCGACGGGCACTGACGGACGAACAGGTTCAGCTGCGGCTCCAGGGGCTGAACAAAGGCGCTGAGGGAGAATGGGCTCTGCAGGCGGGCAAGCTGCACCGGACTTTCCAGTTTAAAGACTTTGTGCACGCGTTCGGGTTCATGAGTCAGGTGGCACTGGTGGCCGAGCGAATGAATCACCATCCGGAATGGTTCAACGTCTATCGAACGGTCACGGTGGATCTGACCACCCACGATGCGGGGGGCCTATCCGAACTCGACTTCGAGCTGGCCGCCGCCATGGAGGCCCTGGCCGGGTGACCACATCGGCACAGAGCTGAGTCGGCAGAAAAGAGCCAAGCAAGCCTGGAGGGGTTTATGCAGGAAGACGCACAGAAGCAGTTGAGCGAAAGCGTGGATCTGATGCAGCAGGTGTACGAGACGCTGGTGAACTTTGTGGTGGGCTATTCATTTCAGCTTCTGGGCGCCGTGCTCGTGGTCATCGCGGGATTCATCGTCGGGGGTTGGGTATCGCGCGCGCTGCTGCGGGCGCAGGAAAAGCGTGACGTCGACGTCACACTGCGTCAGTTCATCGCCAGCGCCGTTCGCATCGTTGTCATCACGCTGTTCCTCATCGTGGCGCTCAGCCAGCTGGGCATCAGCATCACGCCCCTGATAGCCGCCATCGGCGGTCTGGCCGTGGGCGCCAGCTTCGCCATCCAGGGGCCGGTGTCGAACTACGGCGCCGGGCTCGTGATTATTCTCACCCGCATGTTCCGCGTGGGAGATACGGTCAGCGTGCTGGGCTGCTCAGGGCTGGTAGAGGACATCAACCTGGCCACCACCGTGCTGCGCGCCGAAGACGGCGAGGAGATCGTCATTCCTAACAAGCACATCGTCGGCGAGATCCATCGCAACTCGTTCGCCAACCGCATCATCGACGGTCAGGTGGGCATTGCCTACGGCTCGGATCCTGAACGGGCCATCGTTGTTATCGGCGATGCAATTGCCCGTGTCGAAGGTATCGCCGCCCAGCCAGTTCCGCAGATCGGCATCGCCGCCTTCGGCGACTCGTCCATCAACATCGATTACCGGGTTTGGGTGCCGACGACGCGATACTACGAGCTGCTGCACAAGGTGAACATGCACATCTTCAGGGACCTCAGAGACAGCGGCATCGTCATCCCCTTCCCCCAGCGGGAGATTCGCGTCCTGCAGAACCCGGGCTGAACCGCCTGTCGGCATCCAAATGGCAGTGCGGAGCCGACTTTGCCGGTTACAGACCCTCCAGAAATCGCTGCAGGGCGGCGTTGGTTGCCTCCGGCGCTTCCTGCTGTATCCAGTGCCCGGCATCGGGCACGATGACGGATTCTCTGAGGTCCTCATACCCGCCGTCCAGATCGGCATACATGTCGAGTCCGGGGACGAACAGGCGGACGGCATCCCGCTCCCCGCCGATGAAGCAAGCCGGCTGAGGCAATAGCCGGCCTCGTAACGCTGCCAGCGCGTCGAAATCCAGCGCCTGTGCCCGATACCGGTTGATGGGGCCGCGAAACCCGCCGGCCTCGAACGCGGCCGCGTATACCTCCAGATCCGCCTCGCTCATCCAAGGCGGAAACGGATCGGGATCTGTCAGATCATCCAGCAGCCCCGCATCAGCCGGTTTTTCCTTGACGAACTCGCCCAGCGGCGCATCCCCGGACACGGCGTAGTAGATCTTGCGCAGCGCTGAAGAAATATCGGCTTCCACCTCCGCCTCCACGGCGCCTTCCCGCTGGAAATACAGCTGATAGAAGAATCGGTCGGGATACAGCTGCTGCCACAGCGCCAGCAGCGGAATGTCCCCGGCCGGCCGATAAGGCACGCTCAACCCGGCTACCGCTCGCACCAGGTCCGGGTAGAGCAGCGCTGTGTTGTAGACGATGGGCGCGCCCCAGTCATGGCCGAACAGAATCACCGGCCCGTCAGCCAGATCGCGGATGACCGCTGCCACATCGCCGGCCAGCTCTGTCATGACATAGGCGGAAACCGGATGAGGCTTGCTGCTGCCGCCATACCCTCGCACGTCCATGGCGGCCACCCGAAAACCCAGCGCGGAGAGGTACCGCATCTGGTGACGCCAGGAATACCAGAGTTCCGGCCAGCCGTGGACGCAGAGAATCAGAGGTCCCGAACCCTGCACCGCCACCCGCAGCCGGATGTCACCATTATCAATCTCAACAAATTCGGGCTGTTGCATGCGCATCTCCCTGCATCAACTATCACTCAGACCAAATTTGCGTGAGCATCCCGGGCTCTTCGGCCCGTTCCACAAACGCGTCGGAAAACTGAACCGATGGTCACCGCTCTGGGAGGGCGTTGCAATCCCGCCGAACTCAGGCACCCGCGAGATTGCGTGTAGTCTAAGACGAGCACACAAATTCCAGGGGATAATGCCTTCATGTCCACGCACCCTGCCTCAGGAACCAAAATCGATCCGGTATGCGGCATGTCCGTCGAACCAGGCGGCCGGCACCAGCACACGTACGCAGGTGAAACCTACCATTTCTGCAGCGCCCGCTGCCTCACCCGGTTTGCCGCGGACCCCCAGCCATTTCTCGATCCGTCGCGGCACAGCGAGCCCGCTGCAGTCCCGGCAGGATCCATCTTTCTCTGCCCCATGCACCCTGAGATCCGCCAGGATCACCCCGGCGATTGTCCCCTGTGCGGCATGGCGTTGGAACCGGAAGCGCTCATCTTGGAGGAAGCGGACAACCCCGAATTGCGGGACATGCAGCGCCGGTTCCTGCTGGCTACCCTCTTTACGGTGCCACTGTTCACGGTAGCCATGGGCGACATGCTGCCGGGACAGCCATTTTCCAGCGCGCTGTCGCCCGGCCTGCGGGGCTACCTGGAACTGGCTCTGGCGCTCCCCGTCTGCCTGTGGTCCGCCTGGCCGTTCTATGTCCGCGCCTGGCGCTCGGTACGCGCGCGGCATCTCAACATGTTTACCCTGATCGGCATGGGTGTCAGCGTGAGCTTCGGCTATTCGCTGATCGCCACCTTGTTCCCGCACTGGTTTCCCGCGTCGTTTCGCGACGGGCACGGCGAGGTGGCCGTGTACTTCGAGGCGGCCGCCGTCATCGTCACGCTCATCCTGCTGGGACAGGTACTGGAGTTGCGCGCGCGGGATGCAACCAACAGTGCGGTCAGGCGCCTGCTCGGCCTCGCTGCCACGTCCGCCCGACGCCTGCTTCCGGATGGTCAGGAAGAAGATGTACCTCTGGAAGCCGTGCGTCCGGGAGATCGCCTGCGGGTGCGCCCGGGAGAGAAGATCCCCGTGGACGGCCGGGTGATCGACG
The DNA here is from genome assembly GCA_024640825.1 of Gammaproteobacteria bacterium. GTDB lineage: Bacteria > Pseudomonadota > Gammaproteobacteria > Pseudomonadales > Azotimanducaceae > UBA7803. The sequence goes on from JAHEEG010000043.1 coordinate 6,987, forward strand.
GGGCCACCACGGTGGACGAGTCCATGGTCACAGGTGAGCCCATACCCGTCGAGAAATCGTCCGGTGCCCGGGTAATCGGCGCCACCCTGAACGGGACCGGATCTTTGATCATCATGGCCGACAAGATCGGCCAGGATTCGCTGCTGTCGCGAATCGTAGCCCTGGTTTCACAGGCTCAGCGCAGCCGCGCCCCAGTGCAGAATCTTGCGGACCGGGTCGCAGGCTATTTCGTTCCTGCGGTTCTGCTCATCGCCGTGGCAAGCTTCATCGGCTGGAGCCAGTTCGGGCCGGAACCCCGGTTCGCGTACGCCCTGGTCAACGCGGTGGCCGTGCTGATCATCGCTTGCCCATGTGCGTTGGGCCTGGCGACGCCCATGTCGATCATGGTGGCGACAGGGCGGGGGGCGCTCATGGGCATCCTGTTCAGAAACGCCGAAGCCATCGAGCGTCTGCAGGACGTGGACGTGCTTGTCGTGGACAAGACCGGAACGCTGACGGAGGGTAAACCCCGACTGCAGGCTGTTGTCAGCTGCGCACGAACCTTCAACAATTCAAAGCTCCTGGAACTGGCCGCGAGCCTCGAACAGGGCAGCGAGCACCCGCTGGCGGCCGCCATCACAGCCGCCGCCAGCGCGGACGGGATACCTTTGCAGCAGGTTGCCGACTTCAACTCGCAGACCGGCAAGGGCGTCCAGGGAACGGTGGCGGGCCAGCGGGTTGCGCTGGGCAACCGGGCGCTGCTGCAAAGCATGCAGATTGACGCCGCCGCCACCAACGAGCCGGTCGCAGAACTGCAGGGCAACGGAGAGACGGTCATGTACATCGTCGTCGACGGTGTGCTCGCCGGCTACCTAAGCGTCGTTGATCCCATCAAGACAAGCACACCGGAAGCCATCGCTTCCCTCCACGCTGAAGGCGTGAAGATCGTGATGCTGACCGGGGACAACCGCCGCACCGCCGAGGCGGTGGCCGCGCGCCTGGGTATCGACGAACTCAAGGCGGAGGTGCTTCCGCAGGACAAGCTGGCCGCGGTGCGCGAGCTCCAGGCCGCCGGTCACGTCGTGGCCATGGCTGGGGACGGCATTAACGACGCGCCGGCCCTGGCCCAGGCCGACGTCGGCATTGCCATGGGCACCGGGGCCGATGTGGCCATGGAGAGCGCCGGCATCACCCTGGTGAAAGGCGATCTGCGCGGCATTGCCATGGCGCGACGGTTGAGCCGGGCTACCATGCGCAACATCCGCCAGAACCTGTTTTTCGCTTTCGCCTACAACGGCGCCGGCGTGCCCATCGCTGCGGGTATTCTGTACCCGTTCATCGGCCTGTTGCTCAACCCGATGCTGGCGGCATTGGCCATGAGCGCCAGCTCCGTGTCGGTAATCGGCAACGCGCTGCGGCTGCACCGCAGCCAACTCTGATAATGGAAGCCGCAGTTCAACGTCGGCCAAAAACGCCGCCGAGCCACCAGAACAGCGGCGCAGTACAGAGCATGGCCACGGTGACGGGGATCTTCGCCAGCGCATCGTGCACCGGCCAGCTCCACTGATTGGCGAGAAACCAGCGTGCTCTGACGAGGCTTGTGTCGTATCCCAGCTGCAGCAGCGAGCGCGCGGGCCAGCGGCCGACCTGCAGGTACTCGACGAAGCCAATGATGAAAAACAGCACCGCCCCGCTGGCCAACGCGAGGGCGATTACGTAGAACCAGGCTGTGAGGAAGCGATCCGCCATTCCGGTGCCGCCGATGGACTGCATCAGCGCTAGCCTCTCGCATACGCGAATTTGAGACTGCGAAAGGGATCACGAACGCGCCGCACCGGGATGCCTGCACGCGGCAATTCAGAATCGGGCTTTCAGATAGAACTGCGGCCCGGGCAACTTGACGTTATAACTTTCACGCTTTGTGCCCGCATCCCGGTCTACGTCGAAATCCGTATGCCAGTACCCGGCACCAACGCCGAAATGATTGCTGAAATCGTACTCCAGCGCCGCCCGGACGAAGTAAATCTGACCGTCGTAGTCGCCATAATTGGCGCTGAGCCAGCCGCCGTCCAGAGCAAACCCAAGCTGATCCGTAAACCGATAGGAGCCCCATGAGTAAATGTTGGGCACGGGGAACCGCTCATCGCTGCGTTCTTCGACCAACGGCCCACCAACAGGTGCGCCTTGGACTTCTACAGATGCGCGAAACCCATAGTCCACGGAGATGTAGTGGACCCCAGCCCCCGCTCCGAACTCCCAGCGATCTCTATCAATGAAGCGATAGCCCAGATTCAACAGGTAAATATTGAGATCAAGCTTGGCATTGACTTTGGCGTCAACGCTCACAGCGGTATCCCCATACTCAAAATCAACGTTCGCTACCCGGCCGCCGCTGTTGTGGAAGCCAAAGGCATCGAGACGCAGTGCCCAACGGTCACCGAGGTTCCACGTTACTACGGCAAACAGGTTCCGATCGTCGTCGTTGATTCCAACGGTGTCCAGATCCACGTAGACGGGCACGTCGCCCTCTTTCCACCTTGCAAAGCTGCCGTCGGCGTTAAAGAACAGATAGCCCGCCCGCACGGAGACCGTGTCTCGCTGATAGTCGGCGTAGACGAGAGGGGCGTGCCAGAAACATACCAGCGCCATCAGGATGCAGGTCACACGAGCCAGGCGCTTACAGCGACGGCGAGTTTCCGCGCCGTCGAATTTCATCCGCCGACCTATCAAAGGGACGCCTCAGTCGTCTGCCGCCGTCAGTGAAGGCACCGCATCCAGGGCTTCCCGCAATCTGCTGGCCCAGAAGCGCACCACGCGACGCACATCTGCCGCATTGGAGACCGAATTGGACCAGTTCGTTCCCGTTCTCTTTTCCGCCGCCCGGCGATCGACGACCCGCGCCAACACTGCGTTGGACTCGGAGTCCCGCAGTTCCAGCACCAGGGTGGCTTCGCCGACGCGGTTCAGATAGATGTTGCCTCGACCGGCAGGTTCCGGGGGCACGTTGGAAACGACGTCGATGAGCCCGCCAAGCACGACCAGCACGTCAGGGCCAGGCTCGGTGGTCAGTTGGAACCGCTCAGATTTGCTCAACTCATCGCGAAAGACCTCGCTCACCAGAGCCTGAAACTTCTCGCGGGTCTCGGCAGATACCGGGAATGCCGACCGGCCCGACGTGCGGTTCCTGGATCCCGCCGCAGCGGGGCTATACTCCACGCCGGCGGCAATTGGCAGAATTCGGTTGTATCCGGTCAGATCGAGATCGGGGCGGACCCACGCCTTACCCACGCGGGCGTTGCTCACCTCACGCAGACCGTCGTAGGATTCCGCCGGACCCAACTCCCGTTCCACCGGCTCAGACGCGCAACCCACAATAGCGAGCATTGCCAGGCCTGCAGGGAACCCCCACTTCCAGCATTTCGTCGTTACTCTGATCATATGAACCTCCCTGACTTCTTTGCTTGTTAAATATGCGGCCGCGGACCATAACAATGCTGGCCCGAGAGCACAACGCGTGCCTCTCAGACTGGCGGCGGGCCCCGTCTGCCTGTCAACAGCCAGCGCACCATGGGCAGGTGGGCCCTGCCCAGGAACACCTGACCCTGAACCACGAAGCTCGGCACGTTGAATACGCCGGCGGCCACCAGCTTCTGGCGCAGGTTCGCTGTGGCAGCCGGTGCCTCGTCCCCCGCATAGCTTGCGAACGCTTCGTCGTCTTCGCCCAGTTGGCGCAGGACCCGACCAATGGCACCGGGCGCCTCGACGTCGAAGGCTTCCCGCCAATAGCCGTCGAACACAGTCAGCAGGTAATCTCTAACCCGGTCCGGGCGCCGCGCGTCGAGCCAATGCAGCCCTGCGGCGAACGCAGACGTATCCGGCGATCGGTAAATTCCACGGATGACCAGGCTCTGCACTGCCGCGTAGCGGGCGATATCGCGCGCCAGATACTCGGCCCGCAGGCGTCTATGCCGGGTGCCTCGTTCATCGTCGGGTCGCGCCGCCATGGGCGCCTTCAGCGCCGCGGCCGCAAAAGGCAGGCATTCCAGGACGATACCCAGCTCGTCCGCGAGCGCAAACGCCGGTTTCAGCGCCAGGTAGGAGAGGGGATTCTTGAGGTCCAGGCAAAGACAGACTGACCCTCGAAACTCGTAGGGTGCCACCCCCGCTGCCGCCTCAGCCGATTTCACCTCAGGCATGGCCACCGCCGTTGATTCGATCGTATCCCACATCGGGGGCGGGGCCCGGTTTTCCTTCCAACAGCCAGCGCACCATAGGCAGATGCTCACGGCCAAAGAACAGCTCGCCATCGACGACATAACTGGGCACACCGAATATGCCCGCCTCGAAGATGGCCGCCTGCATGCGGTCGTGCAGCACACGACCGTCCCGATGGCGATATTCCTCGAAGCCGTCGAGCTCGGCGCCCGCCTCCTGCAGAACGGCTGAAACCGCCGCCGGATCTTCTGCATCGAGATCCCGACGCCAGAATCGTTCGTAAAGCCGGTCCGTATACCCTCGCAGGACCATGTCACCCTGGGCCTTCGCCCAGAGCATGCCAATGTGGGCCAGCGAGGTATCCCAGATCTTCACCGTCCCCCGCAGGGTATAGCCCATGAGCTCGGCATAGCGTCGGGTATCCCGGTAGGCGTACTTCACCGCCGTCCATTGCTCCGGGGTGCGCTGGCTCTCCGCCACTTTACCCTGCCGGTCCAGTCGTGCGGAGCCCAGGTAGCTAGGGATGTTCAGCGTCAGTGGCCGCCAGTCTATGTCTATGCCAAGCACCTCACCCAGACGGTAGGTGGCATCCTTGGCAATGAAGGCGTACGGGCTTTTGTAGTCGATGTAGACGATCAGCGGCCGCTTTGATCGTAAAGGATCGAAAGTTTCCATAGTCCGTCTCTCGCTGAGCGTAGCCGTCGCCTTTCTCTGCCACTGGGATTCTGTTACAACGCGGGCACAGAGAGAAGCGCCCCGATCCAGGAGGACACCGGCATGTTCCGCACGATCTTTCTCACCGTACTGCTGATCTCAGCCCTCGCTGGCTGCGCTGCCTCGATCAACGTGACCTCAGACTATCAGCCCGGGACGAGTTTCCGCGGCTATCAGACGTTCGGCTTCGTACCGGAGCCCGCGCTGATGGTCCAGAGCGCCGAGCCTTTCAGCCCGCTGCTGGAAGGGCGCCTGAAGGCGGCCGCCGCTGAGGCGCTCACCCGGAAAGGCTTTCGGCAGACGGAAAACCCGGACGTCGCCGATTTCCTGCTGTCCTTCAATCTGGGTGCCGTGGACCAGCTCAGGGTGAACAACTTCCCCAATGCCAACCGGGGAGGCATGCGCCAGAGCGGTAGCGGAGAAGGCACCTCCGAAGTCCGCGCCTTCACCGAGGGCACGCTGTCCATCGACATATTCGAGGCAAACACCCGCCGGCCCGTATGGTTTGGCAGGGCGACAAGGACGCTCAACGCATCGGACCGCACCGACACCCAACTGGTAAACCAGGTCGTGACCGCAATCCTAGAGCAGTTTCCCCCGGATTGACCCGCTGCAGGGCAATGCGTGCGTCTGTCCTCAGCCTTCGCCGCAGTGGCCGGATGTGGACAGGCATCGCGATCTGGTGCTGTCTCGTGGCGCTCGCTCTCCCGGTATCGACCGTCCTGGCCGCAAAGTCGACATCGGAAAAGCTTGACCGACTGCTGCAGCCAGCCACAAGCCCAGGGGTCATGCGGCTTGCCGGCCGCACGATCCAATACCCAGCCGTCATCAGAAACTTCTACACATCCCGGGATTTTACACCGCTGTGGACGGGCACACGGGCCAACCGACTGCGCGGCCGCAGCCTGCTCCAAGCCATAGGTGAAAGCGCCCACCACGGTCTGGATCCCAGCCGCTATCACATCACTGCCATTGAAAACTCCTTCTCCACCGGTGACCGGGCGACGGCGGAACTGCTGATGACGGACGCATTTCTGCTGCAGGCCCGTCATCGTGCAGACGGCATCCTGGACCCTGAAGAGGTGGCCCCGGAATGGTACGCCCTCCAGCCGACCACCGAGATAGCTCCGCACCTGGCGTCCGTGGCCCGAGGCGCAGATCCCACCGAAGCGCTGGACGCGCTGTGGCCTGAGGAGCCTGCCTATTGGCGGCTGCTGGTTGCAAAGGGGGCGCTAAAGGCTGCCAAAGTGCGTGGCCGGCACATCGTCATACCCGCGGGGCCCGCGCTGCGGCCAGGGGTGACGGACCCGCGTGTCCCCCTGCTGCGTCAGCGGCTTGCGCTGCCTGCTTCTGACGAAACCCTTTACGACCATAGGATGGCTGACGCGGTTTCCGCCTACCAGGAAACGATGGGCCTGCAGCCCGACGGCCTGGCGGGCTCGAAAACCCTGGAGGCATTGAACACGACTCCGGAACAGCGGTTGCGCCAGATAGACGCCAATCTGGAACGGTGGCGCTGGCTGCCTGCCCGGCTTCCTGCGGACCACATCCTGGTAAACGTGCCGGCCTTCCAGCTCAGCGCGATCAGAGACGGCAAAGCCGAACTGAACATGCCCGTTGTCGTTGGCAAGCCGCTGCGACCCACGCCCGCTTTCTGGCAGGACCTCAAGTATCTGGTCTTCAACCCGTACTGGGAGATTCCGGAAACCATCGCCGTGGAGGACAAACTCCCCGAGCTGCGGCGGGACCCGAGCCGCCTGGCGGGCCAGGGGGTAGAGGCCGCGCGCTGGGGCAGCGACCAGATGGTGCCCGTGGACCAGATCGACTGGCGCAGTGTCGCCACGAAGCCCTTTCCCTATCGCCTGAGGCAGCTACCGGGTCCTCACAATCCCCTTGGCCGGATCAAGTTCATGCTGCCCAACGATCAGGCAGTTTACCTGCACGACACCCCGGACCGATCGCTCTTCGAGCGCTGCGAGCGGGGCTTCAGCTCCGGGTGCGTGAGGGTCGCCAACGCGCAGCGGCTGGCGGAGTGGGTGCTGCAGTTTCAGGCCGAGGCCTGGGATAGCACGCGGATCGAGACGCAGATCACATCGGGCGAAACCCGCACCCTGGCCCTGGACGCGCCGATCCCCGTGTTTATTGTATATTTCACCAGCTACGTGGATGCCGAAGGAACTCTGCGGTTCCAGCGGGATCTATATGGGGCAGATCCACCGATCATGAAAGCTCTGAACGCATCCGCCCAGTGAGGCATTCTTTACATATGGACGGTTTTAAGAAATGGCTCTGAGATGGACAGTCTGCGCCCTGCTGGTCACGCTTTCTCTGCAGGCGACCGCGTATCGGAAGGACGTGGCGCACTTTGGCGTCAAGGTCAACGGCATCGAAAACCGCTTCGCCGAGTTCGGAATTTTCGCCACGCCGGGTGAGATCCTCCAGCTGGATCTCATGGACCTCGACCCGGCAAACCTGGAAGCGCGTTTCGACGCAACACCCCTTCAGCCAAGCGGTAACAGGCTGAGGCTGAAGATGCCCCCGCGCGCCGGCACCCACCACCTGGAACTCACCGACCGGCGCAGCGGTTCCCGGATGGATCTGAACGTGTTCGTGATGTGGCAGCACGATGGCGCTCGCGACCAGAGCCTGAACGGATACCGCATCGGCCAGTATCCCAGAGACCCCTTCCGCGGGCTCGCCGTTTACAACCCGCCAGAGGCCTTCATTGAGGTCACCCGGGAAAACGCCCACCTGGCGGTGTCCCCCAACTTCCAGCTCGGGCAGTTCGTCTGCAAGCAGGGCAACGGCTATCCCAAGTACGTGGTGCTTCGGCCGCAATTGCTGCAGAAGCTCGAAACCGTGCTGGAAGCGCTGAACGCGGTCAACGGCAACGTGACCGGCCTGACCATCATGAGCGGCTACCGCACGCCCAGTTACAACCAGGCCATCGGCAACGGCAAGTACAGCCGCCACGTCTGGGGCGGCGCGGCGGACGTTTACGTGGATGACAACTCGGACGGCGTCATGGACGATCTCAACGGCGACGGCAAAGTGACCCGCGCGGATTCTGAATGGCTGGCACGCTTCGTAGACAGCTTGGAGCGCGAAGGCCGGTTCGGCGACCTGATCGGTGGCATCGGCACCTACGGCAGCACGGCCAGCCACGGACCCTTCGTCCACGTAGACGCACGCGGCTACCAGGCCCGCTGGTGAGCGCCGCCAGCTTCAAACTGGCCAGCTACTGTTCGTAGGCGCGATCGATGCGCTCGAAACGCCGCCGCACGAATTCCCGGCTTTCCTGGTGGGGCAGAATGTAGAGTCGATTGTTTTCGATGGCGGCGACCACTTGGGCACCGACCTCGTCAACCGTCAGCACGCGGCCCGCGAGATCCGGGTTGGCTTCATCCTGATCCAGAACCTGTTTCGATCCTTGATCAACAGCTTCGGCCCCCCCATACCGCTCATCGCGATTTCTTTCCGAAGCGCCGATGTTGGTGCTTACCCGCATGGGGCACAGCACCGACACCCCGATGTTCTCCTCCCGCAGCTCCCGCTGCAGCACTTCAGCGAGCGCTACCACCCCATACTTGGCCACACAGTACGGCCCGAGACCCACATTGGGCACCAGCCCGGCAAACGACGACGTAAACAGAATATGGCCGCCCTCCTGTTGCCCGCGAAGATGGGGCAGAAACACCTCCACGCCGTGAATGGGCCCCCACAGATCGACGTCGATAATCCAGCGCCAGTCATCGTGGCTCATCTCGGCAATGGGGCCGCCCACCGCCACGCCGGCGTTGTTGAAAACAATGTCGACGCGACCGAAAGTCTGCACCACGTCCGTCGCCAGGGCCTGCATGGCGGCGTAGTCAGAGACGTCACACACTCTGGCCTCGACACGCACATCCCCAACGGCGCGAAGCGCCGTCGCGGCGGTGTCGAGCGCAGCGGGTTCCCGGTCCACCAGACACAGGCTCGCGCCGCGTTGGGCCAGCTGGCGAGCCGTCGCCAGCCCAATGCCGCTGGCGCCGCCAGTAATCACGGCGACTTTTCTCTGGAATTCCATTCCTCATCCCTCCCTTCAGAAAGCCTCGATCCTACCCCCCCAAGTGGCAGGTATGCATTGAATTTCCTTTCAATGACAGCCGGCGCAAGAGGGCTGACAACGACCCCCGAATCCGTCAGCATCGACAACCTGACGGCATCGACACGGTTTTCGAGGGGGGAATCGACATGTGGTTGAGACTGAGACAGATCGCCCTGGTGGCGGAAAAGCTGGCGCCCGTTGAGGCCGCGCTGCAGGACGTGCTGGGCATTCAGGTGTGCTATCGAGACCCGGGGGTTGGCCACTTTGGTCTGGAGAACGCCCTGTTCCCCATCGGCAACCAACTGCTTGAAGTCGTGGCGCCCATTCAGGAGAACACGGCGGGCGGCCGCTACCTGGATCGGCGCGGCGGCGACGGCGGCTACATGGTGATCACCCAGTGCGACGACCATGCGCCCCGCCGGGCGCGGGTGGAGGCGCTGGGGGTCCGCATCGTCAACCAGTTCGAAACCCACGAGTTCCGCAACATGCAGATGCACCCTAAAGATACCGGCGGCAGCTTCTTCGAGATCGACGAGCAGCTGGGGCCCCGGGCCCACGACCCGGACGGCCCCTGGGAGCCAGCGGGCCCTGATTGGAAGGCCGGCCAGGTCCTGAACCGGGTGAACGGCATTACCGCCGCCGAACTGCAGTGTGACGACCCAGACGCCGTGGCCGAACGCTGGTCAGAGATCGCGCAGATTCCGCTGACCGAAATCGGGGGAGTCCCGACCCTGCAACTGGACAACGCGCGCCTGCGATTCGTTGCCTGCAGCGACGGCCGCCCTGAAGGCCTTGGGGGCATTGACCTCAGCACCGCGGACAAAGCGGCGATTCTGGCCGCGGCGGAGGCCAGGGGCGCGGTGACAGCGCCCGACCAGATTTACCTGTGCGGTATGCGCATCAACCTGATTTGAGGCCTGGGATGAGTAACTACACCGATATTCAGTTCGAGATCGACGATCCGGTCGCGCTGATCCGGCTGAACCGCCCAGACAAGCTGAACGCGTTCACGTACCACACCCTGGGCGAGATTCGCTCGGCCATCGACACCGCGGCCGCCGACGCCCGGGTGGTTGGCATCGTCATCACCGGCAACGGGCGCGGGTTCAGCGCCGGTCTGGATTCCCAGGTGCTGGCGGACGTCACCAGCCGGGACGCCCCGCCGGAAGACAGTGCCCCTGACAGCGACGAGCTGCCAGGTATCTTCAGCTATCTGCTGGAGGTTCCCAAACCGGTAATCGCGGCGGTGAACGGCGTGGCAGCGGGCGGCGGGCTGATTCTCGCCCTGATGAGCGATCTGCGCATCGCCTCCAGCGCCGCCAGCTTCACAACGGTGTTCCTGAAACGCGGGCTCATATCCGAACACGGATCCAGCTGGCTGTTGCCCAGGCTGGTCGGCGTGAGCCGCGCGCTGGATCTGCTGTGGATGAGCGACCGTATCGACGCGGAAGCCGCCCTGACCATGGGCCTGGTGGATCGCGTCGTCGCGCCGGACGAGCTGTTGGAGACAGCGCGGGCCTACATTCAGCGGCTTGCCGACACCTCGCCACCCGCCGCCATCGCGGAAACCAAACGCCTCGTTTACCGCCACCTGGGCACCGGCTACGAGCAGGCGCTGCGGGAAGCGGAAGTTTCCCAGAACCGCTTCGTCACCGCGCCGGACGCCGCGGAAGGAGCACGAGCGCTGATGGAAAAACGCCTGCCCCACTTCGCCCGCCTGGGTGAGAAGCCCGGCGCGAACGGTTGATGTTCACGGTCTGATCACAGCCCTGGTGCTATGCTCTCCGGTCTATGAACCTGCTTCAACAAAGTTGCCGGACCGCTTTCCGGAGGCGCACATGATCCGGCTACCCCTGGCGGCGCTGCTGGCGCTGATGTCGTGCGTCCCGGTAGCGGGCGCAGCGCCCGCGCTCCCGCCGCCGTCGGTCATCGTGGAAACCGTCGGCTACAGCGAGATATCCGACCCCATGGAAGCGATGGGCACGCTGCGCGCCAACGAGACAGTCCAGATCACGGCCAACGTATCCGATACCGTTTCCAGCATCCACTTCGAGGACGGCGAGCAGATCGAGAAAGGTCAGCTGCTGGTGGAAATGACCGATTCCGAAGAGCACGCCCTGCTGGAGGAAGCCAGCTCCACGGCTGACGAGTCCAAGCGTCAGTACGAGCGGCTGAAGAAGCTGGTGGCGGAAGGCACGGCGGCCGAGTCCCTGCTGGATGAGCGGCGCCGCGAGGCACAGACCGCCGAAGCCCGGCTGAACGCCGTGCAGTCGCGTCTGGAAGATCGGATCATCACCGCGCCGTTCAGCGGCGTGGTTGGCCTGCGCAACATCAGTCCGGGCGCCCTGGTGGATCCGGGCGACGTCATCGCGGTGCTGGTGGACGATTCCCGGATGAAGCTGGATTTCACCATCCCGTCGCTGTACCTGACCTCGGTGGACCGAACTACTACGATCGAAGCCACGACGCCCGTCTATCCGGGACGGATTTTCACCGGCCAGGTGAGTTCCGTGGACAACACCATCAACCCGGTGACTCGCTCTATCACGGTCCGGGCCATCCTCCCCAACGACGATCACGCCCTGAAACCCGGCCTGCTGATGATGCTGAAGCTGCAGCGCGGCAAGCGCGACGCCCTGGTCATCGCCGAAGAATCCATTGTCCCCCAAGGCGACCAGACCTATGTGATGGTGGTCAACACCAGCGTCTCGCCGCCCACGGCCCAGCGTCGGGAAGTGCAGCTGGGGGCAAGGCAGCCCGGAAAGGTAGAGGTGATGTCCGGGCTGGTGGAGGGTGAAACCATCATCACCCACGGCGCCATGAAGGCGCGGCCAGGCGCGCCCGTGACCATTCGAGCCATCAACGACGGGGCCCGACCCTTCGCCGAGCTGATTCGACCCGAACAGCGGGACGCTTCCGAGTGATCATTTCCGACACGTCGGTGCGCAGGCCCGTTTTTGCGGCCGTGATCTCGCTGCTGCTCATCGCGTTCGGCCTCATCTGCTTCGACCGATTGCCGCTGCGCGAATATCCCAACATCGACCCCCCGGTCGTCAGCATAGATACCATCTACCGCGGCGCAGCCGCTCCCGTCGTCGAATCGCGCATTACCGAAGTGATCGAGGAGCGGATTTCCGGCGTCGAGGGCATCGAGTTCATCGAGTCTTCGAGCAGCGACGGCCGCAGCCAGATCAACGTCGAGTTTCGCATCGGCCGCGACGTGGACGCGGCTGCCAACGACATTCGCGACCGGGTATCCAGCATCCTGTCGGACCTGCCGGACGAGGCGGAACCCCCGGAGATCCGCAAAGTGGATTCCGACGAAAGCGTGATCATGTGGATCAACCTGGTCAGCGACCGCATGACGGTCCCTGAGCTCACCGACTACGCCGAGCGCTATCTGAAAGACCGCTTCTCCGTGCTGAACGGCGTCGCGAGAGTCTTTATCGGTGGTGCCCAGCGCTACGCCATGCGCATCTGGCTGGACCGTCAGAAGCTGGCTGCTCGCGGCCTTACCGTTACCGACGTCGAGACTGCGCTGCGGGCAGGCAATGTAGAGCTGCCGGCGGGCGAGGTGGAATCCATCGAGCGACGGTTTACGGTGCGGGTCGAACGCACGTTCCAGAACCCGGTCGATTTTCAGGCGCTGGTGATCGCTACCGGCACCGACGGCTACCTGGTGCGTCTCGGAGACGTGGCCAGAGTAGAGCGCGGTGCTGAGGAAGATCGCAACTTCTTCCGTGGCAACGGCATTCCACAGGTAGGCATGGGCGTTGTGCGCCAGTCGACGGCCAACCTGCTCGACGTGGCCAGGGCCGCCAAACGGGAAATGGCGCTGATCAGCCCTACCCTGCCGGAAGGCATGGAGTTCAAACAGAGCTACGACTCCTCCGTATTCGTGGAAGGCGCGGTCAACGAGGTGTACAAGACGCTGCTGATCGCCGTCGGTCTGGTGGTGCTTTCCATCTATCTGTTCCTGGGCAGCGTGCGGGCAATGCTGGTTCCCGCGGTAACCGTTCCCGTCTGCATAATCGCCACCTTCATCGCCCTGTACGCGCTGGATTTTTCGGTGAACCTGCTGACGCTGCTGGCGCTGGTGCTGGCCATAGGCCTCGTGGTGGACGACGCCATCGTCATGCTGGAAAACATCCACCGGCGCATCGACGAGTACGGCGAATCGCCGCTGGTGGCTGCCTATCGTGGCGCCCGCCAGGTAGGTTTTGCCATCGTCGCCACCACCGCCGTGCTGGTGGCCGTGTTCGTGCCCATCGCCTTTCTGGAAGGGGATATTGGCCGGCTGTTTTCAGAATTCGCGCTGACCATGGCCGCGGCGGTTATCTTTTCCAGCATCGTTGCCCTGACCCTGGCGCCGGCCCTGGCTTCCAAAGTGCTGCGGCCGAGCACCGGCGAAAATCGGTTGACCCGAACTATCGATCACAACTTCGTGGTAGTTCGAGGTATCTATCGCCGCTGCGTCGAGTTCATGCTGCGCCATCCATCCATCGCCATCGTGGCCTTCTTCGCGATGCTGGCACTGTCCGCGGTGCTGATGCGCGAACTGCCCCAGGAGTATTCGCCGGACGAAGACCGCGGCAGTTTCTTTACCTTCGTGCGCGGCCCCGAGGGCGCCACCTTCGAGTACATGACGCCTTATATGGAAGAGATCGAACGGCGGCTGATGCCCTACGTGGAGGCCGGCGAGATCCAGCGTCTCCTGGTTCGCCTGCCCGGCGGTTTCGGCGGCGTGGCCATGTACAACACCGGCGTGGTGATCATTGTGCTGACGCCCTTCAATGAGCGCCGGCCCGGAGACGTAATTCTGCGAGAGGTCCGGGCCAACCTCTCGGACCTGCCCGGAGTGTTCGCATTTCCCGTCATGCGTCAGGGTTTCGGTTCCAGCGCCGACAAGCCACTGCAGTTCGTCATCGGCGGTGGCAGCTACGAAGACCTCGCGCGCTGGCGGGACATCCTGGTGAACGAGATCAACGACAACAATCCTGGATACCTGGGACTCGACTGGGACTATAAGGAAACGCAGCCGCAGATCGGCGTGCGCATCGACTACAACCGCTCGGCGGATCTGGGCGTGCCCATCGTGGAGGTGGGAAGAACCCTGGAGACGCTGCTGGGCTCACGCCGGGTGACCACCTACATCGAGGGCGGTGAAGAGTACGAGGTCATCCTCGAAGGCGAGCGCCAGACCCAGCGTACGCCGACCAGCATGGAGAACATCTACGTCCGCTCCACCAGCAGCGGCGAGCTTATCCCTCTGGCAAACCTGGTATCGCTGGAGGAATTCGCCGATTCCAACGCGCTGAACCGATACAACCGCGTGCGGGCCATCACTCTGGAGGCCAACCTGGCTGAAGGGTTTTCCCTTGGCGACGCCGTGAGCCATCTGGAAGACCTCGTGCACGACAAGCTCCCGGACGGCGTGGTGGTGGACTACAAGGGCCAGTCACGGGATCTGCGCGAGTCCAGCAGCTCCATGGTATTCGTCATGCTGCTGGGCATCGCCGTGGTATTCCTGGCGCTGGCGGCGCAGTTCGAAAGCTTTCGCCACCCGCTGACCATCATGCTCACGGTGCCGCTGGCTATCGCCGGCGGGCTGCTGGGCCTCTACCTCACCGACAGCAGCATCAACGTCTATAGCCAGATCGGCCTGATCATGCTGGTAGGCCTGGCCGCCAAGAACGGCATCCTGATCGTAGAGTTCGCCAACCAGCTGCGGGACGAAGGGCGTGAGCTGACCGATGCCTTGATCAGCGCCTGCGAGACGCGTCTGCGCCCCATCATCATGACCACCATCACCACTGCCGCGGGCACGGTGCCGCTGATGCTCGCCTCGGGACCGGGGTCTGAAACCCGCCAGGTCATCGGCATCGTGGTGTTCAGCGGCGTGACCATCGCCACTTTCTTCACTCTGTTCATCGTGCCCGTAGCCTACCGGCTCATCGGCCGCGGCGGCAGCTCGCCGAAAGCCGTGTCCCAGCGCCTGGACCAGGAACTGGCCAATCAGCCGGTCGGCGAAAGCGCGGGCTGAGAGACCGGGCCAACCTCAACGCCTACGTCGAGCGCATAGAGGCGCGGCCCGCATTTCAGAAAGGTATTCAGGCTTAGCGACGAAACGGTACAATCGCGGTTCTCATGCGCCCGTAGCTCAGCTGGATAGAGTACTGGCCTCCGAAGCCAGGGGTCGCGCGTTCGAATCGCGCCGGGCGCGCCAACAAATCAAGTGTCCTGCTCTCCGCCGAGACAACACCAGCGTCTCGAATCGCGAAGCACAAGATCCGCTTATCGTAAAGCGGCGAGAATAATCACTAACAAAGCAAGCGGATACAACCAACGACCGATTCGATCCACCCGCGCGATCGTCATGTTGGCCTCTTTCTCTACCCAGACCGTCGTCATGATCGCCTTCAGGAGGCCCAGGAACACCAGCAGAGCACAGCCCACAAATAACGTGTCCGCCCTGGTAAGGTAGGGAATCCTCGGCAGACTGCCGTTCAGGGCCAGCATGAATGCGATCAACGTCAGCATCGACGTCATACCGACGGCAACCTGCTGGCCAACGCTGGCGGTCGGAATGAAATAGACCGTGTAAGCCATGAGCACGATCAAGATCAGCGGCAATCCGAGCTTCCACGCATAATTACGCCAGTCGCGCGTCATCCCGATATCGACATCGTAGCGGTAGTAGGTTCCGATTCTGCCGTTTCTCTCGGACTCCCGAACGCTTGCTATCGGAACCTCGACCTGCCAGCCCTGCGTCGAGATTTCGCTGTTCAGCGCAAGACGCTCCCGCAAAGGATAGAACTCGATCTCCTCAGCACCGGATATGGCGGGCCACAGCGTTATTCGGAATTCGTGATGATCGAACGGGAACTTACGAAGATCAAGTGTATTGGCCACTTCGACCAGCAAACGCCGTACATACGTTGCGGTGCCGTTGGCGTCAACCAGAAAGCGAGGCGGATAAAATAGCCGTTGGGACCGGAGATTCTCCGGCTCGATCAACGGCATCCACAGGCCCTCGCCGGGCACAGGGCAGTTGGCAGACCCTTGACCGCGACTGGCATCTGCCAGGCGCGGATCGTGCCACCGCATCATGACGTAGAGATCCAGCGTCATCGTCTGGTCGACATCGCTGAATCGTGAGATATCCTGAACCATCATGTTCAGACCAACGACTGTCGGAGTCCCCGCTGGATCCGGTCTTGAACGGGAAAAGTCCGCCTCGGAAGGGCAGGGCAAGTTCGAGCCAGGCAGAATGGGAGCATCCAGAAAGCCCCGCGCGTCGTCTGCCATCGCGTCGGCATCAACGGCGCACCAAATGCCCAGTGCCAGTATCGCCAGGCTAAGTACCTTGTTCTGCATAGGCCACCTCACAACCAATCACCGTGCGTCCCATACAACTAAGTTAATCAACGCCAGGAATCGGTCCTGCCGAACCAATCGCGTCTTATTGATCTGAGTTATCCTCCAGCACAATTTCGCCGGACTCATCAATAATTCTGATGACATCGAATTCCGATTTGGGGATGCTGATGGCGACACAAGGGCTCGTTATGACCTGCGCCACGACGTCGTCGTCGCCAGGCTGCCGCCAGATGCTTTTGATATTCAGACTACCGCCCCGTATCACCACGGAATCGTCGGCTTGCGACAGATCCACAGAATACCCGGCACTCGGTTGTTCTCCCATGGCGATAACGATCACGCTATGGGAAGCAAAATCGACGTTGCCCGTGGTGCCTGCATTCGATTCTGCCGTTACGTACCAGTCATTCCAAGCCTCTGCGCGACCGAACAGCCGAATTGCCGGCTGAGTCTCGGGGCAATAATCCCCACGATAGACAACACTGGCGGAAATAGCAGCGTCGGCAACTGGCGGCTCGCTCTTTTCTTGACCGCAGGACGCGACAGCGACCACCGCTAACAGGAAGATGCTCTGTCTTAATCTTGGGACGTTACTCTTGTGTCGGTTAAAAGATACGCGCATAACTATAAATTGCGGTCAAAGACACACCACACCATAGCCTGCACCAGTCGATTGGTGCCATCGATAATTGTCCGTTCGCTCCGAAGGAGTGCCGGCGACGAAATGTCCGCGCGTTTTCGACCTTGCTGGATTCTGGTTCTCACGTGGGTCGCGCTCCTGCTAATCCCATGGCGCCGGCATCATCGATTTGCTGCGATAGTTGTTGCGCAGCACACCACACCTTTCACGTAATCAGGTCTTTCAGGCATCAGGGGCTTAAACGTCTTTATGAGACCGGCTGATCGCTCAGATTCTGGAGCAAATGCGCGACTGCAGGAGGTAGAGCAAGACAGAAGCAGTTTTCAAAGCATGGGATGAGCTGCACGGCACGGCCGCTTAAGCGCTACCGACCCTTCAGACGGAAAGACTTAAGCTGCTTCGAGGGGCACGAAGCCCAGGGTCGGGTGCGGGCCTGCGGTCAGAGGCGGGCAGTTCGAGCAGTCCCTGGTTGCGCCAGCAGGCTGGCGAGGTGGGGAACGGCGTGATTCAGCACCAGGCGAGGACATTCTTTGGCAAAGATTGCGACTCCCCTGTCGCTGGCCGATTGTCAAAAAGGCGTTTTATATTTCCTGTCCGCGAACACGAG
>JAHEEG010000180.1 GCA_024640825.1 Gammaproteobacteria bacterium
CCGGCTGTCGTTGGTTGCTCCCTCCATGACCGATCTGGGCGTGCTGTTCGGCGTGCACGGTCTGCCAGCGGCCCCCTATGCGGTGTCTGGCGAGCTTTATCGTCAGGGCTCGCTCGTGGGTGTTCGTCAGGGCCGGATCAGGGCTGGTTCTGGCCGGCTCGAGTTCGAAGGTTTTTTACCCCAGTTCCCCGACATGGACGGCTGGCAGGCACAGGTTAGCGGGCAGGCACTGGATTTCGAGCTGCTGGCACCCTTGTTCGGTCTAAAGTCTCCGCCGAATCAGGTTTACGAGCTGGCTGTGAAGCTCAGCGCCCGGGATGATGGTGTGGAGTTGATAGATCTCAAGTTGCTGGGTGCCAAGGGCACGCTTACCGTGGCTGGTAGCCTGGGAGAGGCGCCCAGTTTCCGCGGTACCCAGTTGGCCTTAAGCCTGGCGGGGGATGATCTTTCGGCGCTCGGTGGATGGCTGGGGCTCAGCGGGCTGCCCTCGGAGCAGTTCCAGATTTCGGGCGAGCTGGCGCGAAAGCGCAGAGGCTGGCAGCTCAATCAGGGGCGATTGGCGTCTGAGATGCTGGACCTGCATCTGCAGGGATGGGCAGATTCTTTGCGGAAACCGGAACAGGTAGAGGGCGAACTGACTTTGGCCGTACCGGACCTTTCGCGAGCGCTGTCGGTCTACGGTTTGGAAACGGCAATACGGCCCGGATTATCACTGCGGGTTCGAGGCGCCGTTCATGGCGCCCCGGACAACCTTCTGCTCGAGAACGGCGACGCGGTCATCGGGCGAGCCCGCGCGCGATTCAGTGGCACGCTGGGAGACCCGATGAACCTGCAGGGGCTTGCGCTGGATCTGAACCTTGCAGGTCAGGATCTGCTGGAGTTTTTTCCCGGCGCAGCATTGGCCAACCTGCCACCGGCGCCACTGAACGTTGCCGGGCATTTGACCTCGGTACCCCAGGGCCTGCGGTTGGAACGCGCTGAGGGAAAGCTTGCCGGAGCCACCATCGGGCTGAACATGTTGGTATCCAACAATCCGGGGTTCCAGGGTTCGGCACTGACGATGGCCATTCGTGGCGACGACCTCGGCGCGACATTGAGTCCTTGGGCATCAGTTGAGTTACCCCACAAGCCCTTCGAAACCAATGTTGATCTGCAATATGACCCGGGACACGTGCGTGTTCGACAGCTAGACGTGCGTGTGGGATCGCTACAGCTGTCCGCGCAACTGGACGCGATGGTTACCCGCGATGAAGTCGAGCTCAATCCCATCCATGTGCAGGCCGGAAAGACCGATTTCTCAGGATCAGTCCGGGGTCGACTGAACGAGCCCCGGGATTTCTCTGTCGACTTTCGTTCGGAGACTTTGGATCTCTCGTTTCTGATGCCCGACGCAGCACCCCAATTCAGGAATCAACCTGCCGTCGTTGGGGAACCCGGTTTTAGCCCGAACGAGCTGACCCGGCCTTTCACGGAGCAGGAGCGTTCCGACCGCGTTATCCCGGATTTTCCCCTCGACCTCGACTGGATGGACGAGATCAACGGGTCAATCCGCTATGTTGCAGACAAGATATACCTACGACCGTCCGGACCGAGCAAAGGGCTGCTGGACATCCGCATCCAAGATGGTGCGCTGGCGACTAGACAGTTTGCCTGGGATGGGCCATTCGGATCCGGCAATCTGCAACTGAGCATCAGCAAAGCCGACCGAGGTAGGAAATTCGACCTCTACTTAGACACACGCCGGATTCCCCTGCTGTGGCTGGTAGTGGGAGAACCTGACTCAGACACAGGACGCCGCTACCGCTTGCACCTCATGGGCACGGGCAATAGCCTGCGGGATATAGCTGCGAGCCTGAACGGCGCTCTGCTGTACAAGGGGAGTGGTGGCCGATTCAACAATCAGGCGCTGGATCTAATGCTGGGTGACGTGTTCGATACGGTGATTCAGCGCCTCAACCCCTTCGCCACCGTAGAACCCTATACCGAAGTCATCTGCTCCGCGGGCGCGGTTGTGGTCAAAAATGGCCTGATCCAGGTGGCACCGGGCATGGTCATGCGAACAGCCCAAGTGGATATCGCGGCGGGTGGCACCATCGACCTGAACGACGAGTCGCTGAGCGTGGTTTTCGATACTCGAGCCCGTCGGGGCATCGGCATCAACCCCAGCGAAATCATAACGCCCTACGTCAAGCTTGGTGGCAACTTGGCCAATCCCAGGCTGGTACTGGATCGTAATCGCAGTTTGACATCGGGCGGAGCCGCCGTGGCTACTGTCGGGCTATCGATATTTGTAACGGGGCTATGGGATCGGTGGGTGACCGCCGCTAGGGAACCCTGCGCGCTCATTTTTTTAAAAGCGGAGGAGGGCCGAGAGGCGGAACTCAAAGCGCTGCTCGCCGAACCACCGCTTTGGTATTCGGCTGACTAGAACCCGTCACCCTGTCAAGTTGAGTGACTTTAGCTTGATGCGGTAGGTAAATATACCTGATAATAATTGAAGGGTAGTCCTGCGTAATAGCAGGTTTTTCTCCAGCAAGGGACGCCCGAGTGACGTCGGCGGACTGTTCGAGTTGGGCTGTTTACATTTACGCTCAAGACAGCGTGCGATGGATGCAGCACAATTTTCAGGGGTAGAAGATAGACGAGTCTTTTTGTATCAGGCATCAAGAAGCGTTGAAATCAGACCCGAGTCAAAGAAAAGAAATAATAAGCCGAGAGAAAAAATAATAAGAAGCGCCATGAAAACTATAGGCGTAGAAATCGTAAGCATGTAGACCTGCGTTGAGGATCGGCGAATCTTTTCGTGATTTGGGCAAAAAGAAGCGCCGGTTAATGGTCAACAAAAGTTTCACAGAACTATCGTCAGGCACCGGGGGACCTTCTATGATGATCAAATTGGCTGACCTGCACCTGCAGCCATAGAGATACGGTCGAATCGACCGTTGCGGACGACCCGCCCGACGCTTCACATACTTGCGTAACTTTTTGTTTTTATGGGGCTTTTTCTCTGGGGTCGTGCGCGGCCGAGCATCCTCACGAGAAAGACACCGAGCCGCTCTTCAGATAACCGACAAACAGTTAGTCCTGCCTTCTTGAAGGCGTAATCGCAGCCTGATGAAGACTTAATTTGGTGCCCAGGGCGAGACTCGAACTCGCACGTCCTAAGGACACTGGAACCTAAATCCAGCTTGTCTACCAGTTCCAACACCTGGGCGCAGCCACTCTGCGGCGTGCAGGGTGGGAGGCGCATTCTACTCGACGAACATCTGCATTGCAGCGACCGGTAGGTGTCTGGCAGACCGCCGGTATCGTCCGTATCGGTCATGGATAGAAAAGGATTGACTAAGCAAGAAAGCTTTCAGATTGCCGCATCTGTCAGATGGTCAGGTGGTCCCATTCTGAACACACAAAAAAACCAAGCCTGTATCTTACCGAAGCGGGTAAACGCTGCGCCGCAAGTTCGGAAAATAGTTGCCTAGCGGGAGACGGCCGATTGCATGTCCTGGTGCAGGCGGCGGAAACCGTGCCATGACAGCGTAGAAAGACCAGCCGCTACCAGAAACAAGGCGCCGTGCATGCCCTGAAAATCCGGCAGCCAGCGCACGTCCGCCCAGCCCAGATACAGCAGCATGCCGACAAAGGGGGCGGTTGCGCCACGGACTCCGGTGAGAGTGACGTGCACCCCCATGTAAGCGGACAGCTGATCCTGGCGGGCAAAGTCGTTGTGGCCCAATTGCCAGGCCAGCGAGCCACCCCCGCGCGCGATGCCCATCACTAGGCGACTTATGCCGATCCAGATCAGAGACCCCCAGAGGGCACCCATCCACAGCAGCACCTGGGATGCCACCCAGAGGACGCTCTGCCGGGCCCGGAACTCCGCCACGTGGACACGATCCAGGTAGCGGGCCCACACAGGCAGAGTCACAAGGCTTAATGCAAAGGGAATCACCATGGTGATAGCGATGGAGACCGTGTAGCTGGCGCCCAGGCTCCGGGTAACAAGATAAACAAGGGGCGCCTCGATGAGCATGTTGCCGAAACCAGCGAGAAACTGAGCAGTCTGGTATCTGGCGTAACGACGGTCCTGCCGAAGTATCTGAAAGAAACCCACATTTCCGGCTGCCTGGCGTCCCTGGTTGCGTCGTTCCAGAACACGCTGGCGTTTTTCGCCCACCACCTGAACCCGGCTGAAAAAGAAGATGCCCAGGGCTCCGACCGCGGCGCCAGCCAGATACACCCAGCGAAAGCTGCCGGGATCCGCGTCCAGCAGCGGTCCCAAAAGGCTGCTGATGACCACGGTGACCAGGCTGGTGATGATCTGCAGTCGGCCCGTCGTGCGGGCACGAACCGCCCGCATGTAGTTGAGGCTCCAGATTACGCTGCGTACGGTGATGATGCCGGCGATCAGCACCCGAGACAGGATCATGCTGGCTACCAGCAGCATCGCCCCCCAGTGATTGGTAGGGGCGAGCGCTATTGCCATGACGCAGAGCACGGTCAGCGCCTGCACCACGTTGGTAAACCGCACCTTGGTGCGGGCGCTGGCCAGCTGGTTCCAGAAGAAGCTGGACAGGTTGCCGAACATGGGTGCCGCAGTTATCACGGCCAATACCCAGGGTGGTACTTCGTAGATCTTGGCCGCTATAACCCCAACGATGCCGCCTTCCAGCAGCGTGAAGGCGACCGGCAGGGTCAGCTCAGTGAGCTGCTCATAGCGGAAGCTGCGCTGGACGACCTCGGGCAGGTCAGGCTGGCCGGGGCTCGGTCTGTTCAGCTGCCGGCGGATAATTCTCATGGGCCGGCATTATTCCAGGGATCGACCCGCGGCGTCTCGCAACGGACCGCGGGGCCGGCTCGTTTCGTCAGGGTTTGCGAAACAGAAGGGTAAAGCGGTCCGTATTGCCGGTAACGGATTTTCTGCCTACCTCGAAACGCAGCTCGTCGTCAGCGCGGTAATGCAGCGTTGAGTAATCTGCAAACTCGAAGCCAGCGGCCTCGATTTCCTTGATCATCTGCACCGGATCCACGCGTCGCCAGTTTTCATAGTTGTCTTCCTGCATATGTCGGCGCGTGTGATCCACGACCCCGTAAAGTCCGCCCTTTTTCAGAGCCTTGAAAACCGCCTCGTTCATCCCGCGCCGGCTCTCTTCGGTGAAGTTATGCAGATTACGGAACGTCAGCGCCAGATCAATATTTTTTGCCGGCAACGTCAGCCCTTCCAGCCGATAACGACGGGACCCTTCATCCGGGGCGAACTCGCCCTCAATTGCGACCACTTCGACATTTGGAAATTTGCCTTCGCCGATCATGGCCTCTACCCGTTGCGTGCCTATGGCAACAAAAAGCTTGCCATCATCGGCCAGCACCGGAGCCAACAGCTTGGTATACCAGCCAGCCCCGGGTAGAAGCTCCAGGACGCGCATGTTTTCCTGCAAACCGAAAAACTCCAGCGTTTCGACGGGCATGCGGTTGGCATCGCGAGCCCGCTCGGCTTCGTTGCGGGTATCGCTGGCCATGGCCGCTTCCAGCTTCGTTTTTACATCCGCGGTGGCGGCTAGCGCGGTCAGAGCCAGCAAGGTGGCCAGCAAAACGGCGAGAGGGGAAGTTGTTTTACTCATCGGGTCGTGTTCCTTAATTGATGACTGAATTGGCAGATAGAAATTCGGCTTCACGGGCATCTTCAACGGTTTGGACCGCGGTTCATGGGGTAGGGCTGCCAGCGCTCCAGCGGAACCCGTGGCAATACCGTGGGATTCACGCAGCTCATGGGCCAGCGATTGCGCAGCACCAGGGCTACTTCCCTTCCTACTCGACGTCGGGTCTCCGGCCGCATGCGTGTGGTTGCGGAGGCAACATGAGGGGTAATAGTCACGTTGGCCATTGTGAGCAGCGGGTTGTCCGGCGCCGGGGGCTCCCGCTCCAGAACGTCCAACCCCGCCGCACCTATCTGCCCCGAAAGCAGCGCGTCGATGAGATCTGCCTCGCGAATGATGGGACCCCGGGCAGTATTGACCACCACGGCTCCGGGACGCATGCGGGCGAACGCCTTGGCGTCCAGCTGATGGCGGGTCTCTGCATTAAGGGGTGCGTGGACCGACAGGTAGTCGGATCTCTCCAGCAACTCTGAGAAACCTACAGGTTCTACGTCGACTTCGCTGATGGCGAGCTCGCTGACATAGGGGTCGTGGGCGATAACATGGAGTCCGAAACCCTGGGCCCGGCGGGCCACGCGGCGGGATACGTTGCCGAAGGCCAGAAGGCCCAGGGTACGACCCATGAGCCTCGGGATCTTGTTCAGCAACGGGCGTCCCCGGTGCCAATCGCCGGTAGCGGACATCTGATCCATCTGCTTGGTGCGCCGCACGGCCGCCAGCAGCAGCATCATGGCGTGGTCCGCCACTTCCTCGATGAACACGTCGGGTACGTTGGTGACGACGATGCCCGCCCGGGTAGCCGCTTCTATGTCCACCATGTCCACGCCGACGCTCCCGACGCCGATGACGACGCAGCGTTTCAGCCGCCCGATGACATCGTCGTTGATGTGCACACCCCAGCTGGTGATGATGGCGTCGGCTTCAGCTGCCGCGTCACCGAAGGCTTCCGGGGTTCCAGCCTCGATTTCCACGATGTCAGCCAACGGCGCGAGCGCTTCCAGCTCCAGGGCGTAGCGTTCTTCGATGGCCGCCTGGCGGGCAATCGCCGGAAGCTGGACGACC
>JAHEEG010000044.1 GCA_024640825.1 Gammaproteobacteria bacterium
AAAGCTGCTCGACGGACGGCGAGTACACACACATCGTCGCTTCGAACTGCATGACGAAATCTCGAGTACGATCCTGATTGGTAAAGTCATCAAGATCCCATGAGAGGTCAGGGTTTTCAGCAACTTCTGACATGTCCGCGGATCCTTTTGCGCCTTTGCATAGTTTAGGAAGTCTGGCGAGAGCCACCGAAACGGATGGGGAAGAATTTCGGGGTGTTCGTGATGTACTTCTCATATTCAGGGTGACGTTTGTTCATGCCTTTCTCAAGCACGTCGTTGCTGATGCCCAGGAATACGGCAGTCATCGCTGCCGGTCCGATCAAGGCCCACCAGGTGGGAATCGTCAGCACCAGGATCGCTAAGCCCCACCACTGTAGAGCGTCGCCGAAGTAGTTGGGATGGCGGGACAGCTTCCACAGGCCGGAGTCGAGTACTTTGCCCTGATTGTCAGGATTCGCCTTGAATTGAACGAGCTGCACGTCGGCCAGCAACTCGTAGGTGAAGCCGATCACCCAGATCAGCACCCCGAGCGCGTTCAAAGCGGTAAAGGCGTCCGGCCTCACGTATGCGGCGATTATCGGGGAGGCAACCACCAGCGCGATGGCCCCCTGAAACAGATAAATTCGGGGGTAGGTCAGCAGCCACCAATTCGGCCCCCCGTGAGATCGCCAGAGCTGGTAACGTTTGTCTTCGCCGTGACCAAGGTTCCTGGATACGAGATGGAAGGCCAGCCGCAGACCCCAGACCGTGACCAGCAGGCTGACCAGATAGGTCTTTGCGGTAAGCGGCTCGCCCAAGGGAAGCAGCACCCAGACTATGGCGACGAACAACGGCCCCCAAAACATATCGATGATGCTGGCGTCTTTGACGATCACGCTGATGACCCACAGTACGGAGACCATCGCCAATACGGTCAGCAGCGCGATACCGTAGAGTTCAAAAAAGCTCATGGTCATCGAGTCCTCCTTTCAGCGCTCAATTCAGGAGCGCGGGGCGCTTTCAGCGGTATACGCGGTTGAGCCACGCAGCGATGTCGTTTATCTCTTCCGGGCAGACTTGATGGCCCATGCCGTACTCGTGCCATTCTACCTGGTAGTTCAGGTGCAGCAGCGCTTCGCGAGACGTCACCGCGCGGGCGATGGGAATCATGGGATCGCTCAGGCCGTGGGCCATGAAAATGGGTACGTCGACGCTGGCGAAGCTCACTTCGTCGGTGAGATGTTCGGGATCGTGCACATAGGTGGAAAGCGCCATTATGCCGGCGAGCCGCTGCGTGTGGCGGAGCCCGAGATGCAGGGCGACCACGCCGCCCTGGGAGAAGCCCGCCAGCGTGACGCGCTCAGACGGTATGCCGCGCTCCTGCTCCCGGACCAGCAGCTGCTCGATCTGGAACGCCGACGCACGTATGTCTTCGTCACCTGACAGGGGGGCGCCCGGGTCGATGTCGTACCACGCTCGCATTTCCATACCGCCGTTGATGGTGACGGGCCTGACGGGCGCGTTCGGAAATACGAAGCGCAGCGGTGCTTCGAGCTTGAGCAGGGGTACGATGGGTTCGAAGTCTGTGGCGTCGGCCCCCAAACCGTGCAGCCAGATGACGCTGCCGGCGACCGCCGTGCCGGAGGGCGAATCCGCTTCGGAGGTGATTTCCAGGCAGTCCAGAGGATCGCTCATCAGAGTTTCCCTAGGGCACGCAGTGCTTGTTTCTGTGGCGTCAGAGTTGAGCAAGAACGCGCTCTGAATGCAAACGCCGGGCAGGATTCCTGGGCCGCGGCGTGTGATAATGCGCCGATGGACGAAGGTCTCAATCGAAAGAAATCCAAAGATCTCAGCAACCTCAGACCCGCGTTGGCTTTCCTGCGCCCGTACCTGCGCCAGGTGGTGTACGCCAGCATCGCCCTGGTGATAACCGCTGCGGTAACGCTCTCCATTGGCCAGGGTATGCGGCTGGTTATCGACCAGGGGCTCAACGAAGGTTCCAGCGAGGTACTCGTTCAGACCCTGGGTCTGTTCGCGGCGCTCATGATTCTGCTGACCTTCGGGACCTTCATGCGCTTTTACTTCGTGTCCTGGGTTGGCGAGCGGGTGAGCGCGGACATCCGGCTGGCTGTGTTCAGCCACATCATTCGACTTCATCCAGGCTTTTTCGATGCGAACCAGCCGACGGAAATTCAGTCCCGGATCACCACGGATACCACTGTGCTGCAAACAGTGATCGGGTCCTCCGTTTCCATAGCCCTGCGCAACGCGTTGATGTTTCTCGGCGGTCTGGTCCTGCTGTTTATTACCAACGCCAAGCTCTCCTTGATCGTCATTGCCAGCGTGCCTTTTGTCGTCGCCCCGGTTGTGCTGTTTGGGCGCCGGGTCAGAAGGCTCTCCAGATCCAGCCAGGATTCCCTGGCCGAAGTAGGCAGCTATGCGGGCGAGTCGCTGCGGCATATAAAGGTCGTGCAGTCGTTCAATCACGAACCCCTGGATGAGCGGGCATTCGGCCATAGGGTGGAAAACGCGTTCTCGGTTGCGGTACGCCGGGTGCGACAGCGGGCCATCCTCATTGCTCTGGTGATGCTGCTGGTCCTGGTGGCCATCGCCACCATGCTCTGGGTGGGTGGTCAGGACGTGCTCACCGGAAACATTTCTCAGGGCGAGTTGGCGGCATTTATTTTTTACGCTTTCATCGTGGCCGGGTCCGTCGGCGCCATCAGCGAGGTTTACAGCGATCTGCAGCGGGCGGCCGGGGCCGCGGAACGATTGATGGAGTTGCTGCAGTCGCCCTCAGCTCTGTCGGAGCCGGATCAGCCCGTGCAGCTTCCGGACGACGCGCCTGGCCGGCTTATCGTCAATGATTTGAGCTTTGCTTACCCCAGCCGCGTCAGCGCGGCGGTGCTGAAGGGGGTCAGCTTCCAGGTTCTTCCCGGGGAGATGGTCGCACTTGTGGGCCCGTCCGGGGCGGGGAAAAGCACGCTTTTTGATCTGCTGTTGCGGTTCTACGATCCTCTGGGCGGGGCGGTGTTGCTGGACGGCGTGGATATTCGCGCGCTGTCGCTTGCCGAGACGCGCCGGCGCGTTGGTTACGTTCCTCAGGAAGCGGTTCTTTTTGCAGGCACCCTTCGACAAAATCTTAACTACGGGTATCCCCAGGCAAGCGAGGAAGATCTGGCCGACGCGCTGCAACTGGCGCATGCCGATGAGTTTGTAAATCTACTTCCGGACGGTTTGGAAACTCTGGTCGGAGAAGGCGGTTCGGGGCTGTCCGGTGGGCAGAAGCAGCGTCTCGCAATCGCCCGAGCATTGGTGCCGCGGCCACAAATACTGCTGCTGGATGAAGCCACCAGCGCGCTGGATGCGGAAAGCGAAGAACGCATCCGCAACAGCATCGAGACGCTCAAAGGCAGGTGCTCTATCCTGGTAATTGCACACAGGCTCTCGACCGTCCGCCAGGCCGACCGAATTCTGGTGCTTGAGAACGGCGCCCTCATCGCCAGCGGCGATCACAACAGCCTGCTCGGTTCCAGCGAACTTTATGCGCGATTTGCCCGTATTCAGTTTGCTTCGGATACGCCATCGAACAGTCCCAACTGGCGGTCAACGGCCGGGTGAGCGAGACGCACGCCCAAGCCCAGTAGCCTCACTGGCCGTTTGCCTCTTTGCCAGGCGGATTGCAGCAGTTCTGCGAAGACCGCCGGTGCCGGTTCCCCCGCGAACATGCCCGCAGTGGTGGTCTCGAAGCCACTGAAGCGGACTTTGATGGCGCACTGCACAATGCGGCGCTCGGCGCCGGCATCGTGAATGCGCTGTTCCAGCGATTCCAGCAGCCCAGGCATTGCCTCCTGGCAGGATTCGAGGGTTGGCAGATCCCGGGCGTAGGTCCGCTCGACGCTTATGGATTTGCGCAGTCGTGAGGTTTGCACCGGGCGATCGTCGATGCCCCGACACAGCTGATGCAGCGTCGCGCCGAATTTGCCGAACCATTGGGTAAGCTGGGACAGGGTCTGGCAGCGTAAATCGCTGCAGGTTGCGAGCCCCAGCTGACGCATGCGCTTTGCCGTAACCGAACCTACTCCGAACAGCTTGTCTACCGGCAGCCGAGCTACGAACTCTTCGATCTCGCTGGGCGTTATGGTGAGCTGGCCGTCCGGCTTGTTCCAGTCGGAGGCTATTTTGGCGAGAAACTTGTTCGGCGCGATGCCCGCGGAAATGGTTATGCCCAACTCACGGCGAACCCGCCGGCGGATCTCCTCTGCCATCAATGTTGCGCTGCCGCGGCAGATGGACGTGTCACTGACGTCCAGGAAAGCTTCGTCGAGGGACAGGGGTTCCACGATCGCAGTGTAGTCGCGAAAGATCGCCTGAACCTTCCTGGATACCGAGCGGTATTTGGCCATGTCCGGACGAATGATCGTCAGTTCCGGACACAGGCGCAGCGCTTGGCTCATGGGCATCGCGGAATGAATGCCATAACGCCGGGCCGCGTAGCTGCAGGTCGCGACCACGCCGCGTTTGTCCGGGTCTCCGCCAACCGCCAGCGGTTTGTCACGCAGCGATGGGTCGTCGCGGGTTTCCACCGAGGCGTAGAAGCTGTCGCAGTCACAGTGGACGATCTTGCGCACGATTTCTCTCGCTGCCATCGCGCACATTATTGCGCATCGGATTACGCAGCTGCACTTGTCCGCTGGGTGGCCTGTTGGTCGATCTGGAGATTCCGGTGAATTTCCTTCATCCGCAAAAGCCCGTAAACTGATTCGACGAGCGGATCTTCAATTCGCTTCTTTCAGCTAATTTCAGGGGGCAAACGGCATGGGACCTCTCACAGGTTTTCGCATCGTTGAGCTGGCTGGCATTGGACCCGGGCCGTTCTGCGGGATGATGCTGTCGGATATGGGGGCGGAGGTCATTCGGATCGACAGACCTGGCTCCGTCGCCGGGGGGACGCCAGATGTCCTTGCCCGTAATCGTCGGTCGATCGCGGTCGACCTGAAGAAGCCAGAGGGCGTGGAGACGGTCTTGCGCTTGGCGGAGACCGCAGATGCGATCTTTGAAGGCTTCAGACCCGGGGTTACTGAGCGGTTGGGCCTCGGTCCGGACGACTGCATGGCGCGTAATCCTAAGCTCGTTTACGGTCGGATGACGGGCTGGGGACAGGAGGGCCCGATGGCTGAGGCGGCTGGCCACGACATTAACTATATCGGCCTGGCAGGCGCGTTGCACGCAATCGGCCGGCCGGACGAGAAGCCTGTTCCACCGCTGAATCTGGTCGGCGATTTCGGTGGTGGCGGCATGCTGCTGGCCTTTGGTTTAGTGTGCGCCATGCTGGAGGCTCAGAAATCCGGCAAAGGTCAGGTCGTAGATGCGGCGATGGTTGATGGCGCTGCCTCGCTCATGGCCATGTTCTTTACCATGAGCGCTGCCGGCGCTTTTACCGACAAGCGAGGGACCAACCTGCTGGACGGTGGAGCGCACTTTTACGACACCTACCAGACGGGTGATGGCAAATACATCTGCATCGGCTCCATCGAGCCTCAGTTCTACGCTCTGCTGCTGGAGAAAGCGGGATTAGACAAGCGTCGATTCGCCGCTCAGATGGACGCAGGTCAGTGGCCGGCCTTGAAGGCGGAACTCGCCGAGGTTTTCAAGACCAGAAGTCGAGACGAATGGTGCAGCATCATGGAAGGTACAGACGTCTGCTTTGCCCCCGTGCTGTCGATCTTCGAGGCGCCGGATCACCCCCACAACATAGCGAGAGGTACTTTCGTTGAGGTGGATGGCATCGTCCAGCCCGCACCGTCACCGCGGTTTTCCCGCACGGAACCGCAAATTTCTCACAGCCAGCCTGCGCCCGGCGCAGATTCCGAATCGGTACTGGAGAGCGCTGGCTTTACGGCCGAGGAAATAGCCGGGCTGAAGCAGCAGGGCGTCATCCCGTAGCCTCCCGATCAAGAGGGGCCCGGTCTGTCCCGGACAATGGTTGTTCTGAATTCACCGGCGTTACGTGAGGTGCATGCATGAGTTACGAAGCGGAATATAGACGCTCGTTGACGGATCCGGAGGGTTTCTGGCGGGAAAAGGCGGAAGCGCTTCCCTGGTTCAGCTTTCCGAAGACCATTCTTGATCAGGATGAGAACGGGGTCTGGCGCTGGTTTCATGGCGGCCGTCTCAACACCGCCTGGCTGGCCCTCGATCGACATGTGGCTGAAGGCCGCGGCGATCAGACGGCGCTGATCTACGATTCTCCGGTCACCGGACAGATCCGGCGATACAGCTACGCTGAGCTGACAGAACGAGTGGCCCGGGTAGCCGGGGGCCTCTCCGCGCTTGGGGTGGGGAAAGGCGATCGGGTGGTGATCTACATGCCGATGGTGCCCGAGGCCGCGGTGGCGATGCTGGCCTGCGCGCGGCTGGGGGCTATTCACTCGGTGGTTTTCGGAGGGTTCGCCGCGCCGGAGCTGGCCACCCGCATCGATGACGCCCGGCCCAAGGTGATTCTTACCGCATCGTGCGGCATTGAGTTCACCAACGTCATTCCCTACAAGCCGCTGCTGGACGGTGCCATTGAGCGCGCGGCCCACACCCCGGATCATGTGGTGCTGCTGCAGCGGGAACAGAGTCAAGCCGATCTGGGAGCGAGCGGTTACCTGGATTGGCATGAGTGGGAAGCGGCAGCGACGCCGGCGGGATGGGTTGAAGTAGACGCCACAGACCCACTATATATTCTCTACACCTCAGGAACCACCGGCAAACCTAAAGGCGTGCTGAGAGATAATGGTGGTCATGCGGTCGCCCTGCACTACAGCATGAAGGCCATATATGACGTTGACTGCGGTGATGTATTCTGGGCGGCCTCGGACGTCGGCTGGGTTGTCGGGCACAGCTACATAGTTTACGGCCCTCTGCTGAGGGGATGCACCAGCGTCCTGTTTGAGGGAAAGCCGGTTCGCACCCCGGATGCCGGTGCCTACTGGCGGGTCATTGAGGAGCACAAAGTCAGGAGCTTTTTTGTTGCGCCCACCGCCTTCCGAGCGATCAAGAAGGAGGATCCGGAATGTGCTCTGAAGGCCGCCTACGACATCTCGTCTCTGAAGTATCAGTTTGTCGCTGGCGAACGACTGGACCCGCCCACTTACCACTGGCTGGAAGACAATCTGCAGATCCCCGTTATCGACCACTGGTGGCAGACGGAAACGGGCTGGTCAATCTGTGCCAACATGGCCGGCGTCGAGCTGATGGCAACCAAACCCGGGTCTCCCACCTTGCCGGTGCCTGGCTATGACCTTCGCGTGCTGGACGAGGCAGGCAGGGAGCTGGGACCCAACCAGGAAGGCGCGGTGGTGCTGAAAGAGCCTCTGCCGCCGGGTTCCCTGCCCACCATATGGGAAGATCACGAACGGTTCCGCAAGGCTTACTTCTCGCAATACCCGGGCTTCTACTTTAGCGGCGATGAAGGCTTTCGCGACGAAGACGGCTACGTCTACGTGATGGGTCGAATGGACGACGTCATTAACGTGGCGGGGCACAGGCTTTCTACCGGGCAGATGGAGGAGGTACTGGCCGAACATCCAGCGATTGCAGAATGCGCGGTGGTCGGTATCGAGGATGCGGACAAAGGCCAGATTCCGCTGGGATTGCTGCTGTTGAAGGACGGTGCCAACGTCGATCCTGAGGACCTGCAGCGTGAGTTGGTGCAGATGGTGCGCGAAGCCGTAGGCCCTTTCGCTGCTTTCAAGCGCGCCGTCGTGGTCAAACGCCTGCCGAAAACCCGCTCCGGGAAGATTCTCCGTCAGATAATTCGCAAAATGATCGACGGCAAACCCTACGTCACACCTTCGACGATTGACGACCCTGCCATCATTCCTGAAATCGGCGACATCCTTCGGGCTGAAGGTGTCATGACATGATCATCGTTCACGGGTTGATACCCATTCGACCCGACTGCCGTGAGCAGGTGCTGCAGATGGCGCGGCGCATGACCGAGGCAACGCAGGCGGAGCAGGGCTGTGTTTCCTATGATTTCTACCTGGGTCTTTCTGACCCGAACACGCTGATGTTGTTCCAGGAGTGGGAGAGCATGGAGGCGCTGATGGGACATTTTCAGACGCCACATATGGAGGAGTTTCTCCGAGAGCTTCCCCACGTGGTTTCCGGAGAGATTACCACTCGCCGTTATGCCGTGCAGAGCGTTGACGACGACAGCGAAGATCCCGCCGAGCCGGCGCCGGTGATTCATTGAGGCGCCTTCAACCCACCGAGCTGTCGGGTGCCGAAGCTGCCGACGAGCACCAGCAGCATTGCGAGGCCGATCTCCCAGAGGCCCAGGGTCCGCATGTCCGGCGTGATGGTCTGGAGAATGCCGTGAGTGAAATACAGCATGCTGATTAGCGCCGCAAAGAAGAACGCTCGTGCCTTCAAACGGAGAATGCCGGGCAGCACCAGCAGCAGCGGCAGCACCTGAGCAAGAAACCACAGGAGGTTCGTAGCTGTGCCAGATAACGGGGATACGAAGAACTGACGCAGGCCTGTCAGGGCGAAAAGGGAACCGATCAATAGCAGGCTGAGAAACTGCAGCCCTTTCATAACCGCGCCTCCGCCAGCGCGTGGGCAACTGTCGCCAGCCTGCGGCCGAGGGCAAACGCCAGCGTCTGTTCCTCCTCCGAAAGCGTAGGCTGGCCATCAGCACCGGATACGTGACTGGCCCCATAGGGTGATCCGCCGGTGCGGGTGCTGCTCAGCGCGCTCTCGCTGTACGGCAGGCCCAGCAGCAGCATGCCGTGATGGAAAAGTGGCAGCATCATGCTCAGCAGGGTGGACTCCTGGCCGCCGTGCAGCGATCCGGTGGAGCAGAAGGTCGCCGCGGGCTTTCCGGTGAGCCGGTGGCCGAGCCAGAGATCTACGGTTCCGCCCAGGAAGTACTTCAACGGCGCGGCCATGTTACCGAACCGGGTCGGTGTGCCAAGGGCCAGGCCGCTGCAGTTGGCCAGATCGTCTTTGCTGCAGTAAACGGCGCCGGATTCCGGTATGGCGGGCACGGTCTGCTCCGTGGCCGCGGATACCGGGGGCACAGTTCGGACGCGCGCCTCGAAATCGCCATGGCTCTGTACACCGCGAGCGAGGTGTGTGGCCAGGTTGGCGGTGCCGCCGGATCGGCTGTAATAAAGGACGAGTATGTAAGGTTGCATGATGACCTCCCGCGGCGCGTTGGTTTCAGAGTACTTCCAACACTTTTTCTGGCGGCCTGCCGATCACGGCACGCGACCCTTTTACCACGATTGGCCGTTCGATAAGAATTGGATTTGCCACCATCGCTCCGATCAGCTCGTCATCGTCGCGTTCCGGGTTGCCGAGGTCCAGCGCCGCGTACTCGGACTCTCGAGTGCGCATGAGGTCCCTTGGGGTCAGCTTGAGCAGGGCCAGAATCTGCCTCAGCTCGACCGCATCGGGTGGGTCCTCCAGATACAGTACGACTCGTGGCGTGACGCCTTTCGCAGTCAGCAACTCCAGCGTCTGGCGTGATTTGGAACAGCGGGGATTGTGGTAGATGGTTACTTCACTCATGGTCTCTATAATGGTGCCGGATCGATGGTCAACATTTAAACACAGCCTTTGTGGAGGCAGGCAATGCTTCAGAATTGGGTCCCGCTGCTGCGCTGGTATCTGCGGGAGCTGTCTGCACAGTTTCTAATGGCCGATTGCCTGTCCCGGGCTGGCGCCTTGACCTACACGACGCTGTTTGCCGTGGTACCCATGATGACCGTCGCCTATGCCATGTTCTCGGTCCTGCCGGAATTTTCAGGCGTCGGCGATCGTATTCAGGCGTTTCTGTTTGAGAACCTCGTTCCTGACAGCGGCGAGCTGCTGCGCGAAAAGCTTACCGAGTTTTCGGAGCGCGCCCGGCAGCTGACCGCCGTTGGCTTCATCTTTCTCTTCGTGACCGCGTTCCTGATGCTCGTCAACGTAGAAAAAGCATTCAACACCATCTGGCACGTGGCGGAGCCGCGTCGCGGGCTGCAGCGGTTTCTTCTCTACTGGGGAGTTCTGTCCCTGGGCCCGCCCCTGATCGCCGGCGGCCTGATCGTCAGCCTTTACCTGATCTCGCTGCCGCTGGTATCTGACCTCGATGCCTTCGGCTTGCGCACGGTTCTGCTCGGCTATCTGCCCCATTTGTTGACCGCCACCGGGTTTACCGTTCTCTACTTTGCGGTTCCCAACTGCTATGTTCCCTTCCGCAACGCGTTGATCGGTGGCGTCCTGACCATGGTGTTGTTCGAACTGGGAAAGAACCTCTTCACCACCGTCGTCAAGAATTCCAGCATCGAGCCCATCTACGGAACCTTTGCCGTCGTGCCGCTGTTTCTGGCGTGGATGTATCTGGTCTGGGTGTTGGTACTTTGCGGTGCCATCTTCGTGCGGACCCTATCGCTAAAGCCCGATACGAGGGAGGAAAATCCGGAGCCGGCGCTGGTCAAATGCGCGCGTATCCTGAAGCTGCTCCACGACGCTCATATGGAAGGGCTGGCGGTGCAGGATGCGGAAATCCGGGATGGCGTATCTCTCAGCAGGACGGAACACGATGAGATTTTCGGCGTGCTGCAGAGTCTGCGGTTGCTGACACACGATGAGGACGATGGCTGGAAGCTTGGCCGGGATCTCAAGGCTTTAACCCTGTGGGACCTCTATCAGAAGCTTCCGGAAGGGCTGGACTACGCACGGCTCAGCCGTGTTGAGGGTATGGAAAGTGTTACCGAGCCCCTCAAATCCCTGATTCAGTTTGGTTCCAATGAGATGACGGTAACGCTCGACAGAGTATTTGGAGGTGCAAGCTGATCCCCGGTAACACGTTAAAGAAACGCGTTGGCAAATCCCGGGCCTGTGTTATCGCCCTGGTATTCGGTGCCTGCCTGCTGGGCGGTTGCGCAGAGGAACCGGAGGTTCGCCTGGCAGACGGCTCAACCGGCAATTGGGATCAGTGGCACGGCCGCTGGATGCTCATCAACTACTGGGCCGAATGGTGTGCCCCCTGTCGGGAAGAGATACCGGAGTTGAACCGGCTACATGAGGATAGTGCCGATGGTCAGCTTGTCGTGCTCGGTGTCAACTTCGACGGGCTGTCCGGCGAAGCACTCAGCGACCTAGTCGAGCGAATGGATATTGGATTTCCGGTGCTTCTGGATGACCCCAGGGCGCGATGGCAGCAGCCGATGCCCGGCGTGCTTCCCAGTACGCTTGTGATCGACCCCGAAGGTAAGCTCCGTACGGTTCTGGTAGGCCCCCAGACTTTCGAGACCCTGAGCCGTGCGATTCAGGTGACGTCGGCAATGTGAAGCTTGGAGGCCGTAGCTTGCGAGCCTCAGCTTGCAAGCCGTTTACTGATAACGACAAGCCCGCAGACCATATTGGCTGCAACTCGCCTGCAGTGCTGGAAGGTCTTCAGAGGTTTTGTTACGCCACACGCGCCGCCAGGCGCTCACCACTCTTTCCGGATACTTCAGCTTACCCCGGCTGCCGTTGTAGCGGCCGAGTGCTTCCACCAGATCACCTTCGGAGATGTCCAGATAGTGGGAGAGGATTGTGGTTCCGTAACGGACGTTGGTCTCCACCTCCGTCAGATTGTCCCGAGGCCGACCGAGTTCCCGGCGCCAGAAAGGCATTACCTGCATCAGACCCTGGGCTCCTACCCGAGATATGGCGAAACGGTCGAACGCGCTTTCTACCTGCATGACGGCCAGCACGAGGTCGGCGTCCAGGTCGTGTCGGCTCGATTCCCGGTAGACGATTTTCAGCAGTTCCACGCGTTGTTCGTGCTCATCGATATATCGAGATAGCCGCTGCTCAGATGCCAGCAGCCAGACCTGCGCATCGAATCGGTCATCGGTTTCATGATCTTCAGAAAGGCTCAAGGCCAGCTTTTCAGCCAGAATCGGATCGGCTAGGAGGCTTTCTGCTTTAAGGGAGGGAAGCCAGAGGGTGCCGACCAGCCCGATCACGGCCAGGGCGATCGGATGTCGGTACGCGTTGGACAGATGCCGGATGAGTCGTTGCAGCATTTTAGCCCGCCAGTCGACTCACAATTTCGTCGAGCGGTAGTGTTTCTGCCTCAGCGGCCCCGCGAATCAGATACTCCAACCTGCCTTCTTTAAGGCCACGATCGCCGATTGTGATTCGATGAGGAATGCCGATAAGGTCCGCGTCGGCAAACTTCACACCAGGCCTTTCGTCTCGATCGTCCAGCAGCACTTCCAGGTTCCTTTCTCTGAGCACGTCATAGAGCCGGTCCGCGGCTTTTCGTACGGCGTCAGACTTACCATAGTTCAAAGCCACTACGTGAACCAGATAGGGTGCAACGGGTTCGGGCCAGATAATGCCAACCTCATCATGATTCTGCTCGATTATGGCTGCCACCAGCCGGGTGACTCCCATGCCGTAGCAACCCATGATAGGGGTAACGCTACGGCCGTTCTGATCCAGCACCTTGGCCTGCATAGGTTCGCTGTATACAGTTCCCAGCTGGAAGATATGGCCCACCTCGATGCCTCGAAGAAACTGTAACTCTCCGCCCCCGTCGGGTGCGGCGTCCCCAGGAATCACGTTTCGGAGGTCCACAACGTCCGTTTCAGCCAGCGGTTGGTCGCGAACCCAGTTAGCGCCGCGGTAGTGAACCCCTTCTTCGTTAGCGCCGCAGACGAAATCGGCGACAGCGGCAGCGTCCCGGTCAACGTACGTGGGGATCTTCAGGCCTAAGGGGCCGATGGAGCCGGGCACACAGCCCGTGACGGCCTGAATCTCATCGTCATCGGCGAACCGGAGCGGATTCGCAACACCGGGAAGCTTTTGGGCTTTGATCTCGTTAAGCTCGTGGTCTCCGCGCAGTACCATGGCTACCAGTCGCGGCCTGCTGTCTTCATGGGTCCTGCGCTCGTCCTGCGCTTCGGCCTCTGGCGCGCCTTGCACGATCAGCGTTTTCAAGCAGCGCGTTTCCGGAATATTCAGATAGGCGGCCACGTCCGCGATAGAGGTCTGGTTCGGCGTCGCAACTTTCTCCAGCGCTTCCGCGGCTTCCGGGCGGCCAGCAGGCGGCGCTGCAGCCGCTTTCTCGAGATTGGCCGCATAGTCACCGCCGGTGGCGTAGGCGATAAGATCCTCGCCTGAGTCGGCCAAAACGTGAAACTCGTGGGAGTTTGCCCCGCCGATACTGCCCGTGTCGGCCTCCACTGCCCGGAAGTCCAGTGCCATGCGCCGCAAAATCCGCTCGTAGCAGTCGTACATCTCCTGATACGTAGCATCGAAGCAGGCCTGGTCGGCATGAAAGGAATAGCCGTCTTTCATGGTGAACTCGCGCGCCCGCATGACGCCGAAACGCGGACGGATTTCATCGCGAAACTTGGTCTGAATCTGATAGAAATTGCAGGGTAGCTGCCGGTAGCTGTGGATATCCCGCCGGAAGAGGTCGGTAATGACCTCCTCGTGGGTGGGTCCCAGGCAGAAGTCACGATCGTGGCGGTCTTTCATCCGGAGCATTTCCGGGCCCATCTTCGACCAGCGCCCGGTTTCCTGCCACAGTTCTGCCGGCTGAACGACGGGCATCAGCACTTCCTGGGCGCCGCTCGTTGTCAGCTCTTCGCGGATGATGTTTTCCAGCTTGCGGATGACGCGCAGCCCCAGCGGTAACCAGCTGTATAGACCCGACGCCACCTGGCGGATGATTCCGGCGCGCAGCATCAGACGATGGCTCGCGACGTCGGCATCCGCAGGGTTTTCCTTCAGCGTGGGAATCAGTTGCTGGCTCTGGCGCATGGTTGCTTTCCTCGAGTTTCGAACGCGGTGTGCGAACGGGCAGCGACGGAAAAAAAAAGGGCCGGCTGGCGAACCAGGCGGCCCTTCTAGTATGGCCTGGCTAAGCGTCAGCCGACCATTTCCTTGAGGCGTTTCAGCGCGGTGACGCGCACGCGGGTCGTCGCCGGCTTGGCCGCGATTTTGATTTCTTCACCGGTAGCTGGATTGCGGCCCATTCGCTCCTTGGACGCCGGGCGCTTCACGCGTCGGACCTTCAGCAGGCCAGGCAGGGTGAATTCACCCGTCGCACCAGTTTTGATGTGCCGATGGATCAGCGTATCCAACTCATCCAGGACAGCCCCCACCTGCTTGCGAGAAAGTTCTGCCCGCTCGGCAATTTCGTTCAGGATGGCCGTTTTTGTCATCTTGCTTCGGATAGCAGTCGTCGACCGCGCGGTTGCCTTCTTGGCAGGCGCTTTCTTCTTGGCCGGAGCTTTCTTCTTAGCCGGAGCTTTCTTCTTGGCTGGTGCCTTTCTCTTGGCTGCCGCTTTTTTCTTGGCTGGCGCCTTTCTCTTAGCAGGTGCCTTCTTCTTGGCAGACGCCTTCTTCTTGGCCGGCGCTTTGCGCTTTGCCGGAGCCTTGCGTTTGGCTGGAGCTTTCTTCGTAGCCATTCATCGTTCCCTATGCAGTGGTTATTTAAACTGAGCAATTCCGCACCGGTCGAAAACCTTTAGTTTTACTGACCTTGGGGTTTCACCCAGTTCCTATTGAGAAACACCTACCGTTTTGCGGGATCTCAATAGCCGCGTTTTATAGCGGATAAGCCTTTGTCAGGCAACAAAAAGTCAGCGAAATCACTGTATTTTTGCTGACTTTTTTAAGATCATGCGCGCCTCGCGATCGCCTGTCCTGCTTCGCGGGCAAAGATTTATCCCCCTTTTACTTCCTGGGGGGTAAAGCGAAAGGCTTCTGATTTCGGTTTCTGGGTCAGTTAAACGTCGAGTGAGAGTGGAACAATGCCAATCTACGAGTATCGGTGCGACAAGTGTGGACATGAATTTGAGACCATCCAGAAGATCAGTGAGACACCTCTGGAAACATGCCCCGAATGCGCTGAGAACGGTCTCCGCAAGAAGGTTTCTGCAGCCGGTTTCCGCCTGAAGGGCGGTGGCTGGTACGAGACGGATTTCAAGAAGGGAACGAAAAAGAACGTGTCAGGTGGTGAAACCGCTGGTGACTCTGGGGCCTCTGGTGGCACCGAAGGTGGAGCGGACCCAAAGAAAGCTTCGTCCGCCGATGGCGACAGCAAGTCCAATGACAGCAAGTCCAAGGACAGCAAGGGAAACGCGAAATCGGCAGCTTCCGAATAAGCGATCGGGAATAGATCATGCGCAGTCATTATTGTGGGGCGCTCAACGCCAACCACGTAGGAGAACAGGTCGAACTCTGCGGGTGGGTGCACCGGCGTCGAGACCACGGTGGCGTGATATTTCTCGATATCCGCGACCGCACGGGCATTGTTCAGGTGGTCTACGACCCGGATACGCAAGACAGCTTTGCTGTTGCAGACCGTGCTCGCAACGAATTCGTGCTGCGTATGAGCGGGCGGGTTCGGCCCAGGCCGGAGGGTACGGTGAACCCGGATATGGCCACGGGAGAAGTAGAGGTTCTTGGCGCCACGCTTGAGATTCTGAATGCGTCAGCGACGCCGCCGTTTCAGTTGGACGAGCATTCCGATGCTGGTGAAGATGTCCGCCTGAAGTATCGCTATCTCGATCTCCGGCGACCTGAGATGCAGCAGCGGCTGCAGATGCGAGCTCAAGTAACCGGCGCTGTCAGGCGCTTTCTGGAAAGTCAGGGTTACTGGGAGGTGGAAACCCCCACGCTGACCAAAGCAACCCCGGAAGGCGCTCGGGATTATTTGGTGCCTAGCCGTACCCATCCAGGACAGTTTTTCGCCTTGCCTCAGTCGCCTCAGGTTTTCAAACAGCTGCTGATGGTTTCAGGCGTCGATAAGTACTATCAGATTGCCCGCTGCTACCGGGATGAAGACCTTCGCCACGATCGCCAGCCTGAGTTTACGCAGATTGACATTGAAGCTTCCTTCGTCACGGAGGAAGACGTGCGATCGCTGACCGAGAACATGCTTCGGAGCGTGTTTCTGGGCGTTCTGGGCGTT
Organism: Gammaproteobacteria bacterium; assembly: GCA_024640825.1. GTDB lineage: Bacteria > Pseudomonadota > Gammaproteobacteria > Pseudomonadales > Azotimanducaceae > UBA7803. Next base: position 15,941 of record JAHEEG010000044.1, read on the forward strand.
ACGCTTCCAGCATTTCCTGTCCTTACCTGGGAGGAAGCAATTCGACGCTTCGGCAGCGACAAGCCGGATTTGCGGAACCCCATAGAGTTGACAGACGTCGCCGATCTGATGGGGGAAGTGGAATTCAAGGTTTTCAAGGGGCCGGCCAACGACGCCAAAGGCCGCGTGGTAGCGTTGCGGGCACCCGGCGGCGGCAGCCTCTCGCGTAAACTCATCGACGACTACACGGACTTCGTTGGGCGTTACGGGGCCAAGGGCCTTGCGTATATAAAGGTGAATGATCTAGAGGCGGGCACGGAAGGGTTGCAGTCGCCGATCATCAAGTTTCTGCCGGAGGCTGTGGTGCGCGAGGTGCTCCAGAGGGTGGGCGCAGAAAATGGCGATCTGGTCTTCTTCGGCGCGGACACAGCGTCTGTGGTTGCAGATGCGATGGGTGCTCTGCGCAATGAGCTCGGGCGTGATCTGGGTCTGATCCGCGGCGATTGGGCGCCGTGCTGGGTAACTACCTGGCCCATGTTCGAGGAAGCCCGCGATGGCACCCTTACACCGGCGCACCATCCGTTTACCCAGCCGACCTGCAGCATCGAGGAGCTGCTTGCCAGACCGGAGATCGCCCAGGCGGCGGCTTACGACGTGGTCCTCAACGGTTACGAACTCGGCGGGGGCTCGCTTCGGATCCACCAGTGCGACATGCAGAATGCCGTGTTCGACGTGCTGAACATAAGCAATGAGGCGGAAGTTAAGTTCGGCTTTCTGCTGGAGGCGTTGCAGTTCGGATGCCCGCCCCACGGCGGGATTGCTCTAGGTATGGACCGGCTGGTGATGCTGATGTCCGGAACCCATGCCATTCGGGACGTAATAGCGTTCCCTAAAACCCAGACCGCCGCGTGCCTCATGTCGGCAGCACCCAGCGTGGTAGATGAGGAACAGCTGCGCGAGTTGCACATAAGGCTGCGCAAAACAGACTGAACGCGAGGTATCGATGGCCGGACACAGCAAATGGGCCAATATCAAGCATAAGAAGGCTCGGCAGGACGCCAAGCGCGGAAAGATTTACACCAAGCTCATCCGTGAGATCACGGTTGCCGCCCGCATGGGCGGCGGCGATCCGGCCGATAACCCGCGTCTGCGTCTGGCCGTGGACAAGGCGCTGGGCGCAAACATGCCCAAAGACACCATTGAGCGGGCAATTGCCCGCGGTGCCGGCGGTCTGGACGAAAGCAACGTCGAGGAGTTGACCTACGAAGGCTATGGCCCGGGCGGTGTGGCCGTCCTCGTCGAAGTCATGACCGACAATCGCAATCGGACGGTTGCCGAGGTGCGTCATGCTTTCTCCAAGCACGCGGGCAACCTGGGCACGGACGGTTCGGTGGCTTACCTGTTCAACAAACAGGGCGTCGTCAGCTTTGCCCCGGGCGCGGACGAAGAGAAGGTTATGGAGATCGCGCTCGAGGCCGGGGCAGAGGACATAGAAGTCGACGAGGATCAGAGCGTTTCTGTGGTCACGCGCTGGGAGCAGCTCGGTGATCTGGTGGACGCGCTGACTGCAGCCGGACTTGCACCCGACGACGCGGAGGTCAGTATGGTGCCAACGACCTCGGCCGTCTGTGATCAGGAAACGGCAGAGACGGTGCTGAAGCTGATCGATGCGCTGGAGGAGCTTGATGACGTACAGAACGTCTACAGTAACGGGGACTTTCCCGATAGCGCCCTTTTGGACTGAGTCGCCTTGATACAGCGTGTACTGGGTATTGATCCCGGGTCGCGTGTAACCGGATACGGCCTCGTCGAAAGTTCGAAGGTGGGTTTCGTTTATATTGAGAGCGGTTGCATCCGGCCGCGGAAAGGTCCGTTTCTGGAGCGTCTGGGTGAGATATACCACGGCGTCGATGAGCTGATCCGCCAGCATGCCCCTTCAGAGGTTGCTATCGAGGAGGTCTTTCTGGCCTCAAACCCTGCATCGGCTTTGAAGCTGGGTCAGGCTAGAGGCGCAGCCATCGCTGCCGCGGTTGCACACGGGTTGCCGGTGTCGGAGTACGCGGCGCGACGAGTCAAACAGGCTGTGGTGGGAACCGGGCGGGCGGGTAAGGAGCAAGTTCAGCACATGGTTCGTGTGCTGCTGACTTTGCCCGGCACCCCCTCGGCGGATGCGGCGGACGCTCTTGCGATTGCCATTTGTCACGTCAATACTTCGCGCGTGAAAACGCGCGCAACGCCTTAGGGATTATCACCGTACCGCCATGATCGGCCGAATCAGAGGTCAACTCGTCGAGATTAGCGACAACACCGTCCTGTTGGACGTTGGTGGGGTCGGATATGAAGTGGAAGTGACTGTCGGCGCGCTGAGCCAATTGCCTCAGTTGCAAAAGCAGGATCATCCCGTTGAACTTTATACCCATTTCGTGGTTCGGGAAGACGCTCAGCTGCTCTACGGGTTTGCCTCGCGGGACGAACGGGATCTCTTTCGGGCGCTGATCAGGATTACCGGCGTTGGCCCCAAGCTGGCCCTGAGCCTGATTTCGAGCGTCAGCCTGGTGGAACTTTCCGCCTGCGTTCAGGGCGGCGATGCAGCAGTGCTGACGCGGGTGCCCGGTGTCGGGCGTAAGACGGCGGAGCGACTGCTGGTAGAGCTGAAAGACAAATTGCCTGCCCTCAGCGCGCAGGAAATTGCCCTGGCGAGACGTGCTGATGGACAGGCAGCTGGCGAGGCGGAAGACGCTCTGGTGGCGTTGGGCTATCGCCCTGCAGAGGCGGCGCGCATGATTGCCGGGGTGAAAGACGCAAGTGCTTCGACAGAGGACATGGTCAGGGCGGCGCTTCGACTCGCAGCCCGTCACGCCGAGGGTGCCGCGTGAGCATCGAGCCGGATCGGCTGGTCGAGGGAACCGTACAGGGCGGCGAACAGCAGATCGATCGGGCGCTGAGGCCCTGCCGGCTCGACGAGTACATCGGGCAGCAAGCGGTCAAAGAACAGATGGAAATATTCATCGAGGCGGCCAGAGGCCGGCATGAGCCACTGGACCACACGCTTATCTTCGGACCACCCGGACTTGGCAAGACCACGCTTGCCAACATTATTGCCAATGAGATGGGTGTGGCCATCAAATCCACCTCCGGGCCGGTTCTTGAACGCCCCGCTGAACTGGCGGCCATGTTGACCAACCTTGAGTCGGGCGACGTGCTCTTTGTGGATGAGATTCATCGCCTCAGCCCGGTGGTGGAAGAGATCCTGTATCCCGCCATGGAAGATTTTCAGATCGACATTCTCATTGGCGAGGGCCCTGCAGCCCGATCGCTCAAGCTGGATCTGCCTCAATTCACCCTGATCGGCGCGACCACCCGGGCCGGACTGCTGACATCGCCGCTACGGGATCGTTTCGGAATCGTGCAACGACTCGAGTTTTACACTGTCGAAGAACTCAGTGAGATCGTTGCCCGGTCAGCAGCCAAACTGCGTCTGTCCATCCGCGAGGCTGGGGCGGGCGAAGTGGCCAGACGTTCGCGTGGTACGCCGCGAATTGCCAACCGCCTGCTGCGGCGGGTGCGCGATTTTGCCGAGGTGCGAGCCGACGGCGTCATATCTAGAGAAGTTGCCGATGAGGCGCTGAATATGCTCAACGTGGATCGCAAAGGGTTCGACGTCATGGACCGACGGCTGTTAGAGACCATCATCGACAAATTTTCCGGAGGTCCGGTAGGTCTGGACTCTCTTTCCGCGGCAATCAGCGAAGAGCGGGATACCATCGAGGACGTTCTCGAGCCCTTCCTGATTCAGCAGGGGTTTCTGATGCGCACGCCGCGTGGCCGGGTGGCCACCGAGAAAGCCTATCTGCATTTCGGCCTGAAAGTGCCTGAGCCCTCCTCGGATGCGGCGCGCGTAAGCGGCGCCGATCAGCCGCCACTGGACATCGATTAAGGAAACGGCATTGCCTGAACAGCTTTCAATTTTCGAACTTATAGCCAACGCGAGCGTTCTGGTTCAGATAGTGATGGGCTTGCTGCTGCTGGCGTCACTTGCGTCCTGGGTAATGATATTTCAACGTTTCTTTGCGCTCCGCCGGGTCCAGAGAGAGATGGAGGATTTCGAAGACCATTTCTGGTCGGGCATTGATCTGCGGCAGCTTTTCAGCGACCTGGAACGGGAGGACAACCTGACCGGTATCGAAGGGATGTTCGTCAGTGGTTTTAAGGAATACACCCGGCTGACGGAGCAGGGCTCCGGCGATTCGGAATTCGTCATGCAGGGGGTGCAACGCGCGATTCGCATCTCCTTGACACGGGAAGAGGAGCGTCTGGAAACCCACCTCCCGTTTCTGGCGACGGTAGGCTCAACAAGCCCCTACGTTGGTCTGTTCGGTACGGTGTGGGGCATCATGAATTCCTTCCGGTCGCTGGCAAACATGAGCCAGGCGACGCTGGCCTCCGTGGCCCCGGGTATTTCTGAAGCGCTGGTGGCAACCGCGATGGGGCTGTTTGCGGCGATTCCAGCTGTCATCGGTTACAACCGCTTTTCTGCTCGGGTTGAGGCCCTGATGAACCGGTACCAGGCCTTCAGCGATGAACTCATAAGCATTCTGCATCGCGTTTCACATACTCGAAAATGAAGCCTGAAAATAATGCAGGAAATCAAACCGTCAACGGACGACTGTCGGTGAGCAGGTAAATGGCCCGCAAGCGTAAACCCATGTCTGACATCAATGTGGTGCCGTATATTGACGTCATGCTGGTACTGCTCGTGATCTTCATGGCGACGGCGCCGCTGCTCACTCAGGGCGTCATCGTCGAATTGCCGAAGGCACCATCAGAACCTGTTTCAGAGCAACAGGACGATCCGCTGGTGATATCCGTACGCGCCGATGGCGCGATATTTGTAAATCTGGGTATTCAGAACGCAGACGATGAGGGAACCCGGGTCACCATCTACAGCCTGGAAGATCAGGCCAGCAAAATTCTCCGCGCAAGGCCGGATGTACCCGTATACGTCAAGGCGGATCATGCTCTGGACTACGGCATGGTTGTTGGCGTGATGACGGTGCTTCAGAAAGCGGGGGCGGAAAGCGTGGGCCTGATCACCGATCCGCCGGACCTGGTGGAGGGTTGAATCTGCAATGGTCTATACGATCAGGCAGTACGGCCTGCCGCTTGTGCTGGCGCTGGCGCTGCATTCACTCGCTGTGCTGGCGCTTTACTCGGGCTGGAACCCTCAGCAGGAGGCTCGGATTATCAGACCGCAGATCGTGAAGTCTACCCTGCTGGTTTTGGAGCCCGAGGCCAAGCCCAAACCGAAACCCCAATCCAAACCTAAGACGGCCCCGCCCCCGAAACCCGCTGTCGAGGCGCGACCCAGGCCGGATCCCCAGGCAGAGACGGCAGCCCGGAAGAAGGCTGAAGAGAAAGTGCAAGCTGACGCGAAGGCCCGAGAGAGAGCGTTGGCCGAAGCTCACGCCAGGGCTCAGGCGGAAGCCAAGGCTAAGGCCGAGGAAATCAACAGAGCCCGGGCTGAGGACGTGGCCCGGCAGCAGAAGTTGGAGGCGCTGGCGGATGCTTCTTTCCTCGATGCGCTTGAGGACGAGGCGCAGGATCTGCAGGCGCAATCCGAGGCCGCGGACAGCGAAGCCGTGGCACAGTCATTCCGACTCGGCATTTATCAGGCGGTCGTGGGCAACTGGTCTCGCCCGCCGTCGGCTCGAAACGGCATGCAGGCTAAGCTTCGTGTTGAGCTAGTGCCGACCGGGGATGTGGTCGCGGTCAGTCTGGTGGAATCCAGCGGCAACGGCGCAGTATTTCCGACGTTTCACCCTGTTATTCAGACCAGAGGATCTATTGCGTTGAAATTATTCTATCTGACTCTACTTTGGGCATTCGGCCAGATTGCACTGGCGGCCGAGAGTCTCGACACCATTATCATCGATGCCGGATACGACAAGCAGACGCGCATTGCCGTGGTGCCTTTCCAGCAGGGCCCGGAGTTCGACAACATGCCGGTCGTGTCTGAGATCATTGGCTTCGATCTGTCCCGCAGCGGTCAGTTTGCACCGCTGGCACGGGATGACATGCTGTCATTGCCAACCGAGCCGTCACAGGTTTTCTTCCGAGACTGGCGCATTCTCGGGGTGGAGTACCTTCTCGTGGGGAGCACCAGCACGCTGGCCAACGGCAACACGGCGGTTCGCTACTATCTTTTCGATGTTTTCAATGAAAGACAGATGGCGACACGCGAGGTATCGGGTACGCGCGCCCAGTGGCGTGACATCGCGCATCGAATATCCGACGACGTCTTCGAAGCGATTACAGGCATAAAAGGCGCCTTCTCCACACGCATTCTTTACGTGCTGGCGAAGAACTCCGGCTCCCCCAGCGCGACCTATAGCCTGGAAATGGCGGATTCCGATGGCGAGCGTTCGAGAACCCTGTTCTCGTCCAACGAGCCCATTATGTCCGCCAGCTGGGCCCCGGACGGGAGACGCGTTGCCTACGTCTCGTTCGAAACAGGCCGCCCCGCGATCGTCCTGCAGGATATTGCGTCCGGTTCCCGGGAACTGCTGACCCAGTTCTCCGGAATCAACGGCTCTCCCGTGTTCTCACCGGATGGTCAGCAGATGGCGATGGTTCTGTCCCGGGATGGTAATCCGGAACTGTACGTCATGAACCTGCAGGATCGGCGGCTGCGGCGACTTACCCGCCATCATGCTATCGATACGGAGCCCAGCTGGTCGGAAGACGGCCGCCATTTGCTCTTCACGTCGGATCGCGGGGGTCGCCCGCAGATTTACCAGATGGAACTGGCCACCAATCTGGTGGAGCGGCTTACCTTCCAGGGTGACTACAACGCGCGCGCCCGGCTGCTCCCTGGCGGCAAGCACCTTGTCTTTGTCCATCGCCGGCAGGGGGTTTTCCACATCGCCTGGCAGGATCTGGAGCGTGACGATGTGCGCGTACTGACGAAGACGAACCTAGATGAGTCGCCGTCACTGGCACCAAACGGCACCATGCTAATCTATGCGACGCAGGATCAGGGTAGAGGTATACTGGCCGTCGTTTCCATCGATGGTCGCGTCAAGTACAGACTACCGTCTTCCACGGGAGACGTCAGAGAGCCCGCCTGGTCACCGTTCCTCGATGTATTAGCGGCCGGTGCTGCTGCCGGAGCGGAGTAAAGCACCGGGATCGTTTTAGAGTCGTATTGGAATCCCATGTTTTTGCTGCTGAGGGCTATTCTGAGTGCTGACAGCGTCGGCGAGGCAGGACTTCGTCTGGAAACGCGCATTAGGACAGGAGAACAGAATCGATGATTACCTCGAGGTTTGGGAATTTATGCGTTGCTTTGCTGGTCGGTCTGGTCATGGCGGGCTGTGCCAGCAGCGGTTCCCAGACGGAACCCACCGAGCCGTCCGAAGCGCCGATGGGAACCCCAGACACCACACCGCCGCCGGCTTCGGAGCCGGGGACGACCTTTGACGCCAACGGCAACCCGTTCGTTCCAGGTACCACTCGCCTGCTCTCCCGAACATTCTATTTCGCATACGACCGTTCAGTGTTAGACCCGAATGATCTGGCATCTCTGGAGATGCACGCCACCGTTTTGCGCAATAACTCTGATCGGAGCGTGGTTATCGAAGGTCACTGCGATGAACGGGGAACACGCGAGTACAATCTGGCTCTGGGAGAGCGCCGGGCGGATGCCGTGCGCAGTTTCCTGCTGTCAGCGGGCGCATCTCCCCGGCAGGTTGAAACCGTCAGCTACGGTGAGGAGCGTCCGGAAGATCCCGGTCACGATGAGGCTGCTCTGGCGCGCAATCGCCGGGCGATCCTGATCTATCGCTGACATCGCCATCGGAACTTGTTCTACTCGAGATTAAGGCCAGTGAAAGACCCCTACTGCGCATTGCGCCGCCTTGCCGTTGCATCGCTGTTTTTCAGCTCTGTCGTTGCCCTGCCGGCTTCCGCGGCGGCGCCCGTTGAGGAATCCCGCCCGGTCGGCAGTTATCCGGCGGCAGCCCCATCTGGAACGCCGCAGCCCGGGTACGGGGTATCCGCCGGCTCAGCATCTCCGGATGCTTCCTCATCGTCGACGACCGCAAGCGGAGATGCGTCGCGCTTGTCGGAGCTTTTCTATCAGCTGCAGGTCCTGCAACAGGAGGTCCAAGAGCTACGCGGCATGGTCGAAGAGCAGGGCCACCAGGTCAATCGGCTTGCCCGCGATCAGCAGGAGCAGTACCTCGATCTCGATCGACGCATGCAATCGGTGCGGGCGAATGCTCAGCAGCCCGCTGCCGTTGCCACACCCAATCCGGGCAGCGTGGGTGGCTCAGCCAGCCAGAGGACAGCCACCGCGCCGGCAACCGCCAGCGAGCGTGACGCTTATACTGCGGCGTTCGATCTGATGAAAGCCCGCCAGTTCGATGCGTCGGCGGACGCGTTCAATCAGCTGGTCGTCGACTACCCTAACGGCGCTTACACCGCAAATGCCTTCTACTGGCTCGGAGAGCTCTATCTGGCCAAGAACGAGATGGAAAAAGCGCGG
>JAHEEG010000045.1 GCA_024640825.1 Gammaproteobacteria bacterium
CGCAGCGATGAGGAAAATATCCCAGCTGAAGGAAGTGCCAGTGTGGGCATCGGAATCGCGCCAGCGGATGATATGACCATTCGGATTAGGTGCCAGCGGGTTCACCGCATCTGGACCGGGCAGCCCGGACCTTCCCCGCTCATCATTGTTGGTCAAGCTGCAGTAGATGTCCCCGTTTGGTGCCACCGTGGTCCACTCCGGTCGGTCCATCGGAGTCGCGCCCAGCAGATCCGCGGCGACGCGGGCGAAGGTGACGACCGCCGCCTGGTCTGCGAACTTAGCCGCAAGCAGCGGGTTGTCGATGGTCAGTTCCAGCCAATCGCCGGTGCCATCGTCGTTGAATCTGGCGACATATAGCGCGCCCTCGTCCAGCGGGCTGACGCCCCGGGCGCGCATGGCCTGCCAGTCGTCAGCCGAGACAAATTTGTAGATGTAATCGAAGCGCTGATCGTCGCCCATGTACACCACAGCCCGACCGCCATCGCCTACGGTGAGGGCTGCGCCTTCGTGCTTCCAACGACCCAGGGCCGTTCGCTTCACCGGAGTCTGCCTGGCATCCCAAGGGTCGATCTCCACCACCCAGCCGAAGCGATTCTCCTCGTTGGCATAATCGGAGTCGGAAAGGTCAAAGCGCCGGTCGAACTTTTCCCAGCCGTAGCCGAACCCCCCCGAAGTGAAACCGTAGCGTTCCTGCTCCGGCGTAGCAGTCCAGCGTCCTGTAGCGCCGAAGTAGCCGTTGAAATTCTCTTCGCAGGTCAGATAGGTGCCCCAGGGGGTATGGCCGTTGGCGCAGTTATTGACCGTGCCGAGGGGCTCGCTGCCGCTGGGCGTCAGCAGCAACTGGCTGCTGGCGGCCGGGCCGCTGAAGGCCACCGGCGTATTGACATGAATGCGGCGGCTGTTGCGGCTGCGTACCTGACGCCAACTGCCGTCTCGGCGAACGATGGCCACCACGGAAACCCCATGGGCATGCTGCGAGAGCCGAACGTCCTCGAGAGAACCGGGGATTCCTCTGCCCAGGACATGGTTGTTGCGTCCGAATTCGTGATTGACGCAGAGCATGCCGGCATTGCTGCTTTCCTTGCCTTCATGGACGTAAGGAAAAAACCACATGCCATCATGACCGATACCGATCATCTCAGCCTGGTCCGCCGCGGTAGGTCGCGTGGCCGGATCGCCGTCATAGACCGGGCCACCTGGCTGCAGCGGATCTCCCCAGGGAATCAGCACTTCGTACTCGTAGTCCGCGGAAATGCTGACTTCCGCTCCCCCGGCCTCGGAAAGAGGAACCGGTCGGAAATTGATGAGCCCACCTTTTTTCGGGCGCTGGGGTTCGTCTACACCTGATTCCCCAACGGCGTCTTCCGCACCCCGGGACAACGCCGGCCCCAGAAACCCGCCCGCTGCAACAGCGAGGCTCCCGACGAGCACCCGACGGCGGGACGCCCGCGCCTGCAGAACGTCCCCAAACGGGCGATTTCCTGAACGATTGGCAATAAAGTCGTCTTCGCGATCCATAGTCGTACCCCGAAAGCCGGCCTTTCCAGATGCCTGGGGGTTATCCCTACCTTAATGTGAGCGGCACAGGACGCTCAGCCTGTCAGCAGATGAGCGACCGCGTCCCGCTCTTCGACAAGCTCAGTTTCCGTTGCCTTCATCTTTTCTCGACTGAAATCATTCACTTCGAGCCCCTGAACAATCTGCCAATCGCCGCCCTTGCACGTGACCGGGTAGGAATAGATCAGCCCCGCTTCGATGCCGTAGCTGCCATCCGAATAGACGCCCATGCTGACCACACCGTCGCTGCCCAAGGCCCAGTCATGCATGTGGTCGATGGCGGCATTCGCCGCCGACGCAGCGCTGGAGGCCCCCCTGGCTTCAATAACTGCGGCGCCGCGCTGCTGCACAGTGGGAATGAAGTCTCCCGTGTACCAGTCCATGTCCACCAGTTGCATGGCAGAATTCCCTGCTACGGTCGCGTGGTGAATGTCAGGGTACTGGGTGGCGGAATGATTGCCCCAGATGGTGAGCCCCGCCACATCCGTGACATGCTTTCCCGTCCTGGCGGCCAACTGCGCAACTGCCCGGTTGTGGTCCAGGCGGGTCATGGCCGTGAACTGCCTGGGATCAATATCGGGCGCGTTACGCTGTGCGATCAGAGAATTGGTGTTGGCGGGATTGCCTACAACCAGGATTTTGACGCCTCGACTGGCGTGGTCGTTTATGGCTTTGCCCTGCACCGAAAAAATCGCCGCATTGGCTTCAATGAGGTCCTTGCGCTCCATGCCTTTGCTGCGCGGACGCGAACCCACCAGCATCGCGTAGTCTGTATCCTTGAAGGCAATGTTCGCATCATCTGTGGGCACCATACCGTGCACGAGGGGAAAGGCACAGTCTTCCAGCTCCATAATGACGCCCCGAAGCGCGCCCAGCGCCGGCGTGATTTCCAGCAGTTGCAGGATAACCGGCTGATCTGCGCCGAGCATCTCACCGGAAGCGATTCGAAAAAGTAGTGCGTAACCGATCTGTCCTGCCGCTCCGGTTACGGTCACTCGCACGGGATCTTTCATGGGGATGTCTCCATCGGTTTCTGTGCCAATAGCGGGGCGCGCATTGTAAGGAAAGCGCGGCCGGTTCGCACTCGCCTGGTGAACCGACTGCCGTCGTGCTTTGTCTTCCGCGGGCTCTGCTGCTGTTCAGTCCCAGACATACTCGAGAAACCAGTCCTGCCGGGTGCGAAGATCGAGCGCCTCGACAATCCACGGCGGGTGCGGACTGGGAAGCCTATCCAGAAAGAACCACTCGGCCCTGTCAAAAAGTTCGGGCTCCGCGAGGCCGGGCGTTCCATGCCAGCGAACTGCTTCGAAAACGAAATTGAGGCCCTGGTGATGTCCTGCCCGATACGGGATGACGCAAACCGGCCGGATCTCGTCCGGGCGCACGCCTGTTTCTTCTTCGCATTCCCGTAGTGCCGCCTCGCTGACATTTTCACCGTAATGCTGGTGCCCGCCGGGCAATCCGTAATAGCCGTCCATAAACCCCGTATTGGCACGTCTGAGCAGAAAAAGCCGGCTCTTACTCAGCAGCATGACGTGCACAACCACCGGAAAACTGGCTCGGGTCACATCTCTACTTCCCTCTGACGAATCCTGCTATCGTGAAGCGGTGAAGCCCGCAGAGCAACTCAACTCGCCAACCGGAAGCCTGCCGCTGAGCCGTCGGGTGGAAGAAGCGTCGCTCAACGCCTGGCCAGCCATGTACCAGATGCTGGTCGACGGCTGGCTGCTGCGATTCGCCAAGGGTTTCACCAAGAGAGCGAATTCCGTGGTGCCGCTGTACGCACCCGACGGGTCTTCGATCTCGGAAGTAGCTGCGAAAGTCAAATTCTGCGAAAACCTCTATGCGCGAGAGCGACTGCAGACCATCTTTAGGCTGACCTCCATAGGTACCACCCAGCGATCCCATCAATCGCTGGACGAATATCTGAGCGCCCGAGGCTACAGACATAGAGATCCTACCCTGGTGATGACCGCGCCGCTGATCGAACGGGCGGCCTCGATCGGAATGCGCCTGCTGTCTCTGGGTGAGTGGCTTGATGTATATGGCCGCCTGTCTGGCCTTCCGGAAAAGAATCGAACGAAGACTCGGGCGCTCCACGGCGCCATTCTCCGAGGCATGCCGCAGCCCTGTGCGTATGCCGTAATAGGCGACCCGGCACGCCCTCTCGCTTGCGGGCTGGGCGTCCTGGAGCAGGAACTCCTGGGCCTGTTCGACGTCGTTACCAGCGAGGCCGCGCGGCGCCAAGGACACGGACGTGCCCTCGTAACCGGTCTGCTGGCTTGGGGTTGGCAGCAGGGCGCAAGCCAGGCCTACCTGCAAATGACGAAAGACAACCATCCTGCCCGCGCGCTGTACGACAGCCTCGGGTTCGACGAGCTATATGGGTACTGGTATCGGGTGTCTCCCTAGCCCTTGATTCAGGGTCCCATTTCTGAGATGTTTCGTCCTTCGTGCGCGAGCCGCGTAGCCGGCGAGCCGTTAGCAAGATAAGCGTCTAGACCAAAAGCTAGACAAAAATTATAAAGTTACGCTAACGCAAGCGAAATCCCGATGGCTCCAAGACGCGCCGTCAGCTGGCGCGACGTCCGCGCAGGCTGGGAACTTTCCCACGGCCAGCTCTGCCGTCAGTGACGCGCAGATGCCCTTCGTGTGCCCTCCATAGGGGCAGCGATGGCCAGGTTGCAGACCGGGCAGGGGGAAACAGAAATGAAGAACAAGGTGCCATGACTGACACAGCACAAATTGGCCTGCCTCCCAGAAGAGGCCTGTACGACCCCGACAGCGAGAAAGACAGCTGCGGCGTTGGCTTTATCTGCGACATAAAGGGCAGACCCAGCCGTCAGATCATCGAGGACGCCCAGGCGATGAACTGCTGCATGGAGCACCGCGGCGGTGTCGGCTACGAAAAGAATACCGGTGACGGCGCCGGCATACTGGTCGGCCTTCCCGACCGCTTTCTTCGCAAAGTTGCCCAAGTCGATCTGGGCATAGAGCTTCCCGCCTCCGGCCAATACGGCGTGGGGAACGTATTTCTGCCAACGGACGAGGCGCAGCGCGATCACTGTCGACAGATTCTGGAACAAGAGATCGCCGCAGCCGGACAGCAGCTGCTCGGCTGGCGTGAACTTCCCGTACATCCGGTCGGAGCCGGCATCGGCAACGCCGCCCGCGCGGCCATGCCACATTTCACCCAGCTGTTTATCGGCGCCGCTGGCGCCGCTGGCGTCTCTGGCGTCTCTGGCGACGAGTTCGAACGCAAGCTCTATCTGATTCGCAAGCACGGCACCCACCGCATCCGTGGTGATGAGCAGCTGACTGAGCGGAAGATGTTCTACGTCTGCTCACTTTCCACCAAGGTCATCGTCTACAAGGGCATGCTGACCCCCGATCAGGTATTTCCCTTCTATCCTGATCTGCTGGATACCGACTTCGAGTCACACCTCGCGATGGTGCACTCGAGATTCAGCACCAATACGTTCCCATCCTGGGACCGAGCTCAGCCAAATCGCTTCATGAGCCACAACGGTGAGATCAATACCGTTCTCGGTAACAAGAACTGGATGAACGCTCGACAGGGGGTGGTAGACACCCCACTGTTTGGCGACAACCTGAAAAAGTTGTTTCCCATCGTCGAGAAAGACTGCTCCGACTCCGGCACGTTCGACAACGTTCTGGAGTTCCTGCTGATGTCGGGCCGCAAGCTTCAGGAAGCCGTTCTGATGATGATACCGGAGGCCTGGCAGCAGCACGCCACGATGGACCCGGCAAAGCGCGCTTTCTATGAGTACAACTCCTGTCTGATGGAACCCTGGGACGGCCCCGCTTCGATAGCCTTCACCGATGGCAACTACATCGGCGCGGTGCTGGACAGGAACGGCCTCCGGCCAAGCCGTTACTACATCACCGATGACGACAAGTGCATCATGGCTTCGGAAGTGGGCGTCGTAAAAATCGACCCGGAACGCGTCATCGAGAAAGGCCGCCTGCAACCCGGGCGAATCTTCCTCATCGACTTCGACCAGGGCCGGATGATTCCCGACGCGGAGGTCAAGGGTGAATGGGCGCGCGCCAATCCCTACCAGCAGTGGCTGGATGACCAGCGCATCGACCTCGAGGCGCTCTCGCCGGAACGGGAATCTCATGGATTCGATCCGGACAGCCTTCTGGCCCGCATGCAGGCCTTCGGCTACACGATCGAAACCATGCAGATCATGCTTCAGCCCCTGGTGAAAGAGTTGAGGGATCCCCTGGGCTCCATGGGCAACGACGCGGCTCTGGCGGTGATGTCCGAAAAACCTCGCATGCTCTATGACTACTTCAAGCAGCGCTTTGCACAGGTCACGAACCCAGCCATCGATTCGATCCGCGAAGAGGTCATCATGGCGCTGGAATGCTACATCGGCCCGGAGCACAACCTGCTCTCGAGCACGCCTGAGCACGCTCACAGACTGCGGATTCCACATCCCATCCTCTCCAACGACGAGCTGGCCGCGCTGAAGCAGATGGATCACCGGGGCTGGCGCACGCAAACGATAGACATCACCTTCGCGAGAGATTCGGGCAAGCAGGGTCTTACGCGGGCCCTGGACCGCATCTGCCGGGAAGCCAGCAAGGCTATCGAGTCCGGCTACAGCCTGATCGTGCTGTCCGACAGAGGCCTCAGCAGCACGCGGGTACCCATATCGTCGCTGTTGGCGGTGGGTACCGTGCATCACCACCTGGTTCAGACCTTTGCCAGAACCCGGGTCGGGTTGCTGTTGGAGAGCGGAGAAGCCCGCGAGGTCCATCACCACTGCCTGCTGATCGGCTACGGAGCCGACGCCGTCAACCCGTATCTGGCATTCGAGGCCCTCTGGGATGCGCGTCGTCGGGGCGAGCTGGATGATGCACCTCACGTCACCAACGATGACGATGTGGTGGCCGCGTACCGGAAAGGTACGGCCAAAGGCATCCTAAAAGTCATGGCCAAGATGGGCATCTCGACCCTCCAGTCCTATAAAGGCGCCCAGATTTTCGAGGCCGTCGGGCTCGCCAACGATGTGATTGACCGGGCATTTGTCGGCACCGCGAGTCGGGTGCAGGGTGTGGGCCTGGAGGTGCTGGCGGAGGAGATGCAGCGCCGACACGACATCGGCTATCCGAACAGATCGATCAACGTTCACGTTCTGCCCAACCCGGGAGATTTTCACTGGCGTCGTACCGGCGATACGCACATGTGGGATCCTGCAGCGATCGCCGATCTGCAGGGCGCAGCGCGCGGCAATAGCGAAGACGCCTACTGGCGGTTTGCCGATCATGTCAATCGGCAAACCACCCGCCAGGCCAACCTGCGCGGGCTGCTGACATTCCGCACCGGAGCCAACGGCGGTGCCGTTCCGATAGAAGAGGTCGAACCGGAAAGCGAGATCGTGCGGCGCTTTGCCACAGGTGCCATGAGCTTCGGATCCATAAGTGCGGAAGCCCACGAGTCTCTGGCAATCGCTATGAACCGCATCGGCGGGAAATCAAACACCGGAGAAGGTGGTGAGGACCCCGCCCGCTTCCAACCTCTGGCCAACGGCGATTCGAAGCGCAGCGCAATCAAGCAGGTGGCCAGCGGTCGATTCGGCGTAACGATCAACTACCTGACCAACGCCGACGAGCTGCAGATCAAGATCATTCAAGGCGCGAAGCCCGGCGAGGGCGGCGAGCTCCCAGGGCATAAGGTGGATGAGTTCATCGCCAGCATTCGCCATTCCACCCCTGGCGTCGGATTGATCAGCCCGCCGCCGCATCACGATATCTACTCCATCGAGGATATGGCGCAACTGATCCACGACCTGAAGAACGCCAATCCCAATGCCCGTATCAGCGTCAAACTCGGGGCCGAAATCGGGGTAGGAACCGTGGCCACCGGCGTAACGAAAGCCCGCGCCGATCACCTGGTGATCGCAGGCGACACCGGGGGCACCGGAGCCTCGCCCTTGACGTCCATCAAGCATGCCGGCGTTCCCTGGGAACTGGGCATCGCTGAGACCCACCAGACCCTGGTCATGAACAACCTGCGCTCGCGGGTGGTGCTACAGACAGACGGCCAGCTGAAGACCGGGCGGGATGTCGCCATAGCGGCCCTGCTTGGCGCCGAGGAGTTCGGGTTCGCCACTGCTCCGCTGATCGCCCTGGGCTGCATCATGATGCGTAAGTGCCATCTCAATACCTGCCCGGTCGGCATCGCGACCCAGGATCCCGCGCTGCGCAAAAAGTTTGCGGGGCAGCCCGAGCACGTTGTGAACTACTTCTTCATGGTGGCTAAGGAGCTGCGCCAGATCATGGCCGAGCTGGGCTTTCGCAGCGTAAACGACATGATTGGCCGGGTGGACGCCCTGCAGGTCGACGCGGCGGTAAATCACTGGAAGGCCCGGGGCATTGACCTCAGCGCGGTCCTCGCACCGGCTCAGGAGCCCCCGGAATTTCTAGGCCGGTACGCGATTCACCAGCAGGACCACGGGCTGTCCAAGGCGCTGGACAACGAGCTGATGGAACTTGCTGAACCCGCCCTCAAGCGCGGCGAAAAAGTCTACGACGAGCTGACCATCGTCAACACCAACCGGGTCGTGGGCGCAATGCTCTCCAACCAGATCATCAGAGAAGTGGGTCCGGAGATGCTGCCACCGGATTCCATCCACTTTAAGTTCTTCGGCAGCGCCGGTCAGAGCTTCGGTGCCTGGCTGGCCAGGGGTGTGACCCTCGAAGTGGAAGGTGATGCCAACGACTATGTCGGCAAAGGTCTTTCCGGAGGCCGACTGGTCATCTACCCGCCCAAAGAAAGCCGCTTCCGACCGGAAGACAACGTGCTTATCGGCAACGTCGTGCTCTACGGCGCCACCAGCGGCGAATGCTTCTTCCGCGGCCAGGCTGCTGAACGCTTCTGCGTGCGCAACAGTGGGGCGCTGGCCGTGGTCGAGGGCGTGGGCGACCATGCCTGTGAGTACATGACCGGCGGTCGCGTGGTGATTCTGGGCCCTACCGGCCGTAATTTTGCAGCCGGCATGAGCGGCGGAATTGCCTATATCTGGGACCCGAAATCGGCTTTCGCCGGACAGTGCAACATGGAGATGGTAGAACTCGAAAGGCTTGAAGCGGAGACCGAGATCGAAGAGGTTCGCGAGCTGATAAAGAAGCATGCCAGCTATACGGGTTCGTCCGTCGCGAGCGGCATTCTCGACAATTGGCAACGGTCCGTGGGTGAATTCGTGAAGGTTATGCCCACAGACTTGAAGCGCGTTCTCTTGGAACGAGAAGAAGCTGTCAGCGCCGGGTAGCCTTCCGAGCCTCAGCATCAGAGCAGTACGGGACCAGCGACTATGGGAAAACCGACAGGGTTCATGGAGTTCACACGCAACGCGGCCCCATACAGGGACGCTGACGTACGGCTTTTGGATTTCCGGGAGATCTATACGGAGCACGACGAAACGCGCCTGACCACTCAGGGCGCGCGGTGCATGGATTGCGGCGTACCCTTCTGTCAGTCCAATGAAGGTTGCCCCGTTTACAACCTCATTCCCGAATGGAATGACCTGGTCTATCACGGGCAGTGGCGAGAAGCCCTGGAACGCCTGCACAAAACGAACAACTTCCCTGAGTTCACCGGCCGCGTCTGCCCGGCTCCCTGTGAAGGTGCATGCGTGCTGGGCATCACCGACCCGGCGGTAACCATCAAAAACATTGAGATGGCCATCATCGACCGCGGATTTGCTGAGGGATGGGTCGTGCCCAACCCGCCGACGGAGCGAAGCGGCAAACGGGTCGCCATTGTCGGGTCCGGGCCCGCCGGACTGGCAGCCGCCGACCAGCTGAACAAAGTCGGGCACACGGTGACGGTATACGAGCGTGCGGATCGGATCGGCGGGCTGCTGATGTACGGCATCCCCAACATGAAGCTAGAAAAAGAAGCCGTGGTCGATCGGCGAATAAACCTGCTGCGCGAAGAGGGCGTGGAGTTTGTCTCCGGCATCGAAGTGGGCGACGGCAGCAACGGTAGCCTGGACGCCGCTGCGCTGATCGGCGAAAACGACGCGGTGCTGCTTGCCACCGGAGCCACCGTTCCCAGAGATCTGCCTATTCCGGGCCGAGAACTGAATGGCGTCCATTTCGCCATGGAATTTCTCACTGCCAACACTCGAAGCCTGCTGGATTCCCGGCACGCGGATAGCGCCTACATTTCGGCCAAGGGCAAGCACGTCATCGTGATCGGCGGCGGCGATACCGGCACCGACTGCATCGGCACCTCCCTGCGCCACGGCTGCAAAAGCCTGGTCAACTTCGAGCTCTTTCCGCAGCCGCCGGCAAGCCGTGCCCCGGACAATCCCTGGCCCACCTGGCCGAAAATCTTCCGCACCGACTACGGCCATGAAGAAGCTGCCAGCCAGTTTGGCAACGACCCAAGGGTCTACAGCATCTCGTCCACGGAGTTCGTCGACGACGGTGAGGGCAACATCTGCGCGGTTCGCACGGTAGACGTGGCGTTCAAGAATGGCCGCTTCGAAAACATTCCGGGCAGCGAGCGGGAATGGCCGGCCGACCTGATCTTTCTGGCCATGGGGTTTCTTGGTCCCGAACACCCGGTATCCGACCGACTCGGACTGAACTACGACGAACGTTCAAACTACCAGGCCGAATACGGCAGCTACCGGACCAATGTGGAGAACGTTTTCGCCGCTGGAGATTGCCGGCGCGGACAGAGCCTCGTCGTACGCGCCATCAACGAGGGTCGAGAAGCTGCTCGAGAGATCGACCGCTATCTGATGGGTTCGACCCAGCTGCCCTGATCTTTGTGCTGCAAGTCGGGCTGTTTGGTTATCAGGTGGGGTTTCCTGGGAACGACCTCCGGGTCATCGTGCAGCGCCTCCGGCGTGCCCTTGGTCCCTGCCTTGCCGACGGCGCAGGGCCGCCGCGTCAATTCACGGCCCTCGGCTGCCCTACATCGCCCCTGTGATCGTTCCCAGGAAACCGCGCTCGCAACCGCTCAACAGGTAGCCAGGTAGCCAGGTAGCCAGGTAGCCAGGTAGCCAGGTAGCCAAGATGCGGAAACGTTTTGCGCTCGGAAGATCTAGCAGAGCCTGGTGGCGGGTGGTTTGCAGTGGCGTTTGAGCGACGCCGAGGTGGTCGAGTTGACCTCGAAGGGGCAACCTCGGCCGCAGAGGGCAGCGCGGAGCGCCGCCGCATCAGTCACTGCAAACCACCCGCCACCAGGCTACCACTCTTCAACAAAGCGCAATTACTGTCACAAAACGCTGGCAACTACTGCGCCACCGTCCGCACCGCGCCCTGCACCTCCTTGAAGGGGCGGATCCACGGTTTGACGCCACCAACGGTGGCTTCAGGGCTGGTCGCTGCCCGCTCGGCTTCACCGCGGCTTGCGTAGTTTCCATAAATGACTACGTGGAGGAATTTTCCGTTGCGCTGCAAACGATAGAGGGCGAAGTCCTGCGGACGACTTTGCTGCTCGACATAGGCGGACGCCCGCTCAGCAGAAGATGAAGACAAAAGCTGCAGTGTGAATCTCTCGGCGGGTTGAGCCAGAATCCAGGCCGAATCCCGGGGGCCGTCCGCAGAAGCCGTCTGGGGCAGCGGGGCCGTTTCTGGGGCAGCAGCAACGGTCCCCTCCAACGGGGGAGCGGGCGCTGCTGTTGCAGGAACTTCCGCTTCATCCCGCTCGGTGACATCCGGGGCCACAGCCTCCGGGGGACGCTCAGCCGTCACGGCCCCGACTTCCAACGTTTCCGCAGCGGAGCGATTGGCACTCTCTTCGAAGGCTGCTACCTGAGGATCTTCTGCGTGGGGCACGTCTGCCCGAGACGCGTCCTGCCGGGTAAGCACGACAACGTCCGACGGCTGATCCCCCTGTTCTGATTCCAGGGGTCGCTCTGCGGTCACCGGTTTCTCCTCCACCAGTGGACCCGCAGATTCCCGATCAGGCTGCCATAGAAGATAGCCAACCAGTATCAGCAGCACCAGCAGCGCGAGGAGTGCTCGATGCACCATGGGAAAGCCCGATTTTTTCATGACCAGATCCCCTGACTGTAGTCTGGCCAGCAGCACGCTGGCCATCTGGTTGATCCGCCCAGGCATGCCATCTGAAAGGCGTGCGATGTCTTTAACCTGCTGCTCGGAAAAGGGCAATCTGCCCCGATAGCGAGCCTGCTTGAAGTGCCATTCCAGATACTCACGGACATCGTTCGGATCAAACCCCGACAACCGCAGTTCGTGCCAGCCAACGTCCAGCCGCTTTGCCATCCGCTCTACCACTGGCACGATTCGCACCTCGGCGAACAACAATACCCGGATAGGACAACGGCTGACCAGCGTCAGAAGCTGCTCAACGGCGCGACCATCCAGCAGTTCAGCATCGTCCACGAGAATGACACAGAACCGCTCCTGACTCTGCTGTTCGTCCACGTGCGCTACGATCACATCCATGAGCAGCTGGACGTGCGCATCGGCGGGTGCCGCGAGCCCGAAACCCTGGACAATGCCTGCCAGCACCTCGCGCGATGAGTTAATCAGAGCCCCGCTGATACGGGCCGCCTTTGCCCTGGGTTCCAGACTGGCGGAAAGCCGACGATACAGCACGCTCTTGCCGGCGTCGTGTGGGCCAGTGACCAGCAGGACTCTTCTGGACCACTGAGAAAGATGACGCAGCTGCTCGAGGTGAGTTTTGCGATCACCACCCTCAAAGAAACCGGGCGCCGGGCTCACGAAAGGATTGCGGGCCAGGCCCAACACCTGCCTGTCCTGGGCCCTATCCTGCGACGGGGCTTCCGTGAGATTCCCAGGCAGATCATCAGCCATGACAGAGGCGCTCGCCAGCCATGAGGGTGTGGCGTAAAGCCGACATGTCAACCTCCTCGGTTACGCGCACGCGACCGATCGCTTCGGCCAATATCAGCCGCAGCTTGCCATTCAACACCTTTTTGTCAGCACCCATGGCTTGAATCATCGCCTGCGCACCAAGCGGCGGCGGTATGACCGGCAACGCAAAGGATGCCAGCATCTGCCGAATTTCATGGGCTTCCGCCCAGGACAGAAGACCCTGTCGCGCCGAAAGATCTGAGGCCATAACCATGCCCATGGCTACCGCCTCACCGTGCAGATAGCGCGTGTAACCGGTGAGCGTCTCAATTGCATGCCCGAAAGTGTGTCCGAAGTTCAGCACGGCACGCAGCCCGCTCTCACGCTCGTCTGCTGACACCACCGCGGCTTTCAGCTCGCAGGACCGGCGAACTGCTTGTGCGACCGCATCAGGCCGTCTCGCCAGACAGGACTCCGCGCTGTCATCCAGCCATCGAAAGAAATCGGCATCCACAATGATCCCGTACTTTACGACTTCTGCCAGACCTGCCCGGTATTCCCTATCCGGGAGAGTATCGAAAACTGTCGTATCGGCCAGAACGCAGCGCGGCTGGTAGAAAGCACCAATCATATTCTTGCCCCGCGGATGATTGACCGCGGTTTTACCGCCAACCGAAGAATCTACCTGCGCCAGGAGCGTGGTGGGTACCTGGATGAAATCAACTCCCCGTTGAAAAGTCGCAGCGACGAAGCCGGTGAGGTCACCCACCACGCCGCCACCCAGGGCGATGAGCGTGGTGCTGCGGCTGTGACGGTGCTCCAGGAGGAAATCCATGGCCGACGCATAGCTGTCGAGATTCTTGTGCTCCTCGCCATCGGGCATGGTGAACACGTCGATCTGATAATCGCGGCCGAGGGCCTGCAGCAACCTGTCTAGATAAAGTGGTGCAACGGTCTCGTTGCTGAATACGGCGACCTGTCCACCGCTTATGTGTCGCGCGAGCAGTTCTCCCTGCGCCATTACCCCCGCACCGATGTAGATGGGGTAACTCCGATCGCCGAGCGCGACGTCTACCTGGAACCTGTCATTCATACCAACCCGTCTTCTTTCAGTTTGTCCACGATCTGCCTGGCAAGTGCTTTCGGTCCCTGCCGGTCGGTAACGAATCGGTAATCGGCTATCTCCCGATAAAGAGGCTCCCGCTCTTTCTGCAATCGAGCCAGAGTTGCTCTCGGGTTACCCTGCTGCAGAAGCGGGCGCTTGCGGTCGCGGCGGGTTCGCTGCACCAGCCGGTCCAGCGGGCTGTCTAGATGAACTACGATACCGCGATTCGCCAGGACCTTGCGGTTGGAAGGCCGGAGCACCGCGCCACCGCCAGTCGCGAGCACGATGCCCTGCTGTTGAGTCAGATCGTCGAGTACATGCTCTTCACGGTCACGAAAACCAACCTCTCCCTCAACGTCAAAAATCCAGGAGATGGGTGCACCGGCTCGTTCTTCGATGACCTGATCCGAATCATAGAAGACAAAGTCCAGCAACTGGGCCAGCAGGCGTCCCACCGTGCTTTTGCCGACGGCCATCAGGCCGACGAGAATGATATTCGGTTTCTGCATAAAAAAAACGGCGCCCCTGGGGCGCCGTCTAGTGTAGAGGATAACCCTTCAGCGAGTCAGGCTGTCGCGCAGTATCTTGGGCGTGATGAAGATAAGCAGCTCCTGCTTGTCATCACGCTCAGTCTTGGTCCTGAAGAGAGCCCCGACATAGGGGAGATCGCCCAGGAACGGCGTCTTGGTCGTGGAGACGTTGCGGTCGGTCTGGAAAATACCGCCGAGAACTACGGTCTGACCGTTGTCCACCAGAACCTCGGTTTCAATCTCGTTGGTATTGATAGAAGGCACCCCTTCAAAAACCTGGCCCACTGTATCCTGCTTGACATTCAGCTGCATGATGATCCGGTCATCCGGCGTGATCTGAGGCGTGACTTCCAGGGCCAGCACCGCGTCTTTGAAGGAAGTGGAGGTAGCACCACTGGAAGATGCTTCCTGATAGGGAATCTCCACACCAGATTCAATATAAGCGGATGATTTATCGGCGGTGATCACCTTGGGTCGGGCAACGACTTCCGCATGGCCATCGGAAGCCAGCGCCGACAACTCCAGATCGAGGAGATAACCTTCACCCGTGATACCTATGCCGAAGCTGGTCGTGCCCGGGCCGCTCACGCCGAGATCGACCACCAGGTCACCTGGCGAAGTAATCGAGCCCGGACCGCCAGAAACGATAATGTCCTGCAGCTCGGTCAGAGTTTCCCGCGAGCCGCCAAACTTCCATTTGTCGTTCACAATCTTGCCGCCACCCCAGCGAATACCAAGCTCTTCAGAGAAATTGGAACTGGCGGTTACGATTCGGGCCTCGATGAGTACCTGGCGTACGGGAACGTCTAGCTGGGCTATCACGCGCCTGAAGTCTTCCAGCTTCTCGGCCGTATCCGTCAGAATGATGGCGTTGGTTCGCTCGTCGACAATCACGCTACCGCGTTCAGACAGCATGGTCTGCCCGCTCTCGCTGGCAGCGTTGTTGAAGAGGTCGAAGAGCGCGGTCGCGCTGGCGTAACGGACCTGAACGAACTCGGTGCGCAGCGGTGCAAGCTCTGAAATCTGCTTCTGATTTTCGAGCTCCAGCTTCTCCCGGGCGGCGATCTCGGCAGCGGGAGCCACCAGCAGGACGTTGCCGACCTGACGCTGATCCAACCCTTTGGTTTTCAGAATGAGCTCCAGTGCCTGATCCCAGGGAACGTTCTTCAGCCGCAGCGTTATGCGCCCGGACACCGTGTCACTGGCAACCAGATTCAGATCGGTGAAATCGGCAATGAGCTGCAGAACCGAGCGGACCTCGATGTCCTGGAAGTTGAGGGACAGCTTTTCGCCTGAGAACTTGAACGCATCGGTGCGCTTTTCAAGCTCTTCCTTAGTCACCGGATTGACATCGACAGAAAGCCTGTTGTCTGCCTGATAGGCCAAGTAATCGTAGTCGCCCGTGGCGTCCACCGTGAAAGTCACGTTCGGGCCCTGCTGCAGGGCGTCGACGATCTGTACGGGCGTGGCGAAATCGGTGACGTCCAGGCGCCGCTGAAGCGCTTTCGGCAGCAGGGTATTGCGTATTTGAATACGGATCTTGCCGCCGTCCATGGCCACGTCGACTGGTGCCTTGGGATTAGAAAGCTCGATGAGAATACGGCCTTCACCCTGCTCTCCACGACGGAAATCAACGCTCTCGATCCGGGAGTCTGTGACCACCGGCTGGCTTGACGCGACGTCTACGGTGCTATCGCGCTGCGTGGTCGCCGGCACGCCGGACGCGCCAGCTCCTCCGACCATCAGATAGAGCGTGTTACCCTGAATCTCGGTTTCGTAGCCGACCAGTCGGGTGAGATTGACAATAGCTCGGGTGCGGTCCTTCGTGGAGACCACCGACACCTTTCGGGCGTTGCCGATACCGAGATCGAAGTGCTTCTCTTTCAGAGCGCTTTCGACGCTGGGCATATCCAGCACGATTCGTGCCGGCTGCTCAATAGTGTACCCCGTGGGCTCGGGAGGCGTGCCGTCGAACTGCAGACGTATTTCGGTCCGGTCCCCCGGCAAGGAGGAAAATTCGATGGATTCGATGGTCGCACCCAATGCTGGCATCGCGGGTAAGACAAACGCCAGAGCAACAAGGCCGGCAGAGGTTCCCAACCGGGTACGAGCCATTCGGCGCACCATTCCTGTGTAACACCGCTTGGTCAAGTTCAGCATGATCATCATCCTCTATTCTCACCACCCAGCGTGACGGTACGGGACCTTTCTACCCAGCCCTTGTTGCCGTCGGGAACTATCTCAATGAGTTCGATAGCGCCATCGCCAATGCTCTGAATCTGACCGTGGTCAGTACCCATGTAATCGCCACTCTGGACGCGATGCACGCCGCCGTCAGCATCCCTTACCAGCCCGTAGACACTGGGGCCCTGGGCCAGAGTCCCCACCATCGCAAGACTGCCGATGGGATACTGCTCCAGGTATTGCTTAGCTCGATTCAGGTCAGGGGTTACCTTCACCCCGCCGCGGTCCCGCTCGACCCGTTTTATGACCACCGGGGGCTCGAACGGGCTGCGCAGATTGCTCGCCTGATAACTGTACGGCGGCACCTGCTGAATCGTCGGCAGCGGCTCAATCCGACCCTTTGGTCGCTCCTCCACCTCTGCCATAAACTCCCGCAAGTCGGCGTACTCCTGACCGCCTCCGCAGCCGAAAAGCGTCGCGGAAAGCAGCACTATCGCTGTGCTCTTCACGTAAACCCGCATCACCCTTCCTCTTCCAGGTACCGATAGGTCTTAGCCAGAATCGTCATCTTCAGATTCTGTGCCGTTTTCTGCGGCGCAATCTTGAAGTCATGCAGCGTGACGATTCGCGAAAGGTTGGCGACGCCGCTGACGAACGCGCCAATCTTGTGGTAATCGCCCTCAACAACGATGTCGATAGGCAGCTCCACGTAAAACTCCGTGCGTTTTTCAGCCTCCAGGTCGATGCTTTCAATGGTTAGCTCGTTGTCCAGAGCAGCGCGGGTGATGTCCTCAAGCAATCCGGGAACTTCGGTGTCGCTCGGAAGCTGGCGCAGCAGCGCACCGAAGGTTGCTTCCATCTCTTCTTTCTGCTTCCTGTAGGCGTCAAGATTGGCCGCCTGAAAGCTCTTCTTTTCGTAATCCAGTCGCAGCTCCGCCTCTTTACTGGCGGCGAGATCAAGCGTCTTCTGCTTGTCTGTCAGATAGAAGTAATAGCCGCCACCCATCACGGCGATGAAGATAAAGAGCAACACGATTGCTTTGACCGGGCTCGGCCAGGCACCGAGGTTGTTGACATCGAGATCACCGACATCGAAGTTCCGCAGCTGGTCGAGAGTATCTTGCAATGCCATGGTCACTCTCCCTGCGTCGGTTCAGTCGTGCCTGCAGTTCCCTCAGTCTCAACCGCGTTGGGATTAACCTGGAAGAAAGTCAGATTGAAGCTGCTGGCCTGGTCTCCATAGTCCATGGACTTGTCGTCTTCCTTGATGCTCTTGAGATTCGGCGCGGCAAACCAGTCTGATCCATCCAGGTTGCGCATGAGTGAGGAGATGCGGTTGTTCGATTCGGCCGTACCGTCCACGGTAAGCACGTTGCCCTTCATCTCAAGTTGCCGGAAGTGGGCGCCCTTAGGCAGCGTACGCACCAGCTCGTCGAATACTCGTACGATTACCGGGCGATTTCCCTGGAGTTCCTGAATGACTCTCATCCGAGCCAGGAGCTCATCCCGCTTCTTCTTGAGGTTGCTGATCTCTACAATTTTCTCGTCCAGCACGGCGATTTCGGATTCGAGAAACTTGTTACGGTCGTTTTGGCTCTCGATGCTGCCATCAAGGTACCAGCCGGCCGCGAATACGATGCCAAGCCCGACCACGAGCACCGCACCCATGTTGATCAGAAACTCTTTCTTCTTTCGCTCGCGTTCCCACTCGCGCCACGGTAGGAGATTAATTCTTGCCATCAGTCGAAACTCCTCATGGCGAGCCCGCAGGCGATCATCATCGCTGGCGCGTCGTTTGCCAGCGCGTCTGCGTCGACCTTGCTAGAAATCGACATGTCCACAAACGGATTGGCGATGATCGTCGGCGTCCCGAGCTTCGCCTCGATCATTTCGGCAAGCCCATCAATCGACGCCGTGCCGCCGGCCAGCACGATATAATCGACGTCATCGTACTGACTGGACGAGAAGAAGAACTGCAGCGAACGAGTCACCTGCTGAAGCACGGCCTCCTTGAAAGGCTGCAGAACCTCTTCTTCGTAATCTTCAGGAAGACCACCCTGTTTCTTGGCAAGCCCCGCTTCCTCAAAAGAAAGACTGTAGCGGCGCTGTATCTCCTCGGTGAGCTGCTTGCCACCAAAAAGCTGTTCACGTGTGTATATGGAGCGCTCGTCAGCGAGCACTGAAAGCGTGGTCATGGTCGCACCGATGTCGATAATCGCTACCACGAGGTCTTCGGGATTCGAGCCCAGCTGGGGTTTGAGCTGCTCGAAAGCACGCTTCATAGCGTGGGCCTCAATGTCGACAATCAATGGCTTAAGGCCACCGAGCTGCAGCGCTGCCTCCCGCATTTCCACGTTTTCCTTTCTGCAGGCAGCGAGCAGCACCTCTACCTGCTCGGGATTTCGCTCCGAGAGTCCCTGAACTTCAAAATCCAGCGCCACCTCATCGAGCGGATACGGGATGTACTGATCCGCTTCGACGGTAATCTGATTTTCCATTTCCTCGTCGGTAAGCTCGGAGTCCATCTCGATGGTCTTCGTGATCACCGCGGAGCCGGCCACCGCAACGGCAGCGCTTTTGGCAGAACACTTGGAGCGGCTGATGACGCGCTTGACCGCTTCACCTACGCCCTCCACATCGCTAATATTCTTCTCCACCACCGCGTTCGGGGGCAGGGGCTCTACAGCGTATGCTTCCACGCGATACCGCCCGTTGCTCCTCGATAACTCAAGCAACTTGACAGATGTGGAACTAATGTCCAGTCCAATGACAACATTGGTCTTATTTTGAAATAGGCCGAACACAATTAAATTTCCTTATAGCGTCGGGCACTTACGTCCTATTTATGCAGTCGAACATTAAATACCAGGATTGTCATATTGGCAATCGCACACCTGTTACCGATCCAGGCGCATGAGTAAGGCATCAACAACCGTTACGAGACGCATTATGTGGCTGGCACTCTCAGGTGTATGTGCCGCAGTACTCAGTCTCGCCGCCGTTTATCTGTATCTGGACCCTCAAGTACCCAAAGCTGAGACCTACCGCCAAGTTCGACTAGAAACACCTTTGCGGGTGTACACCGCCGACCGCCAGCTGATAGCCGAGTTCGGAGAACGACGTCTCATCCCTATTACTCTAGACGAAGTTCCGGGTCTGTTTATCAGCGCGTTGCTCGACACTGAGGACAAACGTTTCTTCCAACATCACGGGATCGATTACATTTCTCTCCTCAATGATTCCATCGACCTGCTGCTCTACCGAGAGATCCGCTCGGGTGCCAGCACCATAACCATGCAGCTGGCGCGCAACATCTCTTTCTCCCTGGAACAGACCTTCATCCGAAAGTTCAAAGAAATGCTGCTCGCGCTGAAAATTGAACGCGAGCTGAGCAAAGAAGAGATCCTGGCGCTCTACATCAACGTAGTGCCATTCGGCAAAAGGGCTTACGGCGCACAGGCGGCTGCGCTGACCTACTACGGTCGGCCACTCAAAAGACTGAACCTTGCGCAGCTGGCCATGCTGGCCGGCATTCCCCAGGCTCCCACCGCGGGCAATCCCATCAACGGTCCGGAGCGAGCGGTACGACGACGCAACCTGGTGCTGAGCCGGATGCTGGACCAGGAATCCATCACGCTAGAGCAGTATCGCGTGGCGGTGGCGGCGCCCGTTACTGCCAGAATCTATCAGCGTGAGCTCGATGTGGCCGCCCCTTACCCGGCAGAGTGGGTGAGGCAACAGCTCCTGCGAAGAATCCCGGACCTCTACAGCGGTGGGTACGAAGTGATAACCACCCTCGACAGCAATCTGCAAAGGACAGCGAAGAACGCGGTGAGAAAGGGACTGGTCAGCTACGACAGGCGCCATGGCTATCGCGGTGCGGAAGCCAACCTGGGGCAGCTGACAGACGATGAGTACCTTGTTGCTCTGCGCGAATACCGTGCCTATGTCGATCTCGAGCCCGCCGTGGTCGTCTCCGTGGCCGAAGATCACGCCGTGGCACTGCTGCCGAGCAGCGCCAGGGTCCGTATCGACCTGGACGCCATGGCGTGGGCACGGCCCTACATTGACGAGAATACTCGCGGAGCCAGGCCGAGAGCAGCGACCGATGTCGTATCTGTCGGCGACGTGATACGCCTGCGCGAGGAGGTCTATGAGGATGAAGACAGCGCCCAGCGGAGCCGGTTGGTCCTGACTCAGGCACCTGCCATCGAGGGCGCACTGATCTCGATGAACTCACAGACGGGCGCTGTTCAGGCTCTGGTGGGCGGTTACGATTTCGCCCTCAATCAGTTCAACCACGCGCTGCAGGCCGCACGTCAACCCGGGTCCGGATTCAAGCCCTTTGTCTACGCTGGCGCGTTACAGCACGGGGTCACCCCCGCGAGCATCTACATGGACGCGCCGCTGGTCTTTGAGGACCAGAACCTGGAGTCGGACTACCGACCGGACAACGACAACAACCTGTACAACGGTCCAACCAGGCTGCGTGAAGCCCTTTATCGCTCAATTAATCTGGTGTCCATGAGGGTCCTTCTAGATGTTGGAGCGCCTGAGATTCTCGACTTTGCCGCCCGCTTCGGCTTTGACACCTCCCGGTTCCCCCGCAATACCCAGCTGGCAATTGGTGGCGGCACCATGGCAGTGACGCCTATCGAAATGGTCCGCGCATACTCGGTATTCGCCAACGGCGGGTGGCGGGTGACACCGCACATCATCAGCCGGGTGCTGGACCTGGATGGGGAAACCGTTTTCGAACCTCGCTACCCCGAAGTCTGCCCAGACTGTCCGGAACAGGGCGCGGAGAGCGCGTCAGTTGTGGAGCCGAACGCCAAGGCGGAATCACAGCGAGCCGAAGAACCCGGCAGCCTGCAGGAACTTCTTGCCAGCGAACCAGCCCCGGCGGCCATTCTGGCGGAAAGAGTGATCGACGAACGCATCGCATACATCATGACCAGCATGCTAAAAGACGTGATCCGTCGCGGAACAGGTACTCGAGCGCGCAGCCTGAAGCGCGAAGATCTCGCGGGGAAGACGGGCACCACCAACGAAGCGGCAGACACCTGGTTCAACGGTTTCAATCCGAACATAGTAACGACGGTCTGGGTTGGTTTCCCGGATCACACACCACTGGGCAGACGCGAATACGGATCAAACAACCCTCTGCCAATCTGGATCGAATACATGCAGGCGGCGCTGCGCGATCAACCCGAGCAGACCGCGTCGTTGCCTGCGGGCGTGGTCACCATGAAGATCGATCCAAAAACCGGTGGGGTTGCTACACCCACCCAGCAGGACGCTATCTTTGAGTACTTTCTCAAAGAGCACGCACCGAAGCTCGAACCCACTTCCCGCCGTCAGCCGGACGTCCCCGAAGACGACTTTACGCCGGTTGATATTTTCTGACCGGGTCAAAGCAACGGCGAGCCCCAGGTTTTCTGCACCTGGCTGTGTGCCGGCGGCGTGTATCCCGGCGGTTACTGGATGATCTTGATGTAGTCCCCGGCCATCGGCTCGCCGTTGGGGTAATCGCCGTTGATGAGACGAAGCGTCTCCTCAGGGTAGGCTTTTATGGACACCTTCTGGGCGAGCTTCGCGTAGGTGTCACCAGGATCGGCAAGCACCACCTCGATACGCTGGTTGTTCGCCATTCTCAGGTCCTCGGCGGTCATGGCCCGGAACGATTCCAGAGTCGCCCGCCAGAGCGGCTCGAACGCCACCGGATCACCCACTGGCCCCACTTCACCTCTGAAAAGATAGACACTGGAATCCTTGTAAATCACGCCAATGCGGCGGGCCCGGTTGCCGCCGGCGGCAACCTCTACGTTGCCAATGAACGCTGAGTAACCGTTGATCTCAAGGGACTCACCCTCGGTGACGTCGTCTCTTTTCAGAGTTTTGGTGACATACTCCTCCGGCGTCTGAGGCTCCGCGGGCGCGTTCAGACGCTGCACGGAAATGGATGAATCGGTCGCGCCCATTGGCGATCGGCTCAGGACTTCAGCGGCGGTATTTGTGACATCCCAGCCTTGCGGGAAGGCGATCACCACTCGCAGCCCTCCGTGATAGTAAGTCTCCCCTTTTATCAATCCGGTCGCCGCTTCGTCACCGAAAACAAGACCATCCATCATCTCCCAGAAATCCCGCTCAGGTTCCGAGAGCGTCTCCGGCAGCAGATTCTGCGACTTCAGCACGGCGTCGTTGAGCCTTTTGTCGTTCTTGGGGTGAGTAGAAAAAAGGCCGTGGTAAGCGTTGGGTTCCCCCTTGACGTTCTTGCTGAACAACGAATGATCTTTGAGGACGTGCAGAACGTCGATCATGGCCAGCGGGTTGTAACCCGCCAAGGCGAGAAATTCCGCGCCGTATTCGTCCGCCTCCAACTCGAACTCGCGCCCGTAGCCGGAAGCCACCGTAGCAGCGGCTGTGTTGGACAGATCCGCCACGGTTCCCGTGCCCGTCAGGACGGCGGCTACGAAGCCGGCGATGCTTCCCAACCGACGCACGGAGTTGCTGCGGAAGGCGTGCCGCCCGATAACGTGGCCGATCTCGTGGCCAATGACACCGGCCAGCTCGTCTTCGGAGCGCAGATAGGAAATCAGGCCACGGTTGACGAAAATGTAGCCGTCGGGAAACGCCATCGCGTTAACAGTCGGGTTGTCGATGACGTAGAAGTAGAATTTGTCACCAGCCATGGGCGATACCGCCACCAGCCGCTGGCCGATTTCATTCACGTAGGCCTGCCACTCCGGGTCGTCGTAAAGAGCATCCTGTTCCCGGAACTCCAGATAGACCTTCTCCCCGGGGCCGGCTCCCAGAACGCACTGCGAACCAGTACCAAGCCAGGCAACGGCAACCCAGATAAAAAGCGCAACCAGGCTGCGCGAACGCGGAACGGGAACGAGAGCTTTGCTGTTGGGTAGCCTATACATGACACCGCCCGAGCCTTCACGGAGTTCAAGATCTCCGTAGTGGGAATCATCCTAATAAAAGAATGGCCAAAAACCATCTCTCACCAGCAAGTTAGACCGGCGATACTACTCAGGTTCCAATGAACGGTCGGTGAACGGTCTCGAGATGCGGGTTTCTGACTCAAGACAAGCCGATTTCAGCGCCCCTCCAGGCGAACCAGGGGCAAACCGGACAGCTCGTCCGTCGGGCGCCTTCTTCAGCTGCCGCCGGAGCGGTTGCCGAACCGACGGCGGAAGCGTTCCACCCGCCCTCCGGCGTCCAGGACCTTCTGCTTACCGGTGTAGAAGGGATGACAGGCCGAGCAGACGTCCAGATTCACGTCCTCGCTCAGCGTAGAGCGAGTTTCGATAACGTTACCGCAGCTGCACTTGGCTTTGATATCGGTGTACTGAGGGTGAATTTCTGGTTTCATTTGTCCGGCCATGTAATGCCTGCTTCGAGGGCCGCGAATTCTAGTCACATGTCACAATGATCGCAAGCCAGCCAGCATGACCCCCAAAGCTCGAGGATTCCCTTGACCGTCACCGGCCACATTGCCCGCATAGCGATCCCCAAACCGCTACCCCAGCTGTTTGATTACCTGGTGCCCGCGAATCTGAAGCCGCCGGTCATCGGCGCTCGAGTCAAGGTGCCATTCGGCCGGCAGTCTCTCACAGGCGTATGCGTTACGCTCGACCCCCAGGCCCCCCATGAGGCGCCAAAGCCGCTGGCGGCCGTGCTGGACGAAGAAAACGTGCTGGGCGAAGAGATATTCCAACTGGGGCTCTGGCTGGCCAGCTACTACCAGCATCCCCTTGGCGAGGTGCTCGGGACCCTGCTGCCAGCGGAGGCACGCCGGGGATCGGCGCTGAAGATCAACCGCGAACGGACGTGGCGTCTGAGAAGCTCTGAAACATCTACTCGGAGGGCCCCTAAGCAGGCGGCGCTGATCGGCTATTTGAAAAGGAACAACGGCTTCGCCGGCCACCGGGCACTGCGCGACGCAGGGTTCAGTCAAGCTGTCATACGCGCCCTAGCGGGAAAGGGCCTGATCGTTGCCGACGAAACCAGCGACCCCGAGCCCGCCAGCGAGGCCCGAGCTTCCGCTGCTGGCCGACACACGCTGAATTCCGAGCAGCAGGCGGCAATTACGCAACTGCACAGCAACGGTACAGGCTTCGTCCCAACGCTGCTCGAGGGGGTGACGGGCAGTGGCAAGACCGAGATCTACATGCAGCTCATCGAAAGGGTCAGATCCCAAGGTCGACAGGTGCTGG
>JAHEEG010000181.1 GCA_024640825.1 Gammaproteobacteria bacterium
AAGATCCCCGGATGATCCTTGAACTTCGGGCGCAGATTGTCGATGGCTTCCACCAGCTTGCTGCAGGCAATCACCGCTTCCTGCCGGGCCATGGCGTAGCCCATGCAGAAATGCTGGCCGATACCGAAGCCCAGATGTCCGGGCTTGCCGTCCTTGTAGCGGCCGGAGCGATTCTCCCGTCCCATGTGCAGATCGTCACGATGGATATCGAAGGTGTCAGGATCTTTGAACACGCGCTCGTCCCTGTTCCCCGCACCCAGATAAAGAATGACCCCGGCACGCTCGGGAATGACCCTGTCATGCATCACCACTTCCTGAGTGGTGTGACGGAACTGGGCGTGCACCACCGGATCGTAGCGCATCATCTCGGTGAACACGTTCGTCCACAGATCCGGATCCTTCTTCACATCCTCCAACTGATCGGGCCGCGTGTACATCATGTGATACCACATGTTGGCGATGGCCTTGTCGGTGGTGTCGCCACCGGCCGCCAGCAGCAAAGCGACGAAACCCTTGATCTCTTCCTTGCTCATGCTGCTGCCTTCGAGCTCGGCGCCGATGATGCGTGACAGCAGGTCCTCGCCAGGATTCTTCGCGCGCTCGTCGATGAGAGGGTCGATGTAGTCCCACATCTCGTTGCGGGCTTTGATGCCCATTGCCAGGTATTTGCCACCGAAGCCCAGGCCGGCGATCAGCGCCTGGTACCAGCCAACGAAGGTGTCTTCATCCTCTCGGGGCAATCCCAGCATGTTGGAGATGACCCGGATGGGAACCTGGCTGGAAAACTGGGTTACCAGTTCCACCTCACCCGCACCCTTGAATTTATCGATCACCTCATCCGAGATCTGCTCGACCATGGGCAGGAAGTCATTCAGCTTCGCACCGACAAACTGCCCCGCAATGACGTTGCGCAGGAATCTGTGCTGGCCGCTGTTGCCATACTCGAGGATATTAGGCCCGAAAATGTGCGTAGAGCCGAACTTGTAGGGCCCATCGGGTTTGTAGACGGCCCGGTCGAACAGCTCGTTATTCTGAAAGCACCAGTCCACATCCCAGTAGCGGGAAATGATCCAGCGGTTGTGGAAGCGGTCGTGAAACAGCGGATGATGGTCGCGCAGGCGCTTGTACAGCGGGAACGGATCGTGCTGAAACGCCTCGCCGTCAAATTCCCTAGGGTCTATCTCGTTGGGCAGCCCGGGCGCTTCATTTCCCGTTGCCGTATCAGGCGACGACTCAGCCATGATCCCTCCTGAGGGTCAGTTATCGCTTACGAAAGGTTACCGGCAGATCCCAGCACGTGTGCATCTCCCCGAGTCGCCGGCTACGCAGACAGGGTGACGCGCCCGTAGCGAGCTTCAGATCGGTCAGCATGTCCAGCACCACCCGGGACGCGATTACCGCCGTGTCACGGTTGATGGCGAAAAGCGAGCGCGGGCGGTCTTCGGGCAGTGCGGGATGAATCGACGGCTTGCCGAACCCGGGCGCAACGCCGGTGGCCAGGCCATCGGCCCGGAACTGGCCCCTGGCCTCGCGGTGGCAAATGTCCTTGCGGTCCACCACGAAGGTATCCGGGTCACTGAAAATTCGGGGATCCCGGTTCGCCGCCGCCGCCGAGCACATGACCAGCGCCCCCTCCGGGAGCAAAAGTCCGAAGCGTTCGACCTCCTGACGGGTGAAGCGTCTGGCCGTGAGCACGGGCGTGGAGTGACGGAGCGTCTCGAGATAGCCCAGCTTCACCAGACGCCGCTCTTCCTGCACGCGGTGCAACTGATCGGGATGGGTGAGCAGCAGATACCAGTAGTTGGCCAGCGATCCGTGCAGCGTTTCGTGGTCCCGTTCCAGCAGAGTCACCACCAGATCCTGCGGCGTCGCGGGACCGTCGGGGAGATCCAGGCCTGCCACCGCCGAGATCAGATCATCGCCTGGCGACTTGCGGCGCTCGGTCATCAGGGGATAGAAATAGGTCGCAAGCTCGTCCATGGCGCGCAGCCCCGCCTGCTCCGCCACCGGATCCCACAGGTATCCGCGCTGCATCCGCCAGTAACGCTCGGCAAACTCACCGGCGTCTTCATCGGGCAGATCCAGGACCGCAATCAGAAGTTCCAGCGCGTAGCGGGCTGCAAACTCGGTAGCCAGGTTGGCATGACCGCCCCCGGCCAAGTCGCCGATGACTTTGTCCGCCAGCGCCTCAGCGTTGGCATCTATGCGGCCGGCGTGGGCCTCCAGCACCGGCAACTCGCTGAAGAGGTCCCGTCCGTAGTCTTCGCAGCCGTAAAACCAGAGCTTCGATCGGGTTTCAAAGTTCGCTTCGTCCTGAATCAGTGAGGTAACGTCATCAAAGCGCGTCACCCAGTACTGATTGGAAAGCCAGTCCCGATAACAGGGGTAGTTTTCCCGAAGGATTCCGAGCAACGGATACGGATCACGCAGGAAGTCCTCAGAAATGAGCTGGATTGGTTTGATCTTCTCCGTAGACTGCCCTACCCGTTCACGCTGGTGGACCTCATAGGTGCGGTAACCTGCGCCCCCTTTGTGCCGAACCGGAACCTCCACCCCGTTAAGGCCGAGCACCACAGAGTTGCCCGGCGGCTCCGCCGCGGCCCCTTTAGCACGCTTCTGCAAGGCTCCCCCTGGAGGCGCCTTGTCCTGAACCTTCCCCTCACTCATCAGTTACGCCTGCTCCCTGAACTTCCTGATTCTGCTTAGACCACCTGCGCGACGCTGTTACCCCAGATCGTAATCGATCCACAGCTCTCGGGCGGAAACCAGCCCAATGGGGCGCAGCTTCTTACCGTCAATGTCTTTCGGCATGCGCTCGACGTTGATCCGCGGGTTCTTGAGCTTCGAAAGCAAGACTCGGGACCCTTCCACAGCCTCCTGGTGGGAAATCCACGCGCCAGGACACAGATGGGGGCCAACGCCGAACGCCATGTGGCTGCATCGGCCTTCCTTTCGATATCCGCTGCGCAGCAGCTTTCCGTTATACAGATCTTCCCGGAACATGTTGAAAGTCTCCGGGTCCCTAAAAATGCGCTCATCGTGGTTGGCGGAGAAATCCACCATGTTTACCAGCGAACCCGCGGGGATGTGCACGCCGTGCATCTCCACATCGAAAGTGTTCTGCCGCGGTTGCCCGCCGATGGGGGTGGAGTGCCGCAGGGTCTCGTGAAAAGCCGAGTCCCAAAGGTTGTCGTCGTTACACACAGCAGCAAACTGATCCGGGTGCTGCAGCAGCAGGTACCACATGTTCAGAATGGCACCGCGGGTGGTCTCACCGCCGCCGCCGACTACCAGCGCGATGTTGGACGTGATTTCCTCCGTCGACAGGTAGTCGCCATCCACCTTGGTCTCGCAAAGTTTGGAAATGATGTCCTTGCTGATGGGGTTGCCGGCCTCATCGTAAAGGTAAGTCGGTTCTTTGCGGCGCGCCTCGACGATGCCTTCTACGTAATCCTCCAGGTGCTGCCGTGCCTCCAGACCCTGCTTATGGGTATCCGATGCACCCAGCCCGGACATCATGGAGTTGTACCAGTAGTAAAAATCAGCCTGAGCCTCTTTCGGAAAACCCAGCACCTCACAGACCACGCGTATCGGAAACTCGTTGGCAAACGCCCTGCCAAGCTCCACAGTCCGCGATCCGTCGCGATCAATGATGATCTGATCGTCGTTAATGCCGTCCCAGGTCTCGATCATCTCTACCGCCAGCCGGCGGATCGCGGGGACCCGGTTCTCGAGAGACTTGCCGACGAGGTGCTGGCCGTACAGGTTGCGCCGCCGCCGATGCTCTACGCCCGAGAGCTCGAGCTGGGTATTTCCCAGAACGCCGCTGGAGCTGCCCTTGGGTATCGTGTTGAATCCTTCGTCGTCGAAGTAGCAGTGCGTGATGTCATCGTACCGGGTGACGTAGTAGCAGTTGTGCAGCTTATCGTGATACACAGGATAGTGATCGCGCAGGATACGGTAGTACGGATAGGGATTGCGGAAGAACTCGGCCGAGTCGAATATCCGCGGATCGAAAAGCGGCGTGCCGTCCGGCGCGTGACCCATATCGTAGGCTTCGCCTTCGGGCATCAGCGGAAACTGCCTGCTTGCCCCGGGATCTTCTCCTTCGCCCTGGTCGGGCGCGAGCGTTTCGGCGAACGAAGCGAGAGAGTTCATGCGGCCTTCCTCTTTAACATAGTGGCTATAAGAAACATACACTAACTCGCCCTACCACCCTTGGCAACGGGCAGCCAATTGGTTAGCTTTGATTGTTGTATTCGGGGAAGTGAGAAGCCTGACAGATGACCTACGTCGTAACCGCAGCCTGTATAGATGTCATGGACAAATCCTGCATCGAAGTGTGTCCCGTGGACTGCATCTACATCGAGGACGACGATCGCATGTGCTACGTCCACCCCGACGAATGCATAGACTGCGCAGCCTGTGAGTCGGCTTGCCCCGTGGGTGCCATATTCGCCGATACCGACGTCCCCAGCGAGGCCGAGGAGTTCACTGCCATCAACCTGCAGTGGTTCGAGGACAAGGACGCGACCCGCCAGAGAATCAACGATATCGCCGAAGGCGGTATCTCCGTGACCTGAAGGCAGCCCAACCGGGAGCCTCAATCCTGCTCCTGCGCAACATCAGCGAGGCTCTCCCGGTAGTGTTTCATGCCCAGCCAGATGGCTATGACCGCCAGGGGCGCGCCCACACAATTCACAATGGTGAGTGAATAGCGAACCATCATATCGTCGTTGAACAGGTTGTGGGTAATGAAGCCGACGGCAGCCGCACCCAGTGATAGCCCGATGAAATTGCTGAAGAACAGATAAGCGGAGGAAATCTTCGCCCGCATCTGGTTCGGCGTAATGGACATCATCGCCGTTGCCGCCAGCCCGGCTGGTACGGCACTGAAGATCTGATAAGGCGCATAGAACAGGGCCGCCCAGTTACCGTCCGGGGCCACAACGAATACCAGCACGGCCAGAGGCGCAAGCGGCAGCGAGCACAGGAGCGTCGCGCGATAGGGTGCATCCTCATAGCCGCGCTTCGTCAGCCAGCTGGCAAGCCAGCCACCAAACAGCGCGCCGCCAGTGCCGAAGACAGCGACCACCAGGCCGTAAACGGTCCCCGCATGCGCCTCGCTCCAGCCGAAAGTTCTGATGAAAAAGGTGGGGACCCAGGCAAAATTGCCGTAGGCCACCAGCACCAGCATGGTGAAGCTTCCAAACAGGGTCGCGAAGGTTCGCCAGTGGCCGCGAACGAACTGAACAAACGCGCGCAGTGAGGTGGCATCGCGAGTCTGCAGCGCGCCCCGCCGGGCCGGCTCACGTATGGACAGAACCAGCATCGCCAGCGCGAGCCCGGGCAGGCCGATAACGATAAAAGAAAACTGCCAGGGTTCAACGGCGCCGAGCCCCCACAGCACAATCTCGTCCAGACTCTTGGCGTAGGTGATCACCGACCCACCGATGATCATGGCGAGACCGACACCGGTGAGATTACCCATGGTGAAGACGCTCATGGCCAGCGGCAGCTGGTGCCGGCGGAAATAGTCGCTGATCATGGAGTAGGAACAGGGGGACAGCGTCGCCTCACCGCTGCCCACACCGACCCGGGCGAGAAACAGATGCCAGAAGCTGCCGGCCAGGCCACAGGCCGCCGTTGCCAGGCTCCAGAATGTCACGCCGGCGACGATGATGTTGCGACGGCTGTAGCGATCCGCTGCCAGGGCGATGGGAATGGACATGATGGCGTAGAAGATGCCGAAGGGCGGACCCTGCAGCAGCCCGATCTCGAAATCGTTGAGCCCGAGGTCGAGCTTGATGTCGTCCACCATCAGGGCAATGATCTGACGGTCGAGAAACGAAAAAATGGAGCACAGGAACAGCACGCTGACCACGTACCAGGCATAGCCAGTTCGCGGCCAGGGTGTATCCCGAGTGCTCCCTGCAACGGACACCGGATCAGCCGAAAGAGACTTCTTCCTCGTACCAGCCAGCGCCGACGATCTTCATGGAGTCGTTGCTGGGCTCGCGTTTCGGCCAGCTCTCCGGATCGGCCTGATAGGCGTTGAGAATCTTCTCGGCAGCTTCGGCGTCATCGCCCTCGAACTCATAGATGGTCAGGTATCCCGAGGGCGGATCGCCGAGGAAACCCCGGGCCGCCTTGTAGCAGCGTACCGCCGTGATGTTGGGACAGTTGAAGGTATCCTCAATATGGTTCCCCAGATACCAGTCCTTGAACGCCTGCACGTGATCAGTGGTTTTAGGTTCCACCAGGCCCACCAGTACGAGTTTCTTTGCCATGTTTCACTCTCCTCCAGACTTGCTGTCCAAGCGTTTGCTCAGCGCTGCGACGGCGTCGTAGGCGCTGCAGGATGCGCCTGCCTCAGCGGTTACCTTTTCGAACTTCTTCTTTCCCTTGTTGCGCACCTTCTCGCGCAGCTCGGGGTCCGCCTCGAGCATGCGAATGAATCGCTCGCCGTTCTCGATGGACATAGCCCCTCCTCTCTTCTGTTGAAATCTTCTGCTAAAAACCTGGCTGGTCTATCCAGCGAACCCACGATCTTATCATCGCCGACCCGCCGCGCTATCCCACAGCCGCGGACGAGACCGGCGCGCGTCGCGCACCCAGCAGCAGCGATCCTGCCGCCGCGGGGATGAGCATGAACAGAAAAATGACCCATGCTTC
>JAHEEG010000046.1 GCA_024640825.1 Gammaproteobacteria bacterium
TCTGCTGCTGGTATATCTCACCAGCTCCATCAGCGGCGCGATTCCCGGGCTCATGATGCCGTACTTCACCAAATACGTGCTGCAGCCCGAAGACCCCAATCTCTGGCTGGCTATCTATCTCGCCACCTATTTTGGCGCAGGCTTTCTGTTTCTGCCGATGTGGGTGTTTCTGGCCCGACGATTCGAGAAGAAGCCCGTATGGCTGGCCAGCTTCTTTCCCAGCATTACCGGGTCGCTGCTGCTGTTCACCATGGGCGAAGGAGACATCCTGCCGACGTTTCTGGTGCTGCTATGGGCCGGCTCTGCGTTCGGGGCCGGGCTGTTTCTGGGGCCAGCCATGCAGGCAGATGTAATCGACTACGATGAGCTTTATACCGGGAGGCGGCGCGAAGCCCAATTCGGTGCTTTGTGGTCCATCATGACCAAGTTCATGGTCATCCCCAGCATGTCGATTCCTCTGGCCGTGCTTGCGACAGTTGGTTATGCCCCGAACGTGCCGCAGACCGAGGAGGTTCAGTTTGCGATACGGGCGATATTCGGGCTGACACCGGCTACCACTGCTTTCCTGGCGTTTCTGATCGCGCTGCTGTATCCGATTTCCCGGCGGGTGCATCGGCAGATCTGGGAAGGCATCGAATGCCACAAGCGCGGCCAGTACGCGACGGACCCAATCACCGGCCATCGTCTGCCGCCTATGCAGGCTCGGAACATCGGCGAGGAGGAAGGTTGGTTTCTCGATCATTTCTCCATGGGGGAACTCGGGCTTGTGGCGTCCAGAGGCGCCAGCGCGTTGCGTCGCCGCATACTTCTGCTGCAGGTCGCCAGCATGTTCGTGCTCGTCTGGGCGCTGCTGGCGCTCGCCGGGGAAGTGAGCGTGGACCAGGATCCGGGTATTCTGGCAGTAATTCACGTGGTGATCGCCGGTATCGCCCTGGCGAGCCTGGTCTTTCATTTCGTCCGCTGGCGGGCGGTGGGAAGGCTAAACACCGTGACCAGTGCGCACATCACCGCGCACCGGCAGATGAACCAGATGCTGATGGAGGGCGGTGCGTGAGCGTGTCGGGTCGGCCAATGTCAGAGGGCAAGCTCATTGCCCGGCAAGGCGAGGGTGCACCCAAGTTCGTGGACCCTCGGGTCACGCTCGACGGCCAGCTCCGGGCCCGCGTGCAGCTGCAGAGTCTGCAGACCCTCTGGTTCAACACCGGCACGCTGTGCAATCTCAGCTGCAAAAACTGTTATATCGAGTCGAACCCCAGCAACGACCGGCTGAGCTACCTGACCCGGCAGGATGTCGTCGGCTACCTGGCGGAAATCCGAGCGCTTTCGCTGCCCGTCGGAGATATCGGCTTCACGGGTGGCGAGCCTTTCATGAACCCGGAGTTTGTGGCCATGCTGCGGGATTGCCTCGAGGCCGGTCACCGCGCGCTGGTGTTGACCAACGCCATGCGGCCCATGCTGCAGCATGGGGATGAGCTGCGGGAACTGCGCGCCCGCCACGGAGGCCGACTGACCATCCGCGTGTCCGTGGATCACTTCCGCCGGGATCTCCACCAGAGCGAGCGGGGCAGGGGTTCGTGGCGACCCATGCTGCGGGGTCTGAAGTGGCTTTCGGACCATGACTTCCGGGTGCACATTGCCGGCCGCACAGCTTGGGGTCAAACTGAGGCAGAGCTGCGCCATGGATATCGAGCGCTGTTCGAGGCGGAAAAGGTCCGCGTCGACGCCGACGATCCAGCGCAGCTGACTCTTTTTCCGGAGATGGACGAGAACGCCGATGTGCCGGAGATTACTACCGCCTGCTGGGGTATTCTCGGTGTGGACCCTGACGATATGATGTGTGCCAGCTCGCGCATGGTGGTGAGACGTCGCGGCGCGGTCAACCCCGCGGTGGTGTCCTGCACCCTGCTCCCGTATGACCCGCGGTTTGAACTGGGTGCAACGCTGGCTGAAAGCCTTGGCGAAGTGATTCTCAATCATGGACACTGCGCGCGGTTCTGCGTGCTGGGAGGTGGCAGTTGCAGCGGCTGATCGCACTGATTCTGGTTCTGGTCCTCAACGCCTGCGGCGCCTCAGATGAGACCTCCGGTGAAACTCCGTACAGCCCGGCGCCGATTCGGCTCGAGGGTTCGCAGTGGGTGGTGACAGAGTATCGGACAGAGAGCGGCGACCTGGCTGGGGTCATGAAGGGCTCTGAGCTCACCATGACGTTTGATGCTGACGGAAAGGTAACCGGCTCTGCCGGGTGCAACCGCTACTTCGCGTCCTATACGCTGGAAGCCGACGCGGTTCGTTTCACTCTGCCCGGTGCGACCCGTATGTTCTGCGGTGAGCCGGTGGGGCTCATGGACCAGGAGTTCCGCTTTCTCTCGCTGCTGGAAAAGGTGGCCGGCTTGCGTGTCGAGGGTGGAAACTTGAGCCTGGAGGAAGACAGCGGTCAGCCGGCGCTGGTTCTGACGCCGCTGGGCAAGCTCTGAGCTTTCGAGCATTAATCAGAGTTTTCCTGAGCTAATCCGTTCCTGGATGCGCCTTCCCGGCGCGTTTCAATTCGACGATTTTCAATTGTCGTTCATAAGGTCTCGCGAATTCCGCGTTCGGGCTGGGGCCGACTGCGCCGCGCACTTCCACGTAGACGGGCGCGTAGGGTCGTACCGCGAGG
Organism: Gammaproteobacteria bacterium; assembly: GCA_024640825.1. Lineage (GTDB taxonomy): Bacteria > Pseudomonadota > Gammaproteobacteria > Pseudomonadales > Azotimanducaceae > UBA7803. Next base: position 2,657 of record JAHEEG010000046.1, read on the forward strand.
GTCCGGTAGGCGGCGGGCAAGTCTCCGCCGGTGCCGTCGGCAACCCACCAGGCGGTCCCGGTGCAACTTTTGTTGTCATCGCCCCTCGGCTCTTCGCCCCCCGGCGCTTCGCATAGCGTGAACGCCCGGGTTTCGTGGCCGTAGATCAGATTCCCTCTGTACGTTTTGATCTCGGAAAGCCGATCGGCAATGAGCAGCCAGGATCTCTGGGTGTGTTCGCTCGGACAGCAGGCGGGGTCGCCGGGCCCGTGGACGAGCACTGATGCCCGGATGGTACCGCCTACCACATTGAGCGCATTCACCTGGATGCGATCACCGAGAAGCGTCGTGGCGAAGTTGACGAAAGCGTTTCCGCGGGGGCGCAGCAGGGCCAGATAGATGAAGCTCCCGCTGCCGCCGGAGTTTTCGGCGAGTACGACCGCGTATTCGTCTGCGCTGTCTGCATCGAGGTCGCCTTGAGTCACCAGTTCCTGCAGCAGGGTTACCCTGGGCCGCGATGACCCGCCGGCTACGAATGCGGGACCTGCGTATCGGCCTTCCGTGAGGGTGATGGGGGTGTCGTAGATGCCGAAGAACTCTGCTTGCAACAACCCCGCGGGAATATTTCCAGCGTCACCGTTCGTTTCGACAGCCTCCGCCGTTCGGGGCGTGCGCGATGCATGGTAATCTCCCGTGTGGTCCGGGGCGCAGCCGCCGGAAAACCCGCCCATAGTGATGAAAAGACCGGTGATGACGGTATTTTGGAGGTCTGGTACGAGGCCTTTCATCCGTGTTGCTTCCATGCTTTCCGCGTTCCGCCGGGGTCTCCCCTCTCATATACCCATGGCAAGCAGCGTGCAGCGGTGCTGTAATATCTATACTTTTGAAGAAATGTCGGTTGTTCAGGTTGTTCAGAATGTCAAAATTACTGCAGGTTGTTGAGCGCGTGTGTCTGTTGGCGGGAACGCTGGGCCTTGGGTTGGTAGGCATTGTTTCTGTGGATGCGGCTCTTGGCAACTACCGGGCAGTAACCGCATTTCAGCAGGCGGCGGCAGAAAGCTCGGCCGGTCCGACACGGCAGTCTGATTGGGGTATCGAAGACCCGGATCAGACATTGTGGTCTGAACGGGCCAAGAGCAAATATCAGCGGGCTCAGGCTGAAGCGGGTCTGCCCTTGGCGTTGCTGAAGATTCCCCGGCTCAGCCTCGAAGTTCCCGTTTTTGAGGGTACCGATCGTCTTACGCTGAATCGGGGCGCGGGCGTTGTCGAAGGCACGGCGCTACCGGCCGAGCCTGGGAACGTCGTGCTTTCTGCACATCGGGACAGCTATTTTCGTGCGCTGAAAGACATCGCGGTTGGTGACGCCATAGAACTGCAGACTCTGCAGGGCATAAGACACTTCGAGGTTGCGCAGACGTTCATAACCGACCCCCTTGATGTCAGCGTCCTGGATCCCCTGGAGACATCCGCGCTTACTCTGATTACCTGTTATCCCTTCTACTACGTGGGATTTGCCCCGGAAAGATACATCGTCCGCGCGCTGCCCGCTGGCGGGGCTGTTGCGGCGCGGGCCGAGGTCGCCGGTGCTCAGAGGTCCCAGGACACGCCGGTTACAACACTGTAGTCGTTTTTTGAGGAATCCTCTCCGGGGGGCGCGCTGTCGTAGGTGTCCACGAAGCTTAGCTGCCAGTTCAGATCGCCAATGATTTCCCAGCTCAGGGTGATGTTGAAGGACCCGCGTACGCGTCCCCAATCGGAAAGACCGGGTAACACTCGCAGGCCGGTTGTCAGATCCAGCTCCGGGTCGTCGAACCGGAACAGCTCATACTCTATGCCGGCTAAGGACTCGATGTTGTACGCGTTGTCGTCGGAATCCGTCGTGTTTTCCCGGGTTACCAAGAGCCCGCCCTGCACGACGAGCCTTTGCGAATTGTTCTGAACCAGCCAGCGGCCGACACCCCAGCCGAGCGAGGTACGCAGATCGATACCTTGATCTTCGTTGCGATCCAAGCCGAAAAGGGCGCCCGTCCGCCAGCGGTTGGCCAGCTTGCGGTAGTTCTGGATGGCCAGTTGGCTCTGGGAGCTGGAGTCGGAACCTTCGCTGTTCGTGCTGATGCTGCTGGCTGACAGGCTGGTCTCGTATTGACGCGTGACGTATTCGAGATCCAGCCCGAAATTGAGCTGCCGGTAGCTGTTGGCCTTGGTGGCGTTGAAGCCGGCGTTCAAGCTGCCATCGAAGCGGGATAAAAAGTCGTCCTCGATGGGCGTGATACGCACAATATCCAGAAGTCCGATGGTCATAACGTCCGCGGCGCGGCGCAGAGCCGCTTGGCCTTCGATTTCCGTATGCTCCAGCGACCCGTAAAGCAGACGCCCGTTCTGCAGCTCCACTTCGAGCGTCTGCTGGCTGGTTACGCTGATGACTTTGTCCCATTCGACGTAGATGGTGTCCGTGGCGGGCGTTTTAAAGTAGAGCCTGCCCCGCTCCATGTGCTTCAGCTCTCCGTCCAGGAAGTTCCTGCCGTCGAACGTCACGTCGTCCGCAGAAGCCTCGTCGACCGACAGGATGAGCGCCGCGAGCAGAAAGGACGACCAGAGTGTCTTCACGTGAGGGACCTCAATGTAGGAGCTGCCAATGATTTTCTGAGCAGAAATTTTGCCTGAAAGGGTATAGTTCCCCGCACGAAAGGATCAATAGGAACCGCATGTGAACAGCAACGAGCAGATCATTCGTGACTTTGTTGCGGCCTGGTCGCGTCTCGACCCGGCTGAGCTGGCTGCGTTTTTCACAGAAGACGGCTGCTACTTTAATGTTCCAATCCAGCCGGTAAAGGGTCGTGAAAACGTCGAGGCTTTCATCCGGGGCTTCACGGCCAACTGGACAGAAACTCAATGGGACCTGCTGAACATCGCGACGGCGGGAGACCTCGTCTACACCGAAAGGCTTGACAGAACCAAAACCACACAGGGCGACGTGGATCTGCCCTGTTGTGGCATCTTCGAGATGGAGAACGGCAAGATCAAGGAATGGCGCGACTATTTTGACCTCGATACTTTCATGCAGGCCATGAAGGGCTGATTGCGTCTGGCATGCTCGCTGCCGTTCTGGATATTAAAAGCTGGCTGGAAGAGGACCGGCACACGCCCTTTGCAGAACGGCTGCACAGGGATCGCAAGATAGGTCGGACGCTGAACGACGGGTCCGCCATTGGGCAGGTGCTGGGTTGGTGGCACCAGGTTGGGCCGGCGACTTCGCAGGTGCCGGTTACGAATGCGCAGGACGCTACCTTGGGTGGGAGGGTTGCGCATGCGTGCACCGTGGGCGGCGCCGTTCTGCTGTTGCTCGGTTTTGTTGGTGGCGTTGCCATCAGCGGTGCGGCTTTTGCCTACCAGGGACAGTACCCGGTCAACCTGTTCACGCTGCTTGGTGTCCTGGTGGGCCTGCCGGTGGTATTTCTGTTCGTGACCCTGCTGATGTTGCTCTGGCCGCTCCGCGGGGCGGGCGGGCTGCGATCTGCTCTGGCAGGCCTCAATCTCGGGCGCTGGGTCGGCTCCTGGCTCGATCGTGCTCTGCAGGTGGACCTGTTTGCCACGTTTCAACCCTCGGGCGCGCAAAGCGGCTTTGCCCGCTGGCAGCTACTCGTGTTTTCTCAATGGCTGGCAATCGGCTTCTTTGTGGGCGCCCTGTTGCTGGGATTTCTGATGGTAGCCTTTACCGATCTGGCTTTCGGCTGGAGCACCACGCTGGATCTCAAAGCAGAGCGAGTATTTGGCTGGGTTCGCGTGGTGGCCACGCCTTGGGCCGCCTGGCTGCCCTCTGCGACCCCGGACCTGGCACTGGTGGAAACGTCCCGCTATTTCCGGCTGGAACAGGGCGGGATGCCGCTGTCCCGAGTATCAGTGCTCGGTACCTGGTGGCCGTTCGTCCTGGCCACAGTGGCCTTTTACGGCCTGCTTCCCCGGCTGCTGTTGATGGCGGTCGGCTACTGGCGGCTGCGCCATGCGGTCCGCCGGATGCTGCTGGACGACTCGGAAGTTACCGCGCTGCTGGATCGTCTGAACTCGCCTATGGTATCTCTGGAAGGCTCGGCAGAAGAGGGCGAGCTGGAAACGCCGGTAGCGCCGCTGCCGGCCATGCCGGCGGCACAGGGTTCTTCGGGTGGCGCTGCGGATGGTGATGCCGTGATCGTCGTCTGGAATGGGGCGGCATCGGAAGAGACCGCCGTTGTCTGGGCCCGCCGCGTAATGGGGGTATCAGCCCGCACCAGCCTTTCCTTGAGCGTGCTGCAAGACGAGGCGGAACAGCGCACCCTGCTCAAAAGCTGCCGGGCTTCAGCATCGAGAGTTCTGCTGTTCACCAAAGGCTGGGAACCGCCGCTGCTGGAGTTCATGGATTTTCTGGGCCTGCTGCGCGAGCACTTCGGCAGCGACTGCTCCCTTACCGTCTTGCCCCTCAATCTGCAGAAGACAGGGGTAGATCCTGATGACCGCCAGGTCTGGAGTCAGGCGCTCGGCCGGCTGCGGGACCCACGACTTTACGTGATGGAGACGGTGTCGTGATTCCCACTTTCGCCGTGGTGGGGCACCCGAACAAGGGCAAGAGCAGCATCGTGGCCACGCTGGCGGAGGACGAGCGCATTCTCATCGGTCCCACGCCGGGCACCACTCGCAGCGCTCACCGCCACACTTTCAGCATCGATGACCAGCCCCAGTACGTGCTGGTGGATACCCCTGGATTTCAGCGCCCGCGGGCGGTGCTCGACTGGCTGGAGGAGCGTGCGGGCAGTGCCAGCGAGCGTCCGCAGCTGGTCGCCCGTTTCGTCGAAGAGCATGCCGACGATCCCCGTTTTCACGACGAATGCGAGCTGCTTCGGCCGATCATCGAAGGCGCGGGCATTCTTTACGTGGTGGATGGCTCCAAGCCCTACGGCCCCGAATACGAACTCGAAATGCAGGTTCTGCGCTGGACCGGTCGGCCGAGAATGGCGCTCATCAATCTGATTGGCAATGGCGACTACGTCGATGCCTGGCGCCAGGCGCTTGACCAGTACTTCTCCATCGTGCACGTGTTCAACGCGGTTCAGGCGGATTTTTCCAGGCGGCTGGCACTGCTGCGCGCCTTCGCCGAGCTGGACGAAGCCTGGCGAGGCCCTCTGGAGAGCGCCGTAGAGGCCCTTACCGCCGAACGCCGCCGGCGTCTGAAGCGCAGCGCGGCGGAAATCGCCGACTGCCTGTTGACCTGTCTGACGCTGACGGAAAGATCGGCCTTGGGAGAAGGCAACGCGCAGCAGCAGATGGAAGAGACTTTGACGCGGCGGCTTCAGGATCGCATCCGGCGTCGCGAGCAGGAAGCGAGGGACCGGGTTCAGAGTCTCTACCGTCATCAGGGGCTCGCGCGGGAAGAAAGCGCCTCGGATCTGCTTGCGACCGATATCTTCACCCGGGAGGGCTGGGAGCTGTTCGGGCTCTCGCGCACTCAGCTGCTGGTGTCGGGCGCGCTCTCGGGCGCGGTGGCCGGGGGTGGGGTCGACGTGCTCCTTGGCGGTGCGTCACTGCTCCTCGGTGCTGGCATCGGCGCGCTGGTCGGTGGGGCTGGCGCCTGGTTCGGCAGCGACGAGTTGGCCAAGGTGAAAGTGCTGGGCCAGCGGCTGGGCGGCAACGTCCTGCAGGTGGGGCCGGTCAAGGCGCCCAACTTTCCCTGGGTGCTGTTGGGTCGGGCAGTGGCGCATCACGGGCTGGTGGCCGAGCAGAATCATGCCCGTCGCGAGGCTATTTCCCTGGCGCTGTCAGAAACCCAAAATTTCATGGGCACGCTGCCGGACCGGCTGCGCCGCGAGCTGGCAGACTCATTCCGCAAACTCTCGACCGAAGACGCTGATGGTGGGAGTCAGCGAGCGCTGGCGATGCTGATCGCGGAAGCGCTTGCGCAGGAAAGCGTTAAGGCCCCGGCCGCCGATTAGTCGCCGCCGACTGCGCCGACCCTGGCCTCGTCGCGGACGGATGCGCAGTTCCGGCGAAGGTGTCATAGTCGTCAAATCGAGCTGGAGGATGTGATGACGGACAACAAGGCCGCAAAGCTGAACCTGGGGGACACTTTCCCGGAACTCAAACTGAAGCTCGCCGGTGGTGGGTCGCTGACGCTGCCCGCAGAGCCCGATTCTAGATACACCGTTGTGCTGTTCTATCGCGGGCACTGGTGACCCTACTGCCGCCGTCTGTTAGCCGGCTACGAGAAATTGCGCAACGATTTCGCCGAGGTGGGTACCGCCATCGTCGCGGGTACCGTTGACGCTGAAGACAAGTCCCTGGAAGTTGCCGCAGATCTCGGGTTTCCCGTCGCTTACGGCATGACCCGCGCCGACGGTGACCGCATCGGCGCGTTCTGGGAGGAGCGCCGCGATCACATCCAGCCCAGCGAGTTCATTCTGCGCCAGGGTGGACGGGTGATCTCATCGACTTATTCCAGCTCCCCGGTAGGCAGGATGGATCCGGCGGAAACGCTGTCGCTACTGCGCTTTCTGGAGGACGCCCGCAGGCGCAAAGAAAGCCAGAGCGGCTAGGGCGATAGGTAGAATTCGCGCTTCACCTGGTCAGACCAAAGGTGTTAAAGATAGCCGTATGCCATGGCTATTGTTCTTGCTGGGAATTTTACTGACGGCGTTTGACGCTGCGGCGGATGCTGCCACGTCAACAGACCAGCTTGTGGTGAACGTGGGGTCAGGCGAAACCTGGCAGCTTACCCGTATCGATCCGGAGCGAACCCCCATACGCATTGACGGTCGCCTGGACGAGCCGGTGTGGCAGTCCATCGCCGCGCAGAAAGATTTCCGGGTGCTGATACCTGACACCCTGGAAGAACCGGTCCACGGAACCTACCTGCGGCTCGCCTATGACGACAAAGGGCTCTACGTAGCGGCCGATATGCGTCAGCCGGTAGAATCCCTGATTGCGCGGCTGTCCGGTCGCGACATCTACATGACCAGTCGGGACGGCATGGGCATCACTCTCGACACTTCCGGGGAAGGTCGCTACGGGTTCTGGTTCAGTGTGAACCTCGGAGATTCCGTCTCCGACGGCACGGTGCTTCCGGAGCGCAACTACTCGCGCGACTGGGACGGCCCCTGGCGGGGCCGTAGCCAGGCGACCGACAATGGCTGGACCGCCGAGCTCTTTATTCCGTGGAGTACCGTGTCGATGCCGGCGTCGGGCGATGTGCGTCACATGGGCGTCTATGTCTCGCGAACCGTCGCGTACAAGGAAGAGCGCTGGGGGTGGCCCGCTCTGCCGGAGACTCAGCCCAAATTCATGTCGTCTCTGCAGCAGTTCGAAATGAGCGAGGTGGCGCCTCGCCAGCAGTACAACATGTACCCCTACGCGTCGGTGGGACAGGACTGGATGGAGAAAGAAGTTCGTTCGAAGGTAGGTGCGGATCTGTTCTGGCGTCCGTCCAGCAACTTCCAGCTTCTGGCAACGGTCAACCCCGATTTCGGCAATGTGGAGTCGGACGACGTCGTGGTCAATCTGTCCGCTACGGAAACTTTTTTTGCTGAGAAACGGCTGTTCTTTCTGGAAGGCCAGGAGGTCTTCATTGCTACGCCCAGGGCGGATACGCGGAACCGCGGTGTGGGTAACAGCGGCGCCCCCTATACCATGTTGAACACCCGGCGTATTGGCGGTCAGCCCCGGGAACCCCTGGTCGATTCGGAGCTGGAGATTCTCGAGAGAGACCTGGTTCAGCCGACGGAGCTTTATGGGGCAGCCAAAACCACGGGGCAGCTGGGCAATGTCCGCTACGGGGTGCTCGGCGCTTTCGAGAAAGAGGCGAAGTTCTTTGTCATAGATGACGGACAGACCTCGCGTATCCAGCAGAACGGCAACAACTACGGCGTCGCCCGAATGCTTTACGAAAACAATCTGGGTGGAGGCTATCGAGCGCTGGGCTTCCTTACCACAGCAGCGCTGAACCCGGAACGCGACGCATACGCTACCGGCGTGGACGGGCACTTCTTCACGCCCAGTGGAAAGCTGAAAGTCGACGGCCAGGTTATGACCTCGGAAATAGACGACAACGTTTCGGATCTCGAGGACGTCGGGCGGGGGTACGGCGGTTTTGTCGACTTTGAGTACACCTACCGGCAGGGCGTGGTGCAGAGGGTGGGGCTCGAATACTTTGACGAGCAGTTCGACATCAATGATCTGGGGTTTCTGGCCCGCAACGACGAGTACCGGATTCGCAGTTCCCTCGGCGTAACGAAATCAGGCCTTTCCTGGGCTCGAGACAATCAGTTCGATGTCAGAGGTTTCCTGCAGAACAACGTGTCCCGCAACCTCTTCACCGGAGGCGGCATCTTCCTTTCGGATCGGGCAACCTTCAACGACCTCACTTCGGTTACGGTGCGGCTCAATCATTTTTTTCCGATCTACGACGATCTGAACAGCTTTGACAACGGGACATTCCGGATAGAAGAGCGCACGGAGTTCCGGTTGAACTGGCAGTCGGACGGCACCAAAAAGTTCAGCTTCGGGTTTGGCGGCGGCGTTAAGGAAGAAGATCTTGGCGGTGACACCTACATCGGCGATGTGACGTTCAACTGGCGCCCCGATGACCGCTTCATTCTCACCCTGGGCGTTGTCTATCAGAACCGTGACGAATGGCTGCTGCACATCGACAACGAGGACGGCATCAACAACGACAGGCTCATGGTCACGTATGACGCCGAGCAGTGGCAGCCGAAGCTTTCCATCGATTACTTCCTGAGCGCCCGACAGCAGTTTCGGGTATCCATGCAGTGGGTGGGTATCAAGGCCAGCGAAAAAGACTTCTATCAGATTCCTGAGCGAGCCGGAAACCTTATTCCCATCAACAAGCCGACAGGGCCCGGTGCCAGGGCGAGCTATGATTTCTCCGTCTCCCAGTACAGCTTTCAGGCCAGATATCGCTGGGAGATCGCGCCCTTGTCCGACCTGTTCGTGGTTTACACGAGACAGGCCGATCTGGGCGCTGCGCTTGGCGACGACAGCTTCTCCGACGTGTTTCAAAACTCCTGGAAAGAGCCGCTGACCAATTTCCTGATATTCAAGGTCCGCTACCGCCTGGGCTCTTAGCCAGGAGGATGCCGCGCGGGCGTCGGGTTGCCAGCCCGAGACGCATTGGCACGACAGAAAATCTGCTGACCCTGCCTCTATACTGGCGACGGAAGCTGAAACGGGCGGCGAGAAACCGCGGATGCCGGCAGAACAATCGGATCAAGACGGGCAGCTGCAGATTGCCCGCGACAGACGGCTGGCTCGGCGCATGCTCAGAGGTGACCAGCGGGCCATCAAGGCATTCTGCGATGAGTATCTGCCAAAACTCTTTCGATTCGCCTTGTCTCGGCTGCCCACCGAGCAGGATGCCGATGACGTGGTGCAGGTTGTGCTCACCAACGCTGCGCGGCGGATGGAAACTTACCGGGGCGAAGCGCCTTTGCTGGGATGGCTCTATCAGATATGCCGGCGGGAAATATCCAAGCATCTGGGCGCGGCGGAGCGACATGGCACCGTGGTCAGTTTTCAGCAGGACGCTGCGACCGAGAGTGCGGTGGCGCTCGCCACGGCGCCTGCGGCAGACGAACCCGAAGCGGTATCCGGAACTGACCAGTTTGCGGCGCAGGTGCACGCCGCGCTAGATCAGCTGCCTGCAAACTATGCGCGGGCCCTGGAGATGAAATACGTGGACGGCTACAGCTCGAAAGAGATCGCCCAGAGGATGAAGCTGGCCGACGCCGCGGTGCAGTCATTGCTGGCTCGCGGCAGGCGCGCCTTCCGGCGGCTTTACGATGCGGCGGACTTTGATCTGGAAACTCCGGATGGAGACCGGGCAGAGGTGCCGAGGAGGTGCAGATGACCGATCGTGAGACTCCGCATGATCGGGTTTCCGATGTAGAGGAAGAACGGCGGCTGGCGGGAATTCTTTCTCAAGCCGGCAGTCGAACGGCGCCCTCAGAGGCTCAACTCGAGCGGTGGGTCGGGCACTTCCGCGCCTCGCTCGCGGACGCTCGCGCAGAGAAGCGCCGCCGCTGGCAGATTCGCGCTGCGGGGATAGCCGCATCTATTTCTGCAGTGGTGGCAGTGCTGTTCATGATGCAGGCGCCAGATCTGCCGGTTGCTGTTGGCGTTGCCCAAGTTCAGGTGGTGTTTGGCGGAAACAGTGTAGGTGGCGCGCAGGGAACGCAGCGCAGCCTGGTGTCCGGTGAGCGCCTGAACGCCGGAGACCGGTTGCGTACCGGACTGCGGGGTGGCCTGGGGATCAGATACCGGGGTGCGGATGTCCGGATTGGCAGGGACACGGAGGTGATTGTGCATACCACCCGGCTGGAGCTGGTCAGCGGCGTCGTCTATGTCGACACCGGCGGGTTGGGCGCTGCGCAGACCGACGTCGTGGTGGCCACGCGGCTGGGCTCGGTGACTCATCTTGGAACGCAGTATGTGGTTCAGCTCGATTCAGACCGGCTCGTCAGCGCCGTGCGAGAGGGCCAGATCATCTTCCGCTCGGAACAGCATAAGCGACAGCTGTCTGCAGATGCCTCCACCGCTGGGGAAATACGGGTTGCCAAAGACGGCAGCGTTACCGAGAGCCGTAAGCCCCGTAGCGGCGAGCAATGGGACTGGGCAGTGGAGATTTCTCCGGGAATTTCGCTGACCGGACGTTCACCAGACGAAGTGCTGATCTGGGCTGCTCGGGAGTCGGGCCGGACGCTGAAGTATGTGGACGAAAAGGCAGCTGACGTTGCCCGGGAAGGGCGATTGGCAGGCACCGATACGAAGATTCCCAGCCCCCAGGTACTGGTCGCGGTGGAAGCTTCTACGCGTTTGCGTTTTCTGCCTTCAGATTCGGCAACGCTGCTGGTGGGGTTAGGGAAGCGCTGAATTCTCCGGGGCTTCCCGGCTTCAGAAGGTAATCAGAATTCCCGCTGAAGGTATCAGCGGCAACAGCAGATCGGAAGTCGATTCGAAGACGAACACGCCGTTTTCCTCGGTCGCGTCCCAGTCCACACCGGCAACATTTTTTCGATCGAGCACATTGGTGACGTCGGCGAACAGCGTGACGGCGGCGCGGGGGAACCGCCAGGTTCTGCTGGCGCTGAGGTCGATGGAAAAATACGCCCGCAGCTCGGTATTACCGACGACGTCTTCCACAGACAGGGTATCCCCCTCCGGTACCTCTGTCGGCGGCGTGCCGCCGTGCCACCCAGAATGCCAGGTTACCGCTGCGGCGAGGCTGAAGGTCTCCCGCTGCCAGGCGAGCATGGTCACCCACGTGTTGCGCTGGGACCAGCGCCGGGTAACCCAGTCATCGATGAATCGGTCCTCAGCGTTCATATATCCGTAGCGCATCACCGCCGAAAGTCCATCGGTCAGCTGCTTGCGGATCTCCAGGTCCAGCCCTCGCGCCCTTGCCCGGTGCGGATCCAGCGCGACCCGGTCTGCTTCCAGCTCGGGGATCATGACGAAGGGATTGAACATGTTTTCATAACGCTGCTTTGTCTGATCGTAGTCCTTACGGTACAGGTCCGCTCGCAGCTCCCACCCGTTTCCGATGAGCCACTCGAGACCGAGTATGAAGTGATCAGAACGCTGGGGTTTGGAGAAGGTCGCCCGGCCGTCGGCGACGGGCAGCTCGTGAATGGCTTCCGGTTGATGGTATCGGCCGACGTCCGCTCTTAATGTCAGCGCATCGGTGGGTTCGTATCTCAGGCCCAGCCGCGGCGACGCGTGGTCCGTGGATCCGAAATCATAGTAGTCCTGAATGTCCCAGCGTATGCCTGGCAGCACGAAGAGACCGTCCAAAATCCTGAACTCACCGGCCCAGTAAATGCCGCCGGACCAGCCGCTGGGGTTGGTCTGTATGTCGAAGCTCTCAAAAGGCGACCCGTACAGCAGCTGGCCGAGATCTCCCCTATCCGCGATAGATGCCGAGTCGTAGCGGCTTTTGGCCCAGGATGCTTCGGCGCCGAACTCCATCAGAGTCTCTCGCTGCTCGTACGAGAAGTCGGTGCGCAGATCGTATTTTCTGACGTTCTGGTCGTAGTCCAGAAACCCGGCTATCTCGTCCTCCTCTTCCAGCGGATCCCGCAGTTTTCTGTGCCGATCCGACCACGACAGCGTGAACAGGCTCTGATTGCTCAGGCGCTCCGTCAGCTGGTGTTCCAAGCGAAACCACAGATAGCGGTTGTCGACTCTGGAGTTGGCCGTTTGGGTATCGTCTCGAACGGACACGTCGTCTCTGGTCAGCAGCGTGCCTGCGGCCAGGGCCGTATCTGGGCTGAGCTGATGGCTGATCTGGCCGTAGCCGTCGTAGTACTTCGGGGTGCCGACCCGGCTGTTCAGCTGGTTGATCACGAATTTGAGGTTGCCGTGGCGCAGCGAGGTGAGATAGCGGGTCTGGCCGTCATTGACGCTGCCGCTGGTATTGGCGAAAAGTGATATTGCCGACAACCCGAGCTCGGTTCGCTGGACGTTTTCCCGCTCGCGGGTGGAAATGTCGACCACGCCGCTCATGCGGTTGCCATATCTTGCTGGAAACCCGCCGGTGTACACGTCTACGGCGTCGACGGTCCGGTCATCCACCACGCTGAAGAAGCTCTGAAAATCCGCCAGGTGGTAAGAGTCGAACAGCTCCACGCCGTCTACCCGCACCAGTACCTCGTCGGCGAGACCGCCGCGCACCTGCGGCTTGGCAGACACACCCACCGAAGACATGCCGGGCAGTCGGGTGACCACCCGCATGGCATCACCGCCCAGGCTCGGGGTCAGTTGCATTTCCTCGCTGGTGAGCGTGCTGACCGATCCCGACTTCGAGTTCTGGCCCAGCCGGTGACGGGTGCCGGTCACGATAATGGTTTCCAGAGTCGTGCTTGCTTCGGGTGGCGGAGCGGGAGAGTCGGACTCTGGCTCGAGGGTCACGCGGTTTGCAAGCGGGGTAATGAGGTAGATGTCGCCTTGGCGCTGCAGATCCAGTCCGGCTTCCGGAAGTGCCGCCCTCAGGGCCGGCACGGTGATCTCCGGGAGTTCGACGCGCGTCTCGGGCAGGACCACATCGTTGCTGTACACGATGGGGTAGCCGTCGGCTACCAGCTGATCCAGAACCGATTGGAGTAACAAAGAGGCTGCCGACGCCGGATTGTTTGCGATTAGGATGCTCAGCATAAGAGCGGCGGCGATCTTTTGCGCTCGCGTCATACGCCCATTATAGGTCTATGGTTGTCAGAACATCGCGGCTTAGCGCAGTGCCATCACGGGGAAACGGCGGCTATCGGGAATTGTGTTCTGGCTTAGCGGTTGCTCAGACGCTCAGAAGATCATGCAGCGCTCTGTCCAGCGTCGGGAAGCGAAATTCATAGCCCGCCGCCAGCAGCCGCGCGGGAATGGCTCGCTGCCCGTCGCACACCAGGGTGGCCTGCTCGCCCAGCGCTGCGGTCATGACAAAACGGGGCAGAGTCAGCAAGGCCGGGCGTCTCATGAGTCTGCCGACGGTGCTTGCGAAGCTGGCATTGCGTACCGGCTCGGGTGCCGTGACGTGGACGGGTCCGGAGAGATCGCTGTCTATGGCAAAACGGATCGCGGCAACGGCGTCATCCACGTGTACCCAGGATAGCCACTGCTTGCCACTGCCGATCGGTCCGCCGACGAACAGCCGGAAGGGGAGCAGCATCTGCGGCAACGCGCCGCCGCTGACGTCCAGCACGACGCCGAAGCGCAGGATCACGCTGCGAATCGCCAGCCTCTCTACAGGGTTTTCCCAGGCAACCGCCAGGCGAGCGAGAAAGTCCTGGCCGGCAGGGGCGGACTCGTCTATGGCTGCCTGGCCGGTGCCCGCGTACCCCACGCCGGAAGCCTGAATGAATACCGCTGGCGGCTGATCCAGCTCTGCAACAGCGGCCACCAGGGTCTCCGTTGGTTGCGTACGGCTTTTTGTCAGCTCTCGTTTGCGGGCATCGGTCCAGCGCGGGCCGGCTATGCTCTCGCCGCAAAGATTTACCACCGCCCGGGCGCCCGACAGCGCCTCCTTCAGCGTTTCGGTCTGCCTTTCAGCGTCTTTTTCCAGGTGGGATCCTGAAGCTTCAGGATCCCATGTCAGATAGCGAATGCCGCTGGATTTCGGTTCGCGCTTCCCGCGGGTCAGAATAGTGACCTCGAAGCCATCGGCCAGCAGGGTCTGGCACAACCGCTGGCCGATAAAGCCGGAACCGCCAGCCACGACGACGCGCTTGGCGTCGGAAGCATTCCCGGAAAGCCTGCGAAAACTAGATGCGGGGTCGGCACTCATGCTGCCTCCGTGTGCTCCTCAATGAAGCGATCTGCCAGAGTGAAGATCTCGGGCCGTTTGCGTGCAACCCGGCCGAGGTTTGCCACCATGGGTGCAAGCCGATGGTTGGTTCGCAGCGTTTGCTCGTGGTTGGCGACGAAGCGCCACAGCAAACCGTCCATGACGTCGCACCACTCCCCGCGTTTGAAGTCGCCCATCTTTAGCACGTAGTTCGATCCGCAGATGTAGGGTTTGGTGGTGAAGATGCCGCCCTCGCTGGTAAGCCCCATACCGAACACGTTGGGCACCATCACCCAGTCGTAGGCGTCTACAAACATTTCCATGAACCAGCGATAAACCTGCTGAGGTTGAATGCCCGCGAGGTTCATCAGGTTGGCGGCCACCATGAGCCGTTCGATGTGATGGGCCCAGCCCAGCTTCAGGGATTTACGGATCACATGGTCCAGCGGCGAGATGCCGGTGCTGGCGTTGTACCAGGCGTCGGTGAGCTTGCGGTCCCCGTTCCAAATGTTGCGGCTCTGCATGGGTTCGTAGTAATGATGAAATACGCCGCGGACGAACTCGCGCCAGCCGATGATTTGCCGGATGAAGCCCTCCAGGCTGTTCACGGGCACGTTGTTGCTGCCCGCGTACTCGAGGGCCCGGTTGACCACCTGCTCCGGTGTCAGCAGCCCGATGTTCATCAGCGGTGCCAGGCCGCTGTGGTAGACGAACGGCGAACGCTCGGTCAGAGCGTCCTCGTAAGTTCCAAAGTTCCAGAATCGCGTGGCCAGGAACGCCTCGAGCCAAGCCTCCGCTGCGGTGTGGGTGGTGGGCAACCAGAAATCATCCAGACGGCCCGGGTTCGAAGCGAAGCGCGCCTCAACCAGACGCTTTGCTGACGATACTGTTGTGGGGTGAGAAAGAAGCTGCGGTTCTTCCGGCTGAAGATCGCGGGGCAGTTTTGCGCGGTTCTCCTGATCGTAGCTCCAGCGGCCGCCTATCGGCAGGCCCTCGGGCGTGATCAGAATGTCCCGACGCAGCCGCTGTTCCCGATAGAAGGGCAGCAGCTTGGGCGTCTCGTGCTCGTCCAGATGTGCCGAGAAGTCCGCCAGCGTGTTGAGAAACATCGGCGTCTGCACCACGTCCAGCTTCAGCTGCCGCTGCCGTGCGAAACGCTCGATGGCTGCGGTGAGATCCGGGCTCTCCAACTCGAAATGGCACAGGGTGTCGGCGCCGGTTTCCGCGGCGAGCTCCGTGACCGCGCGACGCCAGTTGCGCTTGTCATCCAGAGTGAAGTGGCTCACCCGAAAGCCTTGATCCCGGAGCAGCCGGGCGTAATTGGCCATGGCTGCCAGAACGAATACCAGCTTCTGCTTGTGGTAAGCATACTTGGTGCAGAAATGCTCATCCTCGACCAGGATGATGTTTGCGTCCTTGAATCGAGCGAGGTATCGAGGATGGAAGAGTTGATTGCCGAAGCTGAGGAACAGTTTGTTCATTGTTCGAGCCCTCGTTGGTTTGCGTTGCGCGTCCTTGGTCGCGTGTTGTCGGGGTGGTTCACCAGGGCAACTCGCTGCCGTCCCAGTGGAAAAATTTTCCCGAGTCCTCGGGTTCCAGGGAATCGATGACTGTCATGATTCGCTCAGCGCTTGCTTCGGGTGGCCGATGCTTGTGGCGTTTCACAAAGGGTTCGGAAAGTGGCGTTAGCGTTGTTCCCGGGTGAATGGCGATCACGACGGGGCCGTTGCGACGCCTGGCGAACTCAATAGCGGCGCTGCGTAAACCCATGTTCAGGGCGGCCTTGCTCATGCGGTAGCTGTACCAGCCGCCAAGGTGGTTGTCGCCAATGCTGCCAACCATGGCGGAGAGGGTCGCCGCAACGGCGCCCTCGTCGTGGTGGAGCAGGGGCGCGAATGCCTGTAAGGCCGCCAGGGGTGCGAACGCGTTGACCTGCATGCACCGGTGCAGGTTCTCCGGTCGGAGCTCTGCCAGGGCTTTCTCCGGCTTGAAATCCGGGTCTGTATCGCCGCCGTGCAGCGTGCCCGTGCAGTTGATCAGAAAATGTATGCGGCTGTGAGTGTCGCCGATTCGGCGTGCTGCATCCTGCAGGTCCGCCTGATCAGCCGTATCGGTCTGCAGCCATTGGATCTTGGGATTGTCTATGTCAGACCAGGCCGCTTCCGGGCGCTTCCGGGAGAGGGCCAGCACGGTTCCGACATTTGCCCGCTGAGACAGATGCAGGGTGAGTGCCCGACCCAGGCCTCCGGAGGCGCCGACGATCAGGGCTGTCTTTTGGGGTTCGACCGCGTTGTCTGGTGTCTTTCTATCCATGCGTCTATTTGTACACTATATGTAGTGGACAAACAATGGACAATTAGCTATCTTTCGTTCTGCCGGGTTATGCAGTACCGGCGCCTTGACAGCTGGCGGGCCTGGTTCCCCTCCCTCTCCCCTCCCCCCGGGTCCGCTGGCTTCTTTTCTTCAGGCGGCTCGCGGCGCTTCATCTGCCCGGCGGCGCCCTGAGGCGGATCAGAGTGGGATACTTTCCTCCTGGGCTACGATCGCCAGCGCATCTTCCACCAGCGCTCGAGCGCGCGCGACGACGTGGTACACCTCCCGGTGCATTTCGGCGTCTGCGGCCGATTCGGCCTCACACCCCAGAGAGTAGTCTTCAAAGGCGCTCAGTTCGCGCACCAGGTCTGCCAGGTGTCGCGGACATTCGCACTGGACCTGGGTGGCCATGTTGCTCATTTCCAGGAGCTGTTCCGGCGTGTACTGCCGCTGCCGATAGTCCAGGCGCGGCGACCCCGAGCGCTCTGTGGATGCTGCTGGGCCTGCCGGTGGGTGGGGT
Organism: Gammaproteobacteria bacterium; assembly: GCA_024640825.1. Classification (GTDB taxonomy): domain Bacteria; phylum Pseudomonadota; class Gammaproteobacteria; order Pseudomonadales; family Azotimanducaceae; genus UBA7803. The sequence continues at coordinate 19,777 of JAHEEG010000046.1, forward strand.
TGCAGATCTTCTGCCTGCAGGGGGGCTCTGATGGCTCTGATGCCCAGTGTCTGTAACTGCTCCCGCATGCGGACTGGGGCGAATCGGTAGACGACGACCAGCCTGCTCTGTGCCGCCAGTCTGCGCAGCTGATTCAGGGTCGCCAGGTCGGTGCGCAGCAGCGTGGGCAATTCTACGGCCACCAGATCTGCCCTGTGGGCTGCCAGCCAGCTTTCCGCGTCCGCCAGGCTGCCGATGGTGGCGACCGATGCAATGCCCAGCTTCGTCAGCGTATCTGCCAGGCCGCCTCCCTCGCTGAGCACGGCGAGCGCCGTCTGCGGCAGGGTGCCGGACATATCGGGTTTAGGCGCCAGGGCCTGCAGGCGCGCCTGCAACTCGCCAAGGCTCAGGTTGGCCACGTTGCTGACGGCCTGGCCGCTGTCGACAAGGCGGCGGATCAGAATCAGCCGCTCAACGTCCTGCTGGCTGTACTTTCGCAGGTTGGCCTCGTCCCGCGCCGGTTCCACCGCCCCGTAGCGCCGTTCCCAGATCCTGATCTTTTCCCGGGAAACACCGGTCAGGCGGGAAACAGCGCCGATGTTGTATCGGGTGGTGTTGGATTCTGGCATGGCGTGCTCGCTGGATTTCCTCGGTTTTGTAGTATACAAATCCTGGACAACCGGCATCCAGCCTCCCCGCTCGGGGAAGCGCTAATCTGTTGTTCGCGGCGGGCGTCACAGAGGGCTTAAACTGCTGCTTCCCTGGATGATCGACAGGCGCAATGACCCAGACCACCGCCTCCAACAGGCTCTCCGAGCTGATCGGGCTTCTCGATCTCGAGCGCATCGAGAAAAACCTGTTCCGCGCCCATCATCCGGCGGATCGCTCCGGGCGGCTCTATGGCGGGCAGATCATGGCTCAGGCCCTGATGGCGGCTATCCGGACCGTTCCCGAGGAGCGGTCGCCGCATTCCCTGCACGGCTATTTTCTGCGACCGGGAGATCCCTCCGTCCCGGCCCTGATCGACGTCGAGCGGATACGCGACGGGCGCTCCTTCACCACACGTCGCGTCGTGGTGATTCAGCACGGCCAAGCTATTTTCAACATGGATGCCTCCTTCCAGATCGTGGAATCCGGGCTCGAGCATCAGGATGAGATGCCGGCCATGGTCCCCCCGCCAGAGCGCAAGATTCCGCAGGAGCTCAAGCAGCCGCCTTTTCTCGAATGGCGGGTGGAGCACAAAGCGTTTAAAGAGGAGAGTCCGCAACAGCCCAGGCAGCACATATGGTTCCGCAGCAATGGCCCGGTTGCCGACGACCCGGCCCTGCATGCCTGCCTGCTGGTATACGAATCCGACAACGCCTTGCTTTCCACCGCACGGCTGCCCCATCGGGGGTCTTTTCAGCGGGAACAGATGCAGATGGCCAGCCTGGATCACGCCATGTGGTTCCATCATCCGGCAGTGAGTGACTGGCGGGTAGACGGCTGGCTGCTCTATGCCCTGGACAGCCCTTCATCCTCGGCGGCACGGGGCTATAACCGCGGTGAGATCTTTACCGAGAGTGGCCGGCTGATTGCCAGCACCATGCAGGAAGGCCTGATGCGCATGCGCTGAGCTTCAGCGGCGCTTCTTCCGGACCCTTGCGGATCTTTTCGGCTTGAAGTCCTCGGCTTCCTGTCGCGCATGCTGGGTTCGTGCTGGCCTGTAAGCGCCTTTGCGCCGGCTGCCTTCGCGGGCATCTCCGGTCCCTGCCGGTTGAAAGCTTGGCACCAGATGGCGTTTACCGTTTCCTATCAGGTCCGCGCGGCCCATGCGGCGCAGGGCCTCGCGCAGCAGGGGCCAGTTGTTGGCGTCGTGATAGCGCAGGAAGGCCTTGTGCAGACGCCGCACTTTGAGCCCCCGGGGAATGTGCACTCGCTCGCTGTGCCGGGTGACCTTGCGCAGCGGGTTGACGCCGCTGTGGTACATGGCGGCGGCGGTGGACATCGGCGAAGGCAGAAACGCCTGCACCTGGTCGGCGCGAAAGCCGTTCTCTTTCAGCCACAGTGCCAGCTGCAGCATGTCCTCGTCGGTGGTTCCCGGATGCGCGGCGATGAAGTAGGGGATCAGGTACTGCTCTTTGCCAGCCTCTCTGGAGTAACGGTCGAATAGCGCCTTGAACCGGTAGTACGTGTCCATGCCCGGCTTCATCATTTTGGACAGCGGGCCTTCCGCCAGAGCCTCCGGCGCGATCTTCAGGTAGCCACCGGTGTGGTGTGCAGCCAGCTCCTTGACGTACTCGGGAGATTCGATGGCGAGGTCGTAACGGACGCCGGAAGCGATCAGAACTTTCTTGATGCCGGGCAGAGCTCGCGCTCGGCGATACAGCGAGATCAGCGGCGAGTGATCGGTATTCAGGTTCGGGCATATCCCAGGGTAAACGCAGGAGGGCCGTCTGCAGGCGGACTCGATCTTCGGGCTTTTGCAGTGCAGCCGGTACATGTTGGCCGTAGGTCCGCCCAAATCCGAGATGACGCCGGTGAACCCGGGCACCTCGTCGCGTATCGTTTCTATTTCCCGCAGGATGGATGGTTCCGACCGGCTCTGAATGATGCGTCCCTCGTGCTCGGTGATGGAGCAGAAGGTACAGCCGCCAAAGCAGCCGCGCTGTATGGCGATGGAGAAGCGGATCATCTCGTAGGCCGGGATGCGGGCATCTTGGTAGGCCGGATGCGGCAGCCGGGTGAACGGTAGTTCGTAAAGCGCGTCCATCTCGGGGGTGGTCAGAGGTACGGGCGGCGGGTTCAGCCAGAGGTCTCTGTCGCCATGCCGCTGCACCAGCGCCCGGGCGTTGCCCGGATTCGACTCCAGATGCAGGATGCGCGAAGCGTGCGCGTAGAGTATGGGGTCCTTGCTGACCGATTCGTAGTCCGGCAGGCGGATCACGCTGCGGCCGCGATCAACGGCTTTCACGTCTCTGACGAAGCGGACCACCTGCACATCGGCGTTTGATTCTGCGGTGGAGACGTTCCCCTGAGATTCGCTGGCGCCTTTGTCCATGCCGTCCATGGCGTAAGGGTCTTCAGGGGGATTCAGCGATCCAGGCGTATCCAGATGGGTGGAATCGATCTCGATCCAGTCATCGGGCGACCGATTGCGGATGAAGGCGGTACCGCGGATGTCAGTGATTCCGTCGATTGTCTCGCCTGCGGCGACTCGATGGGCCACCTCCGCCAGCGCCCGCTCTGCGTTGCCGTACAGCAGAAGGTCTGCCTTGGCGTCCAGGAGGACAGAGCGGCGCACCTTTTCCGACCAGTAATCGTAATGGGCGATGCGCCGCAGGCTTGCCTCGATACCGCCGATGACGATAGCCACGCTGGCGTAGGCTTCCCGCAATCGCTGGCTGTAGACGATTACGCTGCGGTCCGGGCGTTTGCCGCCTGCGCCGTGGGGGGTGTAGGCATCGTCGCGGCGGATCTTCCGGTCCGACGTGTAGCGGTTGACCATGGAGTCCATGTTGCCGCCGGTCACACCGAAGAACAGATTGGGTGGCCCCAGGGCTTCAAATGCGTCGGTGCTGCGCCAGTCCGGCTGCGCGATGATGCCAACCCGGAATCCCTGGGCTTCCAGAAAGCGGCCGACGATGGCCATGCCGAAACTGGGGTGATCCACGTAGGCGTCGCCGGTGACGATGATGATGTCGCAGCTGTCCCAGCCCAGGTCGTCCATTTCGGCCCGGGTCATGGGCAGCACGGGTGCCGGCGTGAGACGATGCGCCCAGTAGGGGCGGTAACCGAATATGGGGTCAGCCCTTGTACCGGGGCGGGGCCGGATGGCTGTGCCTGCTGCTGGCTTTGCTTCTTTCATGCGCGCGGATTTAATCTACATCCCCGGGAGATCACAAGGGCGAGGAAAAAACATGGCGGATTCAACGACTGGCGGGCAGTTGCCCTCGGGTGTGCGACTGACGGCGCTGGATCCGGACTTCCGGGAAGACCCCTACGCGGTTCTGGCGGAGCTGCGTCGGCGCGCTCCCACACACTTCGATAGCGAGCTGGGGCGCCTGGTGGTCACCGATCACGATCGGGTGCACGACATTCTGCGCCACAAGGAAATGTGGTCGGACCCGCGGAAAGGCAACCCGGAATCGTTTTCGCAGTTTCTGTTGCCGCCGGAGGGGGAAGAACCCTCGATGCTGCTCATGGACGACCCGGATCACAAGCGTTTGCGCTCGCTGGTCAGCAGTTCTTTCACCCCCAGGGCGGTGGAAGCCTGGCGGCCACGCATCCGCGCCGTGGTCGCAAGGGTGCTGGGTGGCCTGGAGGGCGGCGAGTTTGACCTCATCGCCGACTTTGCCGGCCCGGTTCCGACGGTGGTGATCGCCGAGATGCTGGGGATCGATCCCGGGATGCAGGATGATTTCAAGC
>JAHEEG010000182.1 GCA_024640825.1 Gammaproteobacteria bacterium
ATAGATGGACGGCGTGTCGTCGTGCTGCTGAATGAACTGGATCATCATGTCGCCCAGGTAGCCGAAAGCGTAGGACACGTCGGCTTCCTGATCGGTGCCGCGGTAGTGAAACCGGTCGGTCTTGTGGTGCATGGCCCTGCGGAACGGGCCCGCGCCGAACAGGTCGCTCCACTTCTGGATGGATGCGTCCAGGTCGTTGACCAGATAGGCCTCCTGAAAGAACGGTCGGTGGTTTACCGGATCAGCCATCATTTCCTCCCCGGGTCGGCGATTGTTTAGAATTCTTCCGCAAATCTGACCCCAGCGGCGACGGGATGCAAGCCGGTGCCGCGGCTCACTCACCAGGGCTATTCCCATGCGTTGGCTGATTCTTGCCGGTCTGTGGCTTTGCTACGCGTCTTTCGGCGTCACGGTGGCGTCGCTGGCGCCGCTGGTGCCCATCGTTCAGGCTGATCTGAACATGAGCCATTCCGCCATGGGCAGCGTCATGGGCGCCTGGCAGCTGGTGTACATCGTTGCCGCCATTCCCTGCGGCATGCTGCTAGACCGACTCGGTGGGCGGCTGGCGTTGACCCTCGGTGTCGGCCTGGTGGTGCTGTCCGGTATCGGCCGCGCTTTTGCGGACGATTACTGGACGCTGTTGCTGGCCGTGATGCTGTTCGGCGTCGGCGGCCCCATCATTTCCTCGGGTGCGCCGAAAATCGTCACCGGCATTTTCCAGGGCAGCCAGCGGGGGCTGGCCATGGGGATCTACATGACGGGGCCTACCACCGGCGGCATTCTGGCGCTGACCCTCACTCACTCTGTTCTGCTGCCCCTGTTCGACCAGAGCTGGCGAGCAGTGATGCTGCTGTGGAGCGCTTTTGCGCTGGCCGGCGCCGTCCTGTGGTTTGTTATAGCGTCACTGGCAGGGCCTAAGGTACGTGGTTTTCAGCAGCAAGCGGTACCGGCACTGTCCTCTACGCCAGCGGGTGGCAGCGTTGTCGCCGACATCCTGCGCGGCCCGGGAATTAAACTGCTGCTGCTGATGGCCGTTGGGGCGTTTCTGTTTAATCATGGATTGAACAACTGGCTGCCGGAACTGCTGCGTACCGGTGGTTTGTCGGTGGTGGAGGCCGGATACTGGGCCGCCTTTCCGCTGCTGGTGGGCGTGTTCGGTTCGCTCACGATTCCGCGCCTGGCGACGCCGGAACGCCGCTTCAGAATCATCTTTATCCTCTGTATCGCCGCGGTGGTGGTCAGCCTGGCCCTGCAGTTCCAGCATCCGCTTGTGCTCGGGGCAAGCTTGTTTCTGCAGGGGCTGGTGAGATCTTCGCTTATGACCGTGCTGATACTCACGCTGGTAGAATTGCCGGCCATTCAGGAACGGCATACCGGTACCGCCAGCGGCCTGTTTTTTTCCGCCGCCGAGGTGGGTGGCGTGCTCGGGCCTTTGGGCCTGGGGCTCATGTTCGACCTGACCGGGGGGTTTGACGCCGGCCTCTACGCGCTGGCGGCCGTGGCGGGCGCCATGGCGCTGGGCACGCTTCGATTGTCCCGCATTGCCGGCGGTAACCCGTCGGTAGCCGACATTGACAGGAAGAGGCAAGTGGCGTCCTGATCTGCGCCGTTCACGCCGGACGTAACTGTTAGGATGATTTTCTGGCTACTGGTCGACGCGTCGATCAGTCACGGCGTTGAGAAGAGGGCGAAGCCATGGGCAACTTTTACGGCGACAAGCACCGCGAGCTGCAATCCCGGTTTGGCACGCGTGAGCTTGCGGACCGGCTCGAAGAGATGATCGTCAAGGATTTCCTCGATGACAGGGATCAGAGCTTCGTCTCGTCGCGTGACATGTTCTACCTCTCGACGATCGATCACGATGGCTTCCCAACGGTGTCGTATAAGGGGGGCGATCCGGGTTTTATCAGGGTGCTCGATGAGCGCACCATCGCGGTTCCGAGCTATGACGGCAACGGCATGTTCCTGTCGATGGGCAATCTTATCGGCAACCCTAAAGTGGGTATGCTGTTCATCGATCTTGAGCACCCTCATCGTCTGCGCCTGCAGGGCAGCGCCTCTGTCAGCGCTGACGACCCGCTGCTTGCCGACTACAAGGAAGCGGATCTCGTCGTTCGGGTCGCCGTTCGACAGACCTGGGTGAACTGCCCACGTTATATACATCGCTATCAGAGGCTTCGTGCTTCTGAACATGTGCCACGAGTCGAGGGTGAGACGCCGCTTGCCGAGTGGAAACGCCTTGATGTGTTTCAGGATGTCCTGCCTGCCAAGGACAGGGGACGGCCCGAGCGTGAAGGCGGCATCATCGCGATTGCCGATTACGATGGGCAGGCCGGCGAGGACTAGACGATCGCCCCTTGCGTGGCCCCCGTAAATCGGCTGGACTGGCTACAATAGGCCTTTTCCCGCAGGACGCACGAACGTGGACGAAAGAACCATCATGCTTCCAGGCGCGGTCAACCTGCGTGACTTCGGCGGCTATGCTACCGAGGATGGCCGGGTTGTGCGGCGCCACCGGCTGTATCGGTCCGGCGCCCTGACGCATCTGTCTGAAGAGGCCCAGCAGGCGTTTGCTGAGCTGGGGGTAAACCTCATCTGCGATCTGCGTCGGGCCGAAGAGAAAGAAGAAGAGCCCACCCCCATCTTCCGGCACTCACCCCGGCAGCTGGAGATTCCCATCTTTCCCGGCAGCGCGCTGCGCATGAGCGATCAGGGCGAACCTGCAGAGCTGAGCCTCGCCGAGCGCATCGACTTCATGGTGACCATCAACCGGGAGCTGGCCCGTGACCACGCCGAGGATTACGCACGCATGTTCGAAGCGCTGCTGGATCTGGAAGAAGGCGGATTCCTGGTGCACTGCTCTGCAGGTAAAGATCGCACCGGCTTTGCCTGCGCGCTCATTCTGCACGCCCTCGGCGTCCCGGAGCAGACGGTGCTGGAAGACTACCTGCTCACCAACTCCGCGCTGGATTTCGAAGGCTACATTCTGCCCCGGCTGATGGCCCGCTACGGCCACGAGGTGGTGCCGGACCGGGAAGCCATTATGGCGCTCGCCGGCGTGCGGCCGGAATACCTGAGAGGCGCCTACGAGGCGATCGAAGCCGAGTTCGAAGGAGTGGAGCACTACATCGATGAAGCCATCGGGCTGGATGCCTCGGCGCTGCACACACTGCGCTCGAGGCTGGTGGAGTAGCAGCGCGGGGCTCCTGCATCAGAACCTGACGATCAGCGCGCCGGCAAATGCCAGCAGCACATTGGCGAATGTGTACGCCCCGACATAACCCAGCATGGGTACCTGGCTGCGTGCCTGTGCCTGCACCTGGTTCAGCGCGGCCGTGCTGGTCATCGCGCCGGTGATGGCGCCGAGCAGCAGAGCGCTGTTCATCCTGAAGACCAGGCGTCCCAGCAGCCAGGTAACCGCCACGGGCGTCAGCGTCACCAGCATGCCGGTCAGCGCCAGGCGCCAACCCCACTGCAGGAACGTCTCCACGATGCTGCTTCCCGCATTTACCGCCACGCCGGCCATGAAAAACAGCAGGCCGAGCTCCATCAGCACGTTGCGGGCCCCCGTGGGAAGGTTGCCGAGGTCCGGGCGGCGGGCGTGCAGGGTTCCCATAAGCAGCCCGGCCAGGAGCACACCACCCGCCACCCCCAGACCGACCGAGACCTCGCCGATCATCATGGCGAAGCTGCCAATCGCTACGCCCAGCCCGATGCCCAGGGTGACGGTGACCAGATCCGTTTCCTGCAGCCGTTTCTCCTCGTAGCCCATGTCGGTGGCGAGTTGATCGAGGATGTGAGGCGGGCCGGTAACCGCCAGAACGTCACCCAGGTGCAGCTGAAGATCGGGGCGGCGCGGTAGCGCGACGCCGGAGCGTATGATTTCGGTCAGAAAGCAGCCCTCGGCCCGGTTGAAATTAAGCGCCGCCAGCGTCCGCCCCGCCATGTCCTTTTTTGCAACCAGAATTCTTCGCGACGTGCTGGTGCGGTCGGTGACGTCATCAGCAATTACTTCGGGCCCCAGGTGCTCGCGGGCCCACGCGTGCGCACTATCCAGGCCGATCACCGAAACGATATCGCCCCGTTCGAGAACGAAACCCGGGGTCGGTTCGAGCAATGTCTCGCCGCGTTTGATGCGTTGCACTGCTGCCGGAAGCTGCTGCTCCTCTTCGGTGCGTTCGGAGCGGCCGATAGCTCTATCGCGCTCCACGCGGTAGGCCCGTGCGGTTGGCTGCTCCCGCTGCAGTACCAGGTCGGCCAGCCCGCCAGGTCGCGCAAGGTTCCGCGATCTGCCGTAGTCCTGCGCTTCTGCCGCTACGTCAATGCCCAGCACTCGGGGCAGGAACGAGATCACCAGGATCAGCCCGGCCATGCCGAAGACGTAGGTGATGGCGTAGGCGGAGGTCATGTTGCCGACGGCTTCCGCTGCGGTCAGCCCTTCGGGAATGGCTGCCCCCTGCTGAATGGCGTCCTGAGCCGCCACCAGGGTAGGTGTACTGGTGAGGGCACCACCGAGAATGCCCGCGGCTATCCCGAAGTCAAAGCCGAGGTAGTTGGACAGGGTCCACGCCAGCCCGGCGCCCGTGATCGCAACCGTCACCGCAAGGCTGGCGTATTTGAGGCCGTCCTGTTTGAACGCGCTGAGGAAATCCGGTCCGGCCTGCACACCCACGCAGTAGATGAACAATATGAAGCCGATGCTCTGGCTGGCGCCACCAAGGGTGTAGCCGAAGTGGCCCGCAAGTAGTCCCACCATCAGCACGCCGGTGACGCTTCCCAACTGCACACCGGCGATGCGCAGCTTGCCCGCCAGGACCCCGAAACCGAGTATCAGAAAGAGCAGCAGGGTTGGGTTGTGCAGAAGGTTTTTTAGGATGCTGCTGACGGGGATCCGGGATGCGATCCGCGTTCTCTTGTGTCCATAATGTCGGCATGAACATCGCACGAATACCTGACGGGCTCAAGCGCCTTCACTTCGAGAACCGTTTCACCCGCGAGCTGCCGGCCGATCCGGAAACCGGCAGCGCCAGGCGGCAGATTCGCAACGCCTGCTTTTCCCGCGTGCGGCCGACTTCTGTGGCCGCCCCGCGGCTGGTGGCTTATTCCGCAGAGGTGGCTGAAATGCTTGGGCTCAGCGCGGCAGACTGCGAAAGCGCCGAGTTTGCCGAGGTGTTCACAGGAAACCGGCTGCTGCCGGGCATGGACCCACATGCCACCTGCTACGGCGGGCATCAGTTCGGAAACTGGGCCGGACAGCTGGGCGATGGCCGGGCCATCAATCTCGGTGAGGTTATCGCGCCTGGCGGAGACCGTCAGGTGCTGCAGTTGAAGGGCGCGGGACCTACCCCCTACTCGCGCAGCGCGGATGGCCTGGCGGTGCTGCGCTCGTCCGTCCGCGAGTTTCTCTGCAGCGAAGCCATGCATCATCTGGGGGTGCCCACCACCCGTGCCCTGAGCCTGACCTTGACCGGCGAGCAGGTGATGCGGGACATGCTTTACGACGGCCACCCGGCGCTGGAACCGGGCGCTGTCGTTTGCCGCGTGGCGCCGTCGTTTACCCGCTTCGGACACTTTCAGATGCTTGCAGCGCGCGGCGAGATCGATCTGCTGCGGAAGTTTCTGCATTACACCCTGGAGACCGACTTTCCCCACCTGCTGACGCAGTACCAGGCGGGCAGCGCGCAAATCGTGCTGGCCTGGTTTGCCGAGGTGTGCGAGCGCACCGCGGAGACGATCGCGCACTGGATGCGCGTTGGCTTCGTGCACGGGGTCATGAATACCGACAACATGTCGGTGCTGGGGCTGACCATCGACTACGGCCCCTACGGCTGGCTGGAAGACTATGACCCCGACTGGACGCCCAACACCACGGACGCGGCCGGGCGGCGCTACCGTTTCGGCCATCAGCCGGCGGTAGCTCAGTGGAACCTGCTGCAGCTGGCAAACGCCATCTATCCGCTGGTGGAAGACGCGGCACCTCTGGAAGAACACCTGCGCGGCTTTGAAACCTGCTACACGGCGCGCTGGCAGCAGATGATGGCAGCCAAACTCGGGCTGAAGGCGTTTGAAAGAGACGACGGGGAGCTGCTGGACGCGCTGGAATCCGTGCTGCAGCTCACCGAAACCGACATGACCCTGTTCTTTCGAGGCCTTGCCGAGCTCGACCCCGCAATGCTCCAGCGACCGGCAGAGCTGATGGACCCCCTGCTGCAGGCCTACTATCTGCCCGGCGAGCTGACCGACGATGTGAGGAGCGAGATTCACGCCTGGCTTGCCGCCTATCTGCACCGGGTCAGAGATGACGGCCAGGCGCCCGAGGTACGCCGCGCGCGAATGAACGAGGCGAATCCCAGGTACGTGCTGCGCAATTACCTGGCGCAGCAGGCCATCGACAAGGCGGAAGCCGGCGACTACAGCATGATCCACGAGCTGCTCGAGGTGTTGCGCCGGCCTTACACGGAGCAGCCGGGCAGGGAAGCTTTCGCGGAAAAGCGCCCGGACTGGGCACGAAGCCGGGTCGGCTGCTCGCAGCTGTCGTGCAGCTCCTGATGAAGCGCCTGGCCTAACGTAGCGGCAGTAACTTAGTCTCAGCAATCGGGAGA
>JAHEEG010000183.1 GCA_024640825.1 Gammaproteobacteria bacterium
GCCACGCCTGAGCCTCATCCGCCGGATTCGAGGGATACAGATCGCCACCGTAGTGCTTGGTGAGGTAGCGGTTGATCGCCATCGACTCGAACAGGTGCAGGTCCCCGTCTATCAGCGCCGGGATCCGCCCGTTGGGATTGACCGCGAGGTAGTCATCGGTTTTCGAATCGTTGAAATAGTGGGTGGGCACGTGGGTATAGTCGATGCCCGTCTCTTCAATGGCCCAGATAGATCGAAGCGCCCGTGACTGCGACGTGCCGTAAAGCGTTCTCCTACTCATGAACGTTTCCTTATGCGTTGGGGCGCCCGTTTACTGCGGGCGACAATGTAACAAGGGTCTTGCGCCTGTACGCCTTTATCCGGAACATGCGGAAAGCAGATCCCAGGGACGCAACTCGCCAGTTTCGCGTCTCGAGAAGCGCGAGGTCGTTTTCACACAAATCCGACGCCGCGTATCTCACCATGCGCTCAATCGAGGCCGTCCAGAACCCGACCAGAACCCGACCAGAACCCGACCAGAACCCGACCAGAACCCGAAAGGAGTAAACCATGAACAAGCTCATCACCCGTCGACGTGTTCTTCTCACCGGCGCTATCGCCACCGCCGCCGTTGCCGTCAGCAGAGTTGCCAACGCTGAAGGCGTGAAGCTCGCGCTGGACGACCCGCAGGCGATGGCCCTGGGTTATGTGGAAGACGCCGCCACCGTCGACCGGGCGAAGTTCCCGCGCATGCAGGACGGCCAGAACTGCGTCGGCTGCGCCCTGTACCAGGGCGACGGTGAGGGCTGGGGTGCCTGCAGCATCTTCCCGGGCAAGCAGGTCGCGGCAGCCGGCTGGTGCAACGCGTTCGCGCCAAAGGCCTGAGAACCCATCGGGTTGAGTGCTACGACAAGCTCAGCCGCCCGCCCGGGCGTCGGCCAATTCTACCGCCACCGGCGCGACGGTCTTAATCTCCAGCGCTGAAGACACGTCACTGCTGAACGTCATACCCGCATCGCGCAGCGCGCGCCAGCAGCTTGTCTTGACGCGGTTCGATGTCGTGACCAGATCTCGACCGGCCTCGTTCAAATCTACGAAGAAGAAAACTTCGTACTCGACCACCTGCGCGCCGAAAGCCTTGATGGTGACGAACGGTTTGAAACCCGAAGCGACCTCCGGAACCGACGTTACGGCGCCTTCCAGCAGCGCCAGTACCCTTTCCGGCTGATCCTGATAAGCCACACCCACGGTGAAGCTGGGGCGGCGCAGGCCATCCCTGGTGAAGTTGGTAACGGGCTCACCGAATATCTGCGCGCTGGGCACGAAAACGTCACTCGCATCCCCGGTGCGCAGATGAACGTAGCGCCACTCAATGGCGCGTACGGTACCCGTGAACTCGCCGGTCTGAATGAGATCACCCAGCTCAAACGGGCGACTGAACGACAAAAAGAAGCCAGCCAGAATATTTTCGCCGATCTCGCGAAACGCAAACCCGAGGACGATGGCCACCACGCCACCGGTTGCCAGCATGCTCGCTGCGATACCGGTAAATCCCAACAGGCTGAGCGCCAGCAGCAGGCCCGCCGAGACGAACAGCCAGCTGACCAGGCGTGAGAGAAACCGCTGGTTGGTCCGAAAACGTGGGCTCCTGCCCAGCACCGTCCGGGTAAGGCGCCCCGCGAAATTCCCCGCAACGGCAAATAGGCCAAACAGAATCGCCGCGTACAGCAGCCTCGGCGCATAGCCAAGAAACGCTTCCCAGTCCGCCCGAAAGCTGTCCAGCATAAATTCCATCAACCCAACTCCCGTTGTCCGCCCGCACTGTGGCTGCACTATAGCGGGGCAGCGGTCATAGGGGGAAACCGCAGCTGGCGGTATCGGACCCGGAAACCTATTCTCTCCGATGTTCACCGCACCCACACAGACCTCGAAACCAAGAGCGGATTAAATCGTCATGCCCAATCGGAGTCAGTTCCGTTATCTGGAGGCCATCCATCCGCGCTCCCTGAAGCACCTGAGCGAACATCTGGTCGCCCTGGTGGAAGGGCGCCTGTGGCTGCGCGTGCTGATCGGCATGTTTGCGGGCCTCATCGTCGGGGTTCTGCTCGGACCCGCCGTCGGGCTGGTGGAACCCCAGACCGGCGTGCTGCTCGGCAACTGGCTGGCGCTTCCCGGTCAGCTGTTTCTTGCGACCATCCAGATGATCGTCGTGCCGCTGGTCATCGCTTCTGTGATCCGCGGCCTGGCCTCGAGTGAAGACCTGGATCAGCTGCGCAGGCTTGGCCTGGTCGTCACCGCCTACTTCATCGCCACGACGGCGGTAGCAGCGCTGATCGGCCTGTGGCTGGCCGAGGTTCTGGGCCCTGGCCTAGGTCTGGCGGGGACGATTGAAAGCGCCGCGACTCTCAGCGACACCATCCAGGCGACTCCCGCAATCCCAGGTGTGGAAGAGCTGCCCGACGCACTCATCGGGCTGCTGCCGGGCAACCCCCTGAGCTCCATGGTGCAGGGCGAAATGCTGCAGGTGGTGATTTTCTCCATGATCGTCGGAGTTGCCCTGGTTTCCATGCCGCCCGCGCAATCCAAGCCGCTGCTCGAGCTGCTGGGATCTCTGCAACAGGTGTGCATGACCGTGGTCCGCTGGGCCATGCTGCTGGCACCCCTGGCGGTATTCGGTCTGATGGCCCGGCTGACCAGCCAGATTGGTCTGGAGGCCCTGTTCGGTATGGCTTTCTATGTGGCCACCGTGTTGCTGGGGCTGTTGCTGCTGCTGGGGCTCTACGTGCTGCTGCTTTCGCTGTTTGCTCAGCAGCGGCCGGCCGGGTTCTTCCGAGGCACCCGGGAGCTGCTCCTGCTGGCCTTTTCCACCTCCAGCTCGGCCGCCGTCATGCCGTTGTCCATCAAGACCGCGGAAGAGCAGTTTCACGTACGCCCTTCTATCTCTCAGTTCGTCATACCGCTGGGCGCGACGATCAACATGAACGGCACGGCCCTCTACCAGGGGGTTGCGGCCATGTTTCTCGCCCAGGTGTACGGCATCGACATCGGCCTGGGCGGCATGCTGCTGGTGGTCGCCATGGCCGTGGGCGCCGCCGTCGGCTCTCCCGGAACCCCAGGGGTGGGCATCGTCATTCTCGCCATGGTCCTGACCACCGTCGGCATACCGGCTGAGGGGGTGGCGTTGATCATGGGCGTCGACCGGATTCTCGACATGAGCCGCACGGCGGTGAATGTCGCCGGCGACGTGGTCGCTGCCAAACTCATGGACAGCTGGGTAGGTGGCCCGCGTTCGGCCGTCGAGGAGCAGGCCCGGGCGGCTGATCGCGAAGCCGTTCGTGCCGAGACCGGGCACGACATCCTGACCAATCATTGACGGCGCACGCGTATCGCTGCACGCCGCCGTCTCAGTTGAAGTCGGGTTTGCGCTTCTCGATGAACGCCCTGAACGCTTCGGCAGCATGGGGCCCCGAGGCGATGCTCAGATGGGCCGCGGTTTCCAGATCCAGATAGGCTTCCAGCGACAGCGTCTCCGCAGCCACGTAATGCGCCTTCAGCGCCTTCAGCGCCGTGGGCGAAAACGCCAGCAGCCGCTCGCACAGCGCGGCCACCTCGCCCGCGTACTCCGCATCCTCGTAAACCCGAGCCACCAGGCCGATGCGCTGCGCCTCTTCCGCGGAGAATTTCTCTGTAAAAAAGCTCAGCTCGCGCGCTTTGGCCGCGCCAACGAGGCGCGGCAGGCTCCACGGCAGGCCCATGTCGCCGGCGACGGCGACGTTGAGAAACGCCGTATTCAGCATGGCCCGCCGGGTCGCCACCCGGATATCGCAGCCGCAGGCCCAGCCGAACCCGGCGCCAGCACAGGCGCCGTTGATGCCGGCAACAGTGAGCTGGGGCATGCTGTGCAGCAGCGCGGGAACCTGAAAGTGATACGGCTCGCAGCGATCTTCAGGGTCACGATCCGCTGCGGAGATCCAGTTCAGGTCGGCGCCCGGGCAGAACGTGTCCCCCGCCCCGGTGAGCAGCAGAACGCGTACGGTATCGTCATCGGCGACCCGGGAAAGCGCTTCGTGAGCTTCACGCACCATCCCGTTGGTCATGCCGTTGCGGTGCTCCGGACGATTGATGGTCAGCGTGGCGAGCGCGTCTTCAATGCGCAGATCGAGGGTCTGGTAGCGGGTCATTTCGGCCTCCTGCGAATCACTCGTCAAGCGTCCAATCGCGCTTGCGTGCAAGCCAGTCCAGTATCATCTGTCGTGTCACCGGTGTGTTCCCGGTCCCGGCTTCGTGCCTGCCCTCCACGATATCAAACTCCACGTGGGGTATGAGGCTGGCCAGCTTGCGCCCGGCCTCGAGCGGTATAGCCGCATCATCATTCGCGTGAAGCACATAGACCGGCATGGACAGGCGCTCCGCCGCATTGCTCACGTCAGCAGGCGGGCCCGATATTCATCGGCATTGAACTGATGCGCCATCACCGCCTGGGTTGACCCTATGGACAGTTCCAGGCCCACGGGCAGAACGACATCCTCCAGATATACAGCAACCACCGGAATACCCCGGCTCAACGCAAAGTGCACCTCATCTCGACAGTGCCGTGAGTTGACCGAAGCCTGGCTGACGAAAAACACCACCTGCTGCGAGCCTTCAAGTGCATGGCCCAGTTCCTCGCTCCACTCCACGCCCGGGCTGATGCCTTCGTCGTACCAGATGTTAAGGAACCTCTGATTAATATGGTTCTCGTTGAGCCAGCTGATATCCGGATACACACGCGCCATGTCGTGGTGCGCATAGCAGACGAACACATAAGGCCCGTCGCCTGCAAATGCTGAGATAGGTTTCTGCATGAATTCTTGCGTGTCGTTGTCCGGTTTACCGGCGGCCAGTCTAACGGTCAGACCTGTCCTGCGAAACCGGCGTCGATCGCCCCATGGCCAGCAGGCGCTGGCACGTGCTGCCAGCCCTGTCAGTGAGCGCATCATGCGGGAGCCGCTCAGGCAGGACGGTGAGAGACCGGACGCAGCGTCAGCACCAGCGGCATGGCGATCAGCGTGACCAGCATCATCAATCGGAAATCATCCAGGTAACCGAGCATCACCGCCTCCTGCTGCACCATCTGGTTGAGCACCTCCAGACCCTGAAGGTTCCCGGGGTCGGCGATGCCCGAGCCTTCCAGCGCATTCAACAAGGGATTGAACGGATTGATGTGGGTAACGAGCTGCTCACGGTTCTGCCTGGCGTAAACGGCCAGAGCCCCCATCAGAATAGAGATGCCCACGCTGCTGCCAATGTTGCGGCCCAGGCTATACAGGCCGGAGCCGTCCGCACGGTAGCGCGGTTCCAGCGTGGAGAAAGCCATGCTGCTCATGGGGACGAACATGAAACCCATGCCGAACCCCTGCAGCACACCCGTCTGCACCAGCAGAGCCGGCGTGGTGTTGTGATCGAACAGCGACATCTGCCAGAGCGACCCCGCCATGCAGACCAGGCCAAATACGATGAGCAGTCGCGGGTCTATGCGTCCCACGAGCCGGCCAACCAGAGCCATCGAAATCATGGTGCCCACGCCCCTGGGGGCGAGAAGCCATCCGGTTATGAGCACCGGGTAACCCAGCTGGTTCTGCATGAAAGGCGGCAGCATGGCCATGGTCGCCATGAGGTTGAACCCGATAACGAAGCTCAGCAGCAGGCTCATGGAGAAGTTTCTGTCTCTGAAGATGTGCGGGTCGATGAACGGTCGATCGCGGGTGAAAATCTGCACGACGAACATGTAGAAGCACACGGCGGCTACCAGCGCCTCGATCTGTATTTCCGTGGATTGGAACCACGACAGCGAGTTGCCCCGGTCGAGCATGAGCTGCAGCGCACCTATGGAGATACCGAGAAACGCGAAGCCGGCAAAATCAAAGGGTCGACCCCGATCCTCTGCCGGATTGTCTCGAACGCTCAGATGAATGCCGAGCAGAGCAAGGAGACCAAGGGGAAGATTGATGAAGAACACCCAACGCCAGTCGAAGACCTCGGTCAGCCAGCCCCCCAGGGTGGGCCCGACGATGGGCCCCAGCATGACCCCCACGCCGAACACTGCCATGCCGCGACCGTAAGTCGCCGGGGTGTAAGCGTCCAGCACCGTCGTCTGCGACAGCGGAATCAGGGGTGCGCCGAACGCGCCCTGAAGGATGCGGAAGATCACCATCTCCTCCAGATTCACCGCCAGCCCGCAGGCCATGGAGGTCATGATGAAGCCGGACACGCTGACCAGAAACAGCCACCGTCTGCCAATGCGGTCGGAAAGATACCCGGCCATGGGCGTCATGATGGCAGAGGAAACGATGTAGGAAGTCAGCACCCAGGCGACCTGTTCCTGGGTGGCGGAGAACGATCCCTGCATGTGCGGCAACGCCACCGCTGCTATGGTGGAATCCAGGGTGTACAGGACGGTGGCCAGCATGATGCTGGACATCATCAGGACGTGTCTGGGTGTGCGGATGGTCGTCACGGGATTTGACCGCCGGGGTAGGCTAACGACCGGGAAGCAGATCCCGCCACGTCCGGCGATGGCGGGTATCGACGGTCACGGTGCTGCTCATGCCGGCGCGCAGAGTGGGCATTCCCG